>NZ_JAECZA010000208.1 GCF_016056275.1 Dendronalium phyllosphericum CENA369 | reverse complement strand
GTCCAGCACCTGACGAACGAATTCGATTACTATCGCCATTCGAGGTTTCTTCCTCCGAAGCGTCTAACAATAACCTTATCCCCGCATGGATTGTAGTCCGGGATAGTCCAGTTGCGAGCGCAACCTGGCTGATACCTCCCCACCCCAAGCTTTGGGCTTCAATTGCTGCCCAGATACGCCGTGTTTTCTCGTTCAAATAAGGCGATAACAAATCGTACTTGCCTTGAATGCTTTTGATTTCCTGGTTATTAGACATTTAACGCTGTAATTTGATTACATTATGATTGTCTAACTATTTAGAAAATTGTTTAATTTATTTTTACATGATGCCTTACTGCTGATGCTGTAATCTCAGTGTAGACAACCCGTTTAGGATCTTTGAGTCCCAACACTTGGGCTAGAGCAAGAGCGATAGTTTCACCTTCTCGGTCTGGATCAGTTGCTAGAACTACTTCATCTACCTCTTTGGCGGCGGATTTTAGTTTTCCGATTGTTTCTTTGGCACGTTGATCTCGCGGTACATAATCGCATTGCACACTACCGTTCTCCATGCTGAAACCGAGTGAATCATCACCTTTATCGCTCAGTTCTCTGATATGTCCACAGCTAGCGCGTACAATCCAATCTGCACCGAGAATTTGGTTGAGTTTCTTAACCTTTCCAGGGGATTCGACAATCAGAAGACGTTTCGGCATGGCAGATGTGCTTTAGATAAATTATATTAGGTTGTCTTTGACAAAGCTTTGTGGGGCTACTTTACAGTATAAATGTACTACATAAACTCACTTTCAGGTTTATAATAATGTGCGGCATTTTGAATAACTAATGTCCACTCCCCAAAGTGTTACTAATCAACAAGTTAACGCAACTCCCCAGTACGAAACCATTACCGGAGTTGTCGAGCGCCTGACCTTTCACTCAGAAGAATCGGGGTATACCGTTGCGCGTTTAACACGTCCCCGCACTACCGATCTCACCACAATCGTTGGCAACTTCGCCAATATCCAACCAGGACAAACACTACAGCTAACAGGTTTCTGGAAAGACCACCCCCAGTACGGCCCACAGTTTAATGTTGTTAATTACAAGGAAACCAAACCCGCCACACTCACCGGAATTGAGAAATATTTGGGCAGTGGACTGATCAAAGGCGTTGGCCCAGTCACAGCCAGACGCATCGTTGCACATTTTGGTTTGGAAACCCTGGATATCATCGAAAACCAGATTGACCGACTAATCGAAGTTCAAGGCATTGCGAAAAAGCGGATCAAGCTAATCAAGAACGCTTGGGAGACGCAGAAAGCTATCAAGGAAGTGATGGTATTCCTGCAAAGTCATGGCGTTTCGACAACATACGCAGTCAAAATTTACAAGCAGTACCAAGACAATGCGATCGCTACCGTCACCTCTAACCCCTACCAACTAGCAACCGACATCTACGGAATTGGTTTTCTAACTGCTGACAAGATTGCGCGAAACCTGGGGGTAGCTCCTGATAGTGAATTTAGATACAGTGCAGGAATTATCCACGCGTTGAGTGAAGCTGCTGAGGATGGTCATTGTTACCTACCCCAGCCAGAATTAATCGAAAACGTCATCAAACTACTGACAACTGATACTCATCAGCCACAAGAGGAAGCGATCGCTCACATAATTAAAGAGATGTCAGCTAGGGAGGAATTGATTAGGGAAAGCGTTAGAGAAAATTACAGTGAAAAGTTACTGCTGTGCTACAAGCCAACGTTCTTTCACACTGAGATGAATTTGGCGCAGATGATATCTCGACGGTTGAGTCAACCGAGCGTTCAGGATATGCCACGCGTTCGTGCTTGGTTAGAGCGTTTTATGGCGAGTCGTAAAATCCAGCTATCGCCACAACAGCAGCAAGCAGTTGAGACAGCAGCTTATTCTCCGATAATGGTACTCACAGGTGGCCCTGGCGTTGGCAAAACTTTTACTACGCATACCATTGTCAGCCTCTGGAAAGCAATGGGCAAATCAATAGCTCTAGCCGCACCAACAGGCAGAGCAGCACAGCGCTTGGCAGAAATGACTGGGCTGGAAGCGAAAACGATACATCGCTTGCTGGAGTTTGACCCGAAAACAATGGGGTTCAAGCGCGACCATGAAAATCCGTTGCCACACAACGCAATTATCGCTGATGAAGCCAGTATGCTGGATTTGTTCCTGGCACATTCCCTAGTGAAAGCTGTGGCACAAGGAGCGCAACTATTATTAGTGGGTGATATCGACCAGCTGCCATCAGTAGGGCCAGGAAAAGTACTAGCTGACCTGATCAATTCTCTTCGGGTACCAGTAGTACGATTAACGCAAGTATTTCGCCAAGCCCAGCAGAGTGCAATTGTCATCGCCGCACACCAAATCAATCAAGGCGATTACCCGACCCTTGAGCCAATTTCGGATAATCCGGTGTCAGATTGCCTGTGGCATAGTGGAGGTTATCAGCCAGAACATGGAGTACAGGCAATTTGTGAGTTAATTACAGATTTTATTCCTAGACTTGGTTTTAACCCGGCATGTGATGTGCAAGTACTTTGCCCAATGTCGCGCGGGTTAGTGGGGACTCGCAACCTGAATGCTGTATTGCAGGGGCTTCTCAATCCGCCTAGCCCTGATAAACCAGAGATTGTCAGAAGTGGAATGACGCTGCGGGTGGGCGATCGCATCATCCAACAAACCAATGATTACAACCGTGAAGTATTCAACGGAGACTTGGGAACCATCCTGAGTATCGATACAGAGGAACAAGAGCTTACAGTGGACTACGGTGGACGAGATGTGGTCTACGATTATGCTGACTTGAATGAGATTACGTTGGCGTTCGCTGTCTCAATTCATAAAAGTCAAGGCTCCGAGTATCCTGTGGTGATACTTCCTTTTTATATGCAGCATTTTATAATGCTGTCGCGTAATCTCTTTTATACGGGATTAACACGGGCAAGGAAATTAGCAATTGTGGTTGGCTCAAAGAAGGCGATATCCTTGGCTGTGGGAACTACTAATGACCAGCAGCGTTACACAAGGTTGTGGCAGAGATTGTTGCAGCCAAGTTAAATCTCAGCTAAAAGATAATTTAAAATAATGACCCATAAGTATGAATCATCCACAGAATTTGAAGCCAGGTTAGACAAAATGATTCAAACCCAAAAGCTAAAGCCTGAGTATAAATCTCTGCTTTTAGAAATAGCTGAACTTGGAGAGAAAGCTGATGCTAATGGTCTAATTTCCGGACTAGGGTGGAGTGTAGATGCTAATAATGTTGTTCTCGATGAATATGAAATAATGAATAGCAGTGGTAATCTTCTGTATTTAATCATATCAGAAGCACGAAAATACCTTGAGAATTTAATTGAAGATTTAGGATAAGCTATTAAGTTCCGTTGCTTGAATTACTTGCTCCTTCTAGAAATTCTTGTAGCGTTCGCAAAGTCCGCTCTGTGGAATCAATAAATACTACTTGAATGCGAGCTTCAACGGCAACTGATGAATTCCCTTCTTTGATAACCTCAATTGATTGCCAAAAGTTGGCTTGATAGAGTAACGATTGATTTGCTTGTTCTAATTTAACGTGAGTTCGATGAACCTCTCCCCAACCCCTCTCCGAGGCGGAGAGGGGCAGAAATATTTTTAGTTTCCAACGAAAAAATTAGGGTTTCAAAGCCTCTCCCCCACAGGGAAAGAGGTTTGGAGAGGGGTTTTTAGAGCCGTCGAACTCACGTTAATTTAGTGTTGACAATCACATCTTCCAGAAGAATTTCCTTACGATAATTAACTTCAATCCGAGCAACAACTGGAACAATTTTCTGTTTGATATTTATGTTATGTTGCTTCAACCAATCCCAACGTCCTGTTTCTAAATACTCTAAAACGGTAGCATTATTAACATGACCTAGACTATCGAGATCGTTTGGACGTACTTGTAATTTTAAAGAAACAAGTTGAGAACTCATTATTTAGAAGCTGCTCAATTTAGATTTATTTGACTAATTGACAATATATCTAAATTAATTTTTGATAAAAAGATTACAAATGAGAAAAAATTAACTATAACTCATTTACTGCCTGACTTTTCCCGTTAAGTCTCTTTTGTAAGTTGCCAGCCCTCTCTACGAGACACTACGCGAACATAGAGGTCGTGTAATTTTAACCAACCTTGCCACAGTACTTGAATACCAATCTGACTTTTCACGGCATATTGAAAATATATTAATTGTTAATTACGCGTTGTAGCGTGAGGGTGGTAAAATTATTAATATAATCCAATTTTAACTATTTTAGATAATATTTTAATGACGTATTTATTTGTAATTATAAAATAATGAATTAACGATATTAATCTTATTTAAAACTTTAGGTAAACACAGTAATTAGCGAATTAACTACTTATAGTTTATTAAGAATTACAGTTTTTTTGCTTAGATTTTTTTCAATAGTTTGAACTTATTATAAGTTTGAGCATCAGCAATTTAAAGCATTAGGTCATCTTGTGCGGAATGCCAAAACCTAGCAATGCTGATTTGTTCACTGTCTTCTTCAACTCGATAAATAATACGGTAAGGCTTAAGAATAAGCTGACGGATATTCGGATCGTCAAATTCAGGTACTTTTTGACCTTGGAAGGGAAATTCACGCAATTGGGAAACTTTCTGAAGGAGTTGCTGACCCAATTTCCTGGCAGCTTCAGGATTACTGGCAGCTATGTACCTGACAATGGCTTCTAAATCGCCGACAGCTTTTGAAGAAAGAACTACTTGGTAGTCCATGCTTCAATCATTTGCTCAACAGCTTCAAGAGAAACTCCTTGCCCCTGGTCAATCTGTTCTAAACCTTCGCGGACGGCAGCGATAAACTCAATTTCGCGGACAATATCACGAAGAGAGACGTTGGGAGGCAATCTCTTCACAAGTTCAAGAACGGTTTCTCTGTCGCTCATGGGAGGAAAGTGGAGTTATGGGGAGACAAAGAATATCTTAGCTCAAAGTTAGACGAGGTATTGCTACAAAATGATACAGCTAACGTCAGCTAACTCAGGAAAAAACAGATAAAGCTCACTTTTGGGATAATTGATCCATCTTTTTAATATAAGAGTAAAGAATTTCACACTCGTTCTGGGGAGAAATAATAAAGCATTGCTGTCCTACTGCATCATGATAAAGAACAACGGCAACACGTTCCTTTAGGCAAACTCCTAAACAACTGCTACTAACAACTCGATATTTTCCCCATAATCTATCAAATTTGAGCCGAGATTTCAGCCATTTCTGTAGTTCTTCGGAAGCTGTTGTACTAGAGCTAACTCGATGATAACTGTCAGAAAATTGCTCGACTGTACATTGGGAACATACCAGTATTAAACCATTCTGCCACTGGGGAGCGAAAGTCGGAATGGGAGGAATGATAGCAGGAGTTTCTAACGGGCGATTGCTGGAAGGAATAGTGGATTGTTCATTATATGAGAACTGCTGAAAAATTTGCTTGATTAGTTTCAAAATCCGTTTAAGCAGTTTATTCATGGACGAATGGCTTTGCTATTTCTCTCATAGCATTACCTAAATTAACTGCTGAGTTTGTTTTAATAGATTCAGTATTACATAAAGTTTTTTGAACTTTGTGTTCAGAGTTCTCCCTAAATCGTAAATTAAAATTCCAATTTCGCTAAGGATTGGAAGGTCATAACGATGTTCGTATTTGATTACTTTGTCTTGATTTTTACCAATTTTAGTATTTTTCCGAGGTTGTGGATTCTGACTGGATTGAAGCTCAAAGTCAATAACATTTTTTCTAACTACCTCAATTGCTGTAACCAAATCATCTATAGGTTTACCATCTCTAGCACGAGCAACAAGGATTGATTCAAACAGCAGCTATAGTTTTGATTAGTTAGCGCTCGCTTCAAGCTAAGACTAGATATTGTCTTTAAAATCCGGACAGTTTTCATCCTCCCACCCCTGTGCGTGAATTGCACACACTAACATGTTGCCCCCATACTCAACCCCGTGATAATGAGCACAACCGATGCAAGCAATTGGTCTGGTTAATTGGTCGTTAAAATCAAAATCCTCATCCTCCAATTCATCTACTTGAACCAATGAGATATTACAATTAGGGCAAAGTTCGATTTCTCTACCATTGTCTTCTAACAGACAAGTAAAGTGAGTATTAGTTTGAATGAAATCATCTGTATTTATTATTCTTTATAAATCCTGCCAATACCGATTTGCTGATACTTGCCGTCGCCCACATTTAGTACATCGACGTATCGAAACTCCAAAAATTTGCCCTTCTTTGTCGTTGAGATTGAGTTTCCATTCGTGGAATCCTAAATTACATTTGAGCCTGCTTAACCAATTAATAATTTGTCTATGTTTGTTTTGAACCACAAGCTTATTACCTTGATGAATAGAGCAATTTTACACAACTGCAAGCGCACATAAACTACATTTATACTTAAGAATTGTTGAGCCACTCTTTAAGGTTATAACCTGGAAGATAGGCAATTCGTTGTTATACATTGTCCACATCATTAATTAAGCCAAAGTATTCTGCCGAAATTTCCATCAAGTAGGTGAAAGCCAAACAATTGCCGTAATCAGTATAGATTTGAGCAATTGCCTTGAAAACGTCCAAGATATTTTCAGGCGTTACCTTCAAAAAACGAGAAGCCAGATCATATGCCGAGTTTTCAGTTTCTGGCTTCATAACTGGTATATCTTCTGCCCAAACTATCAGTTTGTGCCTGTCTAATTCTGCCAAACTTTCTGTATTGACAGCATCAAGAATTGAGTCAGGTAAACATCGAATTAGAAACTTAATCACCTAATAATACCTCCATACAATAATTGAAAACTAAACTATAAGTTACTACAAAGCCAAAGCAAATAATTTTTGAACCCTAGTGAATAAAAAATGACGGAAAAAGAGGTGAAATTATAAAACACTCAAACTCTGCTATGAAGGAGTAATTGTACTTGAAATGCGTTTGCCCTGTAATTTACGAATAGTAGAAAGTTTAATCTATCTTCTGATAGTCTTGAAGAAAACGATTCAAGTTATTTAAAATCTGACAATACATACTTTTGTTTTCATAACTACCATTAACATTTTCCTATTTATAACAGATTCTTGGGTTAGTTATTGAGAAAAACAAAACATAAATTACTGCTAATAATGGTGCAAGTAATAGAATATTTCGTAAATCGTAAATCAAAATTCCAATTTCGCTAAGGATTGGAAGGTCATAACGATGTTCGTATTTGATTATTTCGTCTTTATTTTTACCAATTTGAGTATTTTTCTGAGGTTGTGGAGTCTGATTGGATTGAAGATCAAAGTCAATAACATTTTTCCTAACTACCTCAATCGCTGTAACTAAATCATCTATGGGTTTACCATCTCTAGCACGAGCAACAAGGATTGATTCAAGAACTATCAGTCTTGTTTTAGAAGTTAACAAGATTGGCATTTGATAGTTAGCTTCATTAATAAACTCTTGTTTTGCTTGCAGGAGCTTGCTATTTTTCATATTTTCTAACCATTGTTTTTGAACTTGCTCTTCTCGTTCTGATAACTGAAAACTTTGAGAGATGCTGTTAATCAAATTAGCAATACCAGCCGCTATTCTTTCATTTGGAGTTGAGGTTGATTTCGGGGAATTACCTTGATTGTTGTCTTGCATAGTTTTTATACCAGAAACATTAATTTTGATTACTATTCCAGCCGTCGAACTTATATTTAAGATGAGAATTCTGGAGCAATCTTTCGATTCCCAAACGGATCAGCTCTGGTGGAACTCCATCTAATTTCAATTCTTTCTGGATAAACTCATCAATTGAATTGGCTGTGGTTTTTTCTAACAGTGTCAACATCTGTTGAGCTTGGGTTGTTGGTGTGCTTGATGAATTAGGAAAGGATTGAGAGGATTGTTTATTACTTGGCTCAGAATCAAAAAACTTGTTAGTGTCCCGGTCGTAGCCAGAGAAATTTTTTAGCTGTGGCATAGGAAACCATTCATTGATACCGCCGTAATACACTGCTCGACCAACAGGCGAACTCTGTGCAATCTCCATCACTTGGGTTGAAGTGATCTTGCGATCGCTCGGTATGAGTTGAGTGGCAATCATGGCGTTGTAGGCCGGGACGTTATCAGGATGAACTAACGCAACAGAAGTTAACTGCGATCGCAAACCGCCAGAGATACCCAAGTCGTCAGTATGAGGATTCTGCACGACAATCCAAAAATGCCAACCGGAGCTATCACCGCAAGAACAGTAAGAGATAATTTTGTCTTTGAGCCAACCAATCTCACCCTTGGCATTTTTGAACTTGGAACAAACAGCAGTGCCTTCATCTAAAATGATGAGCTTAGGGCCGGAGATTTTTTGGAACTCGGTAAAACAGTCTTTGACCCACTTGACGGCTTCGACTGGCGACATTTCAACAATCTTGGCGCGTTTTAGAGTATCAACACGACCTTTGAAGTAGCCAGTTTCTTTCTCGTCACCCTTGGGGTCAATATAAAAGATGTGTATAAGAGGATGCAGTCGCTTGATGGCATCAATGGCATTGCTAATGGTGATGCCCTTCCCAGAACCAGGGACACCAACCCACAGCATATTAGTGATTTTTTTGGCGATGTGACCGATTAAGTCATAGTTGGTATTAGGAGTAGATGTGTAAGTGGAGATTTCAGTATTAATAATGCGATCTGTAGTTGAGGAAGACTCTGGCTGAGAAAGCACAGGATAAACTTTATCTGGATTAATCTGTGTTGTTGATGGCTCTATCGTTGGTGAGGGAGTTGGTAAAGAAGCAAACCGCGCTGGTGGAATCCCCAAATTCTGCTGTTGAGTCGTCTGCTGAATGGCCTCCACTTGCTGATAGTTGACTCTGGGGTCAATAGTAACTTGTGCCAAATGACCAGATAGTTGTTCCTTTGTGGGGAAATGTCCTTTAAGTTGGATAAACCAGTCCAACAACCAACGATAAGCGTAAAATCTTTTCCCAGGCTCAACGGCACTCAGGTATTCACACACAACATGAGAACATTGCTTGAGCATGGCGAACTCGTATTTCTCCATTGGCTCTAAGTGCAGCATAACTTCAGCAAGCTCGTTGGAATTAGCAAAATATTCCTCCCTGGCAACACTATCACCCATTGCCGAAAGGAAAGTGAAGAAGTCACCACGAATGAATGGGATTGGTGCAAATTGATGGGTATTGTTTAAATCCTGAACAATCGACCAGAGATAACCAACTCCTGCAACAACCGCGCCAATGGGAGCTAGGGGAGATGTGGCATAACAAACAGCGCCTGTAACAGCTGTGGCCAGGGTGATGAACTTAGCGAGATTCATCGCGTTGCGTTCGTCCTTGGCGCGAACTAACAACTGGTCTTGCCTTTCCTGCAACCAAGAGGCAATGTTGCCAGCTTCCAAATACTCAATGCCAGGATAATCGCCACGTAACTGTGCCGTTTCCTTTGTGCCTAGCATTGGTACTTGTTCCATCTTCTTTCTCCGTTATTTAGTTAACTTCCAAATACTGAAACCAATCTCTCCAGCCATCATTGAAACGATGTTGTAAGCAAAACAAGCAATAATTGCTCCTGGATTAGTGTAGCGGAAGGGATTGCGACCAACGAAGGTGGTAGTCAAATCTACAACCCAGAAAAATAATGCGATCGCTCCCCCTGCATGACGCTGTTTCATCCCAGCTACTTTGTAATCACCCCAAAGTGCCACAGTCAGATCGATGTTCCCAGTAGGTTTACTACCAAGGGTGTATTGTTTTGATTCCTCAAACTCATTCCTGGCAGTAGCCGGATCTTTGCCCCGCAATGTTTTTGCTTCCATCACTTGTACGAGTGCAGAGATGCCAAAACTAATCCAAAATAAAACATTAAATGGCAACTGTAGCCAACCAAAAAAGCCAATCCATTCGGACTCAAACCAGGGGCAAAGGGGTTTTCCTTGGAATAAAACTTGCCAAATGCTATCAGTCGAAAGCAGTGTACCAATCCAGAAACCGATTGCCCCAACGAGCTTATATCCTGATGTGCCGGGGGTAACGAATTGAGCAACGATGTGCGAAACAAAGATAACTGGCAGTGATATCAGGGCCACAATCCATCTGGCCAATAATTCTAGGTTGTCGCTCGGTGCTTTTTTGGACTGGCTTTGCGGTGATGATTCTGGGTTTGGTTTTGCGTTAGCTGCTTTTGGAGTCAGATACTTCATACTCAAAATTTTCAAGAAGTTGAGGGATTTTTTGCTCTAGAACTAAAGCAATTACATTGCTCAAAAAACATACAGCAAATTGCAGGTAAATGAGGTACATTAATACCAGTACATCAACTCTTAAAATGAAAGCTTACTCAATCGACTTGCGAGAAAAAATAGTTTTGGCTTACTCACAAGGTGACACCTCAATCAGGAAGGTGGCTAATAGATTTAGTGTAGCCAAAAGTTTTGTACAAAAACTTCTCTCCATGAATAAGACTCAAGGTCATGTACAACCCAAACAACAAGGTGGAGCACAAAAGGGAGAGTTGGATGGATATGAAACTCAACTAGCTGCAATGGTTGAACAATACCCAGATGCAACATTATTGGAATATTGCGAATAT
>NZ_JAECZA010000026.1 GCF_016056275.1 Dendronalium phyllosphericum CENA369 | reverse complement strand
GAGACAGGGGGGAGATGGGGGAGATGGGGAGGTAAGAATAACAACTGACAACTGACAACTGACAACTGTACAGACGCGATGAATCGCGTCTCTCCTAACTCAGCACTCAGCACTCAGCACTTAGTTAGTATGAAACGCTCAAACCGCATTGTTTGGATAGGAGCGATCGCTTTAGGGGTGATAATCTTACTTACCTTGATAGCGGCTCCCAATAATAGCAAAATTAGTAATGGCTCTACTTATAATCGCGCTCCCAATGGGTATGGTGCTTGGTATGCTTTTATGCAACAGCAAGGAACTACTATCCAGCGCTGGCAAAAGCCTTTGAGCAATCTTAAGACAGAAAGCCCAGTGACTCTTTTGCAGGTATACAGTATTCTCAGAGAACCCGTGCTGGATTATCAAGAGCGCAAATGGGTAGAAAAAGGTAACACTTTGGTGATTTTGGGTGCAAACCAGCAGGTAACGGCAGCAGATTTTAGCACTATGCAAAAATCGCCCTTTGGCGATGTCAAAATTGAGACGCGAAGACGCGATGCAAAAGCCAAGCCGCAACAAGTTTCTTTAGGCGATCGCTTTGGTGCTGTAGTCTGGGAAGAAAAATACAATAAAGGAAAAGCGATTTTTTCTACGACTCGCTATCTGGCTGCCAATGCCTACCAAGATAATTTAAGTAATTTCAAATATCTTGCCAATTTAGTCACTAATAAAAATAAATCTGTATTTGTGGATGAGTATATTCACGGCTACAAAGATGCTGATATCAGACAAAGTGAAGGTCAAGGTGACTTACTCAGCTATTTTGCAAAAACTCCTGTATTACCCATACTGGTGCAAGTAGGTGTTTTGCTATTAGTGCTAATTTGGGCGCAAAATCGCCGTTTTGGGAAACCAGTAGCTTTAGAAACGCCAGTTGTAGATAATAGCCAAGCATATATTCAAGCTTTGGCAGGTGTGTTGCAAAAAGCTGAATCTAGCGACTTTGTTGTAGAGATGGTGGGTAAAGAAGAACAGTTACAATTGCAAAAAGCTTTGGGATTGGGACAAATACCCCTAGAACGCCAAACTCTAGTGAACCGTTGGGTAGAGAAAACAGGCGCAAGTGCAGCAGAATTAGAAGCGGTATTAAAGTTACAATCTCGAAAACGCCGCATGAGCGAACGAGAGCTGTTAAGCTGGTTGGGGAAATGGCAAGTTGTGCGGCGACAATTGTAATTTCACGCAAAGATGCCTAAGATAACAAGTATCTTTTAACATCTTGGCAATTGTGCGTGAGATGAGAAACAAAATATGAGCGAAACCCATTCTGTCTTTCTTCACCTCGGTCAGAGACTCAACCAAATCATAGTCGGACAATCCAACCTGATACAACAGTTTTTGGTAGCTTTGTTAGCAGGGGGACATGTAATCTTGGAAGGAGTACCGGGAACTGGTAAAACACTTTTGGTAAAAGTGTTAGCGCAGTTAATCCAAGCTGATTTTCGCCGAATTCAATTAACGCCAGATGTTTTACCCTCAGATATTACTGGTACAAATATTTTTGATTTGAATAGCCGCAGTTTTACTTTGAAAAAAGGGCCTGTATTTACCGAGGTGCTGTTGGCAGACGAAATTAACCGCACTCCCCCCAAGACACAAGCGGCGCTGTTGGAAGCGATGGAAGAAGCGCAGGTAACTTTGGATGGTGAAAGTTTGCCTTTGCCAGATTTATTTTGGGTGACTGCAACACAAAACCCTTTGGAATTTGAGGGTACTTATCCTTTACCAGAGGCGCAGTTAGATAGATTTTTATTCAAGCTAGTAGTAGATTACCCCGATCGCGCTGCTGAAAAACAAATGTTACTCAATCGTCAAGCCGGATTTGCCGCCAGACGCGTAGATATTAGCAATCTTAAACCAGCGGCAACCGTAGCTGAAATTTTGCAGGCACGGCAAGCAGTCAAAGAAGTTAAAGTATCTGAAGCGATCGTTGACTATCTTTTAGCGTTGATCGGAACATCGCGTCAATCTCCCGATTTAACTTTGGGTGCATCACCTCGTGCTGCTGGCGCTTGGTTGCAGACATCTCAAGCAGCAGCATGGTTAGCTGGTAGAGATTTTGTTACCCCAGATGATATTAAAACTGTGGCATCACCGCTATTACGTCATCGCCTGATTCTCAAACCAGAAGCGATGCTAGATGGTTTACAAATTGATGCGGTAATTGCGTCGGTAATTAATCAAGTGCCAGTGCCAAGATAGTGCTGAGTGCTGAGTGCTGAGTGCTGAGTGCTGAGGAGCCACTGCGGTCTTGGGGTCTCCCCAAGTGGAGCAAGTGGCGTTGCTGAGTTAGTAGAGACGCGATGTCAGTCGCTACAACGGGGGAAACCCCTTTCGGGTTCGGGAGTGACGCTCCTAACGTCGCTAACGCAATCGACGCAAAGCGCCAAGACTGCGACCCCCTCACCGCAATGCGCTGGCTCATTAATCGCGTCTGTGTTAAAGCTACAAACATGTGAGTTAAATCTCGGCATTGTCAGTTGAGAGTTTATTATTTATACTCAACTAATTTAAGCATACAGGGTCAAATTCATGGAACACAAAGTTAATATTTTGGAACCAACAGATTTATGGTATTTACAAAATAATATCAACAAAGATACTAATAAATTTTATCACCCTACAAAAAATATTCCTTTTGTGCAGCAAGTTGAAATTAAGCTAGAAAATTCTGGAGTTGTAATTCAAAAAGGTTCGTTACACAGTTGTGTTGGCAAATTAACTTATGATGTTTATAAAACTGATAACCGTTTGAAAGATATCTGGGTATCTCTGAGTACAGAGGTAGATTTCAATGCTCCTGTTTATCGGGGAAACGGTACAGTTTACCTCGAACCAAGACATAAAGGAAACTTTTTATATTACACACCTATTGAACTATTTGAACAAGAGCAATGGGAATTTGATGATGGTGTATTCCAGTTTTGTTCTGATAATGTAGTTCTAGGTACTAAACGATTAAAATTTAAACAAGCTGCTGGTTCTAATGATGGTAGGTGGAGAATTGCTCTATCAGCTTTAAAAGGACAAAAAGCTCAAGTGGTAATAGCGACAATTGCACCAACTAAAATTATTGAATTAAAGCACGGTGAAATTTTAATTGCTGATTATGACATGGTGAAAGGATTTACAAAAGGTATTGAAGAAGATTACCGAAAGTTAGGTCATTTTGGTAAAGGTGGTGGAGAAGGTTATGTTTGGTTTTATAAAGGCGAAGGTAAATTACTAGTATCTGAAAGTGAGGGTTTAAATCTCGGATAAAAACCGGATTAATTTTAAAATAGATGTGGAGAAATAGGGAGCGATCGCCTATTTCCTACAGACTATATTCCTGTAAAGTTGATTGACTCAATAAAACCGCACAATCAAAGGCAGTTAATCTATGGTTCCCGCTAGAAGAGTTTATTTATTATTAGTGTTGGGAATAGCGATCGCACCCATCTTATGTTTCTTTTTGAGCATTCCGGCAAGCATCGCTGTCATCTTGCTATTTGATATCCTTGTTTTGGGATTGATGATTGTAGATGGGTTGCGATCGCGGACTCTGCGCGTAGAAATTCAGCGGGAGTTACCGCCGCGCTTGTCGATTGGGCGGGATAATCCGGTTCTGTTAACGGTAAAATCGCCAAAGTCTCAGGCTGTCATTCAAATCCGCGACTACTACCCAGCAGAATTTGGCGTATCTGCAACCACACTCCAAACCACCGTAGCCAGCAACAGTACCCAAGAATTGACGTACACCGTCAACCCAACCCAACGAGGACAATTTCCTTGGGGGAATATTCAGGTGCGACAGTTAGGGCGTTGGGGATTCGCTTGGGATGATTGGCAGATTCCCCAAAGTCTGCCAGTAAAGGTTTATCCAGATTTATTAGGGTTGCGATCGCTTTCAATTAAATTGACACTGCAATCATCTGGTTCGATTCGTAAAGTTCGCCAAATGGGTATCGGTACGGAGTTTGCAGAGTTACGGAACTACCGTACTGGTGACGATTTGCGGTTTATTGATTGGAAAGCTACCGCCCGTCGAGTAGGTGCATACAGCAATACACCGCCATTAGTAAGGGTTTTGGAACCAGAACAGGAACAAACATTACTGATTTTGCTCGATCGCGGACGGTTGATGACTGCAAAGGTGCAAGGTTTGCAGCGATTTGACTGGGGAATGAATGCAACTTTATCATTAGCCTTGGCGGGGTTACATCGGGGCGATCGCGTCGGTGTAGGTGTATTCGACCGCCAAATGCATACATGGATTGCGCCAGAACGCGGTCAATCTCACCTCAGTCAGCTAATAGATCGCTTGACTCCGATACAACCAGTATTGCTGGAATCTGATTATTTGGGGGCTGTGACAAGTGTTGTACAGCGACAAACTCGGCGGGCGCTTGTGGTAGTGATTACAGATTTAGTTGATGTCACCGCCTCCACTGAACTGCTGGCGGCACTTTCCAAGCTAGCACCGCGCTATCTGCCGTTTTGCGTGACTCTTCGAGATCCCCAAGTCGATCGCTTGGCGCATACCTTCACCGAAAATGTCACAGAGACTTACGGACGGGCTGTTGCTTTAGATTTATTAGCACAGCGGCAAGTTGCTTTTGCCCAGTTAAAGCAAAAAGGTGTGTTAGTACTAGATGCACCAGCAAATCAAATTACAGACCAGTTAGTTGAGCGATATTTACAACTAAAAGCGCGAAATCAATTGTAATGCGATCGAGAATTATTAATAGAGCAATACAGTTCAGTTAAGCCCCAAATCCTCATGTAGAGACGCGATTCATCGCGTCTGAAACACCAATTTTCTACGCCTCATAATTCAAAATTCTCCGCGTCCCCGCGTCCCCGCGTCAGCCCTAATTATAAGCATTCATCCGAAGATAATATTAGGCGATCGCATCAGGGTCAACACCTAACTCCCGTAACTTAGCTGCTAATATATCAGCGCGTTGACGTTCTTGTTCGGCACGTTGGCGTTCCTGTTCGGCACGCTGGCGTTCTTGTTGTGCTTGTTCGCTCCACAATAAATTTCCTTCTCTATCCCACCATCGCAGCCAATTCGTTGTTTGGCACAGTCTTTCACCTTGCCAAATGCCAAGAAACAACTCTAACTCAGGAATCCAGTAACGTCCGTTTGCATCTGCTTGCGCCAAAGTATATTGTCCATTTTGCAAGCACCGTACTTCTAAACTGGGTTCGTAGGGGTCGTAAGTCACATAAGTTGGAACCTGGAGAATCCGTTCATAAAAATAGAGTTTACCGTAAGGTGGAGTCGAACGTACTGATAGTTCTCCACCTTCCGTATCTGATAGAAATTCCATCACCACAGCCACAGCAGCACCTTCTAAATTTGGGGTATAACTGCGGCGAATTACATCGGCGGCTACAGGTTGGACTTGAGGCACGTAAAACCAATCAGGCGCTTTGACAACGATTTTTTTATTTACTGTAGCTACCAGTCCAAAATTAGAGCCAATTAGCATCTGAGGTTGGATGCGTCCTGAACTCCCCAAAGCATCGGTAAGCGCCGCAGCGAGAGAAGGTTGCTGAATATTTTCCACTGGGTCGTCAGGTAAAATGTAATCGGCTGGAAGTGCTTCCCAAGTAACAACTGGTTCTTTTTGGATGGGATTAACTTGTAGAACCATAAAACTACTCCTAATCTCAATTCCAAGTTATCAATTATCAGGTCTGTCTAACATAATCTATCTAGCTTCGAGACGAATGGCGCTAAGTTAAATGTTGAGACTGACGCAAAGAGGCACAGAAACGTTGACGCGGAGATATTTTTGAATGAATTTTCCCCGCGTCCCCCCGTCTCCGTGTCCCCGCGTCGGCTTATCTTAGCGCCATTCAGGTTCGAGACTTTTTCTTGTGTCTACGTATTATCTCGTATTTCCCTGACTTTAAATTATCGTGAAATCGGAAATACTTGCTGAAGCTGGTGTATATACTCGTAGTCAAACTCTCAACAGAAGCGAGTATTATGCTGGACTGGCTAGCTATTTGGGGTGTAACTCAGGCCGCTGGGTTGATTTTTAAACCTATTCTGGAAGACTTAGCCAAAGATGCTGCTAAAGATTGGGCTAAAGATTTATTAAAAGGTATCCCTGGCAATATTTTAGAGAAACTTAAGAAAGAAGATATAGAAATCGCTGCTGGTAAAGCATTAAAAGAATTTTTACAACTGGTGCAGGAAGATTTAAAAGGTGGAGAACTTTCTGAAGATGAAATCAAAAACTATACGCAACCGATAAAGCAATTTCTCAAAAATCAAGAAGTCAAAGAAATTTTGGGAAATGCCTTTAAAGATAATAATCCAGGTATAGATACTAATAGATTACAAGAAATTTGGGATAAAATTAATGTTTCAAATCCGTTACCAGATGATTTTAACTGGAAGCGGGTTGCGAAGAAATATCTGCAAAAGGTTAAAGAGATTATTCAAGGAATTCCTGAACTCAGAGATATTCTAAATTTCCAAAATCTGGATAAAATCAAAGATATCTTAGAAGGTAAGGCTGAAAGAATTACCACATTTGATTTAGTCAAATATCAAGAAGGAATTCTTGAGTGCTACGGCAATCTTAAATTGGATAGCTTAGATATTAACGGCTATGCCTATAACGAACTGAAATTATGGCGGATTTTTACTGCTCAAAATGTCCGGGAAACTCATCAAGTCTTACCGCAAGTTCACGAACTGCCTAAAGAACATCTCAGACGGCTGCAAGAAAGCGACCAAGTAGAAGCAGAAATTGAATTAGCAGAATTAGAACGCCACAAACGGGTTTATTTTGAACAGCCGATCCGTTCAGTTTTAGATGTTGTCAATAAAAAACAAGATTATAAATATCTTGTGATTTTGGGCGATCCTGGTTCTGGGAAGTCTACATTGTTGCAATATCTGGCTTTGAATTGGGCACAGTCACCACTGGATAATGTTATATCTTTACCAATTCCCTTGCTAATTGAATTACGCACTTATATGCGGCGACGGGAAGATAAAGAGTGCAATAATTTCCTCGAATTCTTTCATCAATGTAGTGGTGCAATTCATCATCTCAATCAACTGGAACTAGATAAACAATTAAAAGCTGGTAATGCTTTGGTGATGTTTGATGGTTTAGATGAGGTGTTTGACCCTGGGAAGCGAGAGGATGTAATTACTGATATTCATCGCTTTACTAATGACTATCCTGATGTCCAGGTAATTGTTACATCTCGGATTATTGGCTATAAACCCCAACGCTTGCTTAATGCTGAGTTTCGCCACTTTATTTTACAAGATTTAGACTCAGAACAAATTCAGGATTTTATCAACCGTTGGCATGAGTTAACTTTTACCGATGCAGTAGATAAAGTGAGAAAACGGGAACGGCTAAAAAGAGGAATTGCAGCTTCCAAATCTATTGCAGAATTGGCGGGAAATCCTCTGCTGTTGACGATGATGGCAATTCTTAATCGGAATCAAGAGCTACCAAGAGATAGAGCTACACTTTACGATCAAGCATCGCGAGTACTGCTACATCAATGGGATGTGGAACGCGCTTTGACAGAAGATCCAAGGTTAGACCCCAAGACAATTGATTATAAAGATAAGCAAGCGATGCTGCGTCAGGTTGCTTATCTTATGCAAACTGGTGAGAAGGGTTTAGCAGGTAATTTGATTAATGAAAATGATTTAGTCAAAGTTCTGACAGATTATCTCAAAACTATAGAATTTGAGAAACCCAGAGAAGTTGCAAAGGTGATGATTAATCAACTGCGGACTCGCAACTTTATGTTATGTTTCCTGGGTGCAAATTATTATGCTTTTGTGCATCGGACATTTTTAGAATATTTCTGTGCTTGGGAGTTTGTCTGGCAGTTTAAAGAAACGCAAACCCTGACTATTGAGGAACTGAAGAATGAAGTTTTTGGCAAACACTGGCAAGATGAAAGTTGGCATGAAGTTTTGCTGCTAATTGTAGGAATGATTGAGCCTAAATTTGTTGGGGAGATTCTTGATTATTTAATGGCGCAAGATGGCGAAGAGAAAAAGTTTGTCAATCTCTTTTTAGCGGCTAAGTGTCTTGTAGAGGTGAGAAATCGCTCGGCGATCGCGTCAACGGCTACGAAATTATTTGACAAGCTCAAAGATTTAATTAAATATGACCTTTGGTACTATTACGACCCCCAGCTGTATAGAGAAGAAACTCAGCTAGTTAAAAAAATTCGCACTCAAGCAGTCACAGCAATTGCAATGACCTGGCGAGAATCTCCCGACACCAAAACCTGGCTAAAAGAATGTGCTAGCCAGGATAATGACAACGATGTGCGACGTGCAGCAGTCCAGGAATTAGCCAAGAACTTCAAAGATCACCCCGACACCAAACCCTTTCTTAAAGAACACGCTACCCAGGATGATAATGAATATGTGCGACGTGCAGCAGTCCAAGAATTAGTGAAGAATTTCAAAGATGACCCCGACACCAAATCTATCCTGAAAGAATGTGCTACCCAAGATGATAACGAAGATGTGCGATACGTAGCCGTTGAAGAATTAATCAATAACTTCAAAAATGACCCTGACATAAAATCCTTCCTCAAAGAACGCATGACCCAAGATGATTATGAGTTACTCCGATATCTAGCAGTCCAGGAATTAGCGAAGAACTTCAAAGATGACCCTGATATAAAATGCTTCCTCAAAAAACGCGCTACTCAAGATGATAGTGAAGATGTACGACAAGCATTAGTCGAAGAATTAGCGAAGAACTTCAAAGATGACGCTGACATAAAATTCTTACTTACAGAACACGCTATCCAAGATGATAACAAAGATGTGCAACATACAGCAGTTCAAGAATTAGCAAATAATTTCAAAGATGACCTCGATACTAAATCCTTTCTCAAAGAACGTGCTACCCAGAATGATAACATTTTCATGCGATATGTAGCAGTCAAAGAATTAGTGAATAACTTCAAAGATGATCCTGACACCAAATCCTTCCTTAAAGAACGCGCTACTCAGGATAATCAGTGGAATGTGCGATGTGCAGTAGTCAAAGAATTAGCGAAGAACTTCAAAGATGACCCCAACACCAAAACCTGGCTCAAAAAATGCGCTACCCAGGACGATCACCCAGATGTGCGACGTACAGCAGTCAAAGAAGTAGCGAAGAACTTCAAAGATGACCCCGACACTAAATCCTTCCTCAAAGAACACGCTACCCAGGACGATCACCCAGATGTGCGACGTACAGCAGTCAAAGAATTAGCGAAGAACTTCAAAGATGACCCCGACACCAAATCCTTCCTCAAAGAACACGCTACCCAGTATGATCGCCAAGATATGAGACGTGCAGCAGTCCAACAATTAGCTAAACACTTTAAATATCAGCTTGAGTTGTTTGACATCTACCACAACTGCACTGTTAATGACCCCTTTGAGCGCAAGGAAGAGCATGAAACCAATCCTCGGCGCATTGCACTGGAGATAATTATTAAGCAATTTCCTCAGCATGACCAGACTTTACCACTGTTGCGCGATCGCGCCGAGAATGACCCAGATGAGGAAGTGCGGAAATTTGCTCAGAAGAAGTTAAAGCAGTGGGAAGGGTAAATGTAAGCTGATTTACTATTCACAGTTGAAACCGCAAAAGAAAGGCTTACTATTATCATGGAAACTGGAGGTTTTTTAATGAAACCGAACTTTGAAACACTGACTAACAAAGAACTAATAGCTTACGCACTTGCACACCGGGAAGATGTAGAGCCTTTGCGTGTTTTGTATAGCCGTCGCACTCCTGATTCAGAAGCAACATGGTACGGGCCAATGGTAGCTGAAGATGGTACGCCAATAGAAGAAAATATTCGTATTGCAGAAGAAGCAATTAGACAACGCATTGAGCAAGCAAATAAAAGCAAGCAAGATTCTCAAAGTTAAGAATAAAAACGCAAGCTGAGGCTATATCCAAGAAAATCAAATAACTCAAAAGCTTGTTACTGCAAGCAGGGTTTACTTATAAACCTGCAAAGGGTAGTCACAGTAAATGGATACATCCGCTATTAGCTCAAGCTATCATCATCGCTGGCAAAGATGGTAGCGATGCCAAACCTTATTTAGAAAAGCAAGTCAATGAAGCACTTGCAGAATTAAAGAAAATAGAAGAAGGGGAGGAGACACAAGAATGAAATACACAATTATTATTCAATGGTCAGAAGAAGACCAATGTTATACAGTGTTGCTGCCTGAGTTTACGAATGTAATGCAGCCTTGCACTCACGGCGATACTTACGAAGAAGCTCTGAAAAATGCTCAGGAAGTGCTAAAACTTCTAATTGAGACAGCATTGGAAAGTGGTGAATCTCTACCAGAGCCTCAAACTTTAGGAAAGTCATTAAACGTAGCATAATTGAATTAAACAGGTAAATTTATGACTACATCTGTAAATACAACCAAAGTCTACGACGAAATTGTTGACTTTATTGCTGCTGGAACCACTCCCCAAAGCGTGATTAATTTTAAACTTTCAGATGCAGCCAAAGAACGCTTAGAGTATTTGGTTTACCAACACAAAATAGGACAAATAACACCAGAAGATAAAAGCGAATTAGACCGTTTCCTCACGCTAGAACATATTATGACCTTAGCAAAAGCAAAAGCTCATCAGCACATTAGCGCGGAGTAAATCTTTAAAGTGTTTAGTCCTTACATTAGTGTAGAACTGCGGCGTTTAGTTGCCTCTCGCGCTGGTCATATATGCGAATATTGTCTCGTCGCTGAAGCAGATAGATCGTCGGGTTGTCAAGTTGACCACATAATCAGCGTGAAACACGGCGGCTCAACAACAGCAGATAATCTCTGTTATGCCTGTATTTTCTGTAACCTGCAAAAAGGAACTGATTTAGGGTCAATTAATTGGCAGACTGGAGAACTTGTAAGATTTTTCAACCCACGCCGAGACTTTTGGGGAGAGCATTTTCGCTTAGATGAGGCTGTGATTCAACCACAGACAGATATTGGAGAAGTAACAGCACGTATTTTAGATTTTAACAGTGATGAAAGGGTTATTGAACGCCAAGCTTTGATAGCATCAAGTCAGTATCCATCGGCATCGGCACTAAAACGCATCAATAAGTAGAGTCATTGTGTGCGATCGCATCTACCTCTGGGAATTCTATACTTAGCAACTATTGCTACTTTACCATTAGAATACCCACGGTAATTATCCAATGGCTTATCAAAATATTACAGGCACGCTTTCAGCAGCAGATATCCAAGAAATCAAAGCAGCGCTACAGACAGTTCAACAAAAAATGCCGTTTTTAGTTACCCTCAGCACCGAAGAACGGCGTAAGTTAGTCAAAATGGGCGATAAAAGTCTAGCTTTTGTTAACAATAGCGTCACTGCTGCTCAGTCTAACCGCGAGATTCTCCCAGCCAGTTTTAATGTTGAGGAATTAGTCCGCGATTACCAATTAGCTAGCACGCTCACCGAACTTTTAACCTTAATCAAGCAACTTAACGAACAAGTAGATGATACCCTTTTGGCTGTCGGTAGTGAAGCGATGACCGGCAGTTTGACAGTTTATGACTACGTTAAGACAGCTGCTAAGAAAACTCCAGGCTTAAAAACTCTCGCCGACCAATTAGGCGAACGCTTTAAAGCTATTAAAGGTAGACCAACTAAAGCCGCATCCAGTTCTTGAGAAATTTTTACTTGTGAATGAGTATCTGAACTGCATTAATCGTATCATGTTTGGATGAATGCTTATAATTAGGGCTGACGCAGAGACACGGAGACACGGGGACGCGGAGAATTTTGAATTATAAGTAATTAGCGAACTTGATATCACTCTCAGATACTCATTAATCAGTCTTGGAGCTTCATTAAAGAGTCTTTGATACTCATTAAAGAGTCTTGGAACTCCATTAAAGAGTCTTTGAGCTTCATTAATGAGTCTTAGAACTCCATTAAAGAGTCTTCGAGCCTCATTAATGAGTATTCGCTACTCCATTAATGAGTGTTGGAACTCCATTAAAGAGTCTTTGATACTCATTAATGAGTGTTAGAACTCCATTAAAGAGTCTTCGAGCCTCATTAAAGAGTCTTGGAACCCCATTAGACATCTCCAATAATTAATTCTGCGTCGCCCGAAATCCAGTAGGGGCGAACGGCCGTACTCTACGAAAACCTAAGAGCGAACGCCCTCACATCATTTCTGGAGATGTCTAAAGCTTAGGACAGTACTTATTACCAGAAACTAGGCAAGCATTAGATTTATACTCAGCACTCAGCACTCAGCACTCAGCACTTTGCTATCTTAGTGTTTCTAGCTTCACGGGAACTTGAGACATAACTTCAGCTTCAATAGTTAACGGTCTATATAAAGGTGTAGGTGCAAAGAGGCTTATCGTTAGACATCGCTCATTCCAGAAATCGGTGGGAAAATCTATTTAGCGATGCGTTGGGCGAAGCCTTTGCCGCAGGCATCGCATCGTGCCTCTAATTCAGTTAAAATTGCAATTTTGAATTACCTGGCAGAATTTTGTTTTATAATTCTAGGTTTTAAATTGCTTATGAAGCTACGCTCATACATGCTTATAGGGTTTTTCCTCAGCCTCCTCCTTGGTGTAGTGCCGTTTTCGGGTGACTTCACCAACGCGGTAACACCAACAACAGCACCTGTCTCTGCTCTCTCACTCACCAAAGGGGTGCAGAAAACAGTGTTAGACAACGGCTTAACAGTTTTGACTAAAGAAGTCCACACAGCACCAGTGGTGAGCGTGCAGGTTTGGTATAAAGTCGGCTCGCGTAACGAGATTAAGGGAGAGAATGGGATTTCTCACCAGCTAGAACACTTGATGTTTAAAGGCACTAATGACCGTCCAGTACAGTTTGGACGGTTATTTAGTGCATTGGGCAGTCAATTTAATGCCTTTACTAGCTATGACGAAACAGCTTACTTTGGTACAGTGCAGCGAGACAAACTCGAACCACTGCTTACCTTAGAAGCCGACCGCATGGAAAACGCCTTAGTTGGAGCGGAGCAACTGACGAGTGAAAAGCGGGTGGTGATCTCCGAGTTGCAAGGGTATGAAAATTCACCAAGCTATCGTTTAGATCGGGCGGTGATGCGAGAAGTATTCCCCAAACGAGCCTATGGCTTACCTGTGGGAGGCACAAAGGCAGATGTGGAAAAATTTACCGTGGAGCAGGTACGGAATTATTACCAAACCTACTACAGTCCAGAAAATGCGACTTTGATCGTTACGGGGGATTTTGCCACAGAACCCGTACTGAAGGTTGTCAAACAAACTTTTGGCAAGCTAGCAAAACGCCCTAAGACTGCTACTAGAAACACTAATACCGTAGCTACTCCTACTGCTGAGGCGAAAAAAGCTCCCATCGTCCTCAAGCAACCAGGAAGTGCAGCACTATTACAAGCTGTGTATCCTCTGCCAAACATCAAACATCCTGATGTCCCGGCAATTGATGTCATGGATGCTATTTTAACGGGCGGACGCAGTTCTAGGTTGTACCAAGCTTTGGTGGAATCTGGACTCGCTAGTTCAGTGAATGGCAGTGCAGCCGAACTTGTGGAACCGGGTTGGTATGACATTAGTGCTACAGCAGCCCCAGGTCAAGAGTTACCAAAAATTGCTCAAGTACTCCAGCAATCTTTGGCAAAACTGCAACAGCAACCAGTCACCCCAGAAGAATTAAACCGCGCGAAGACACAACTGCAAGCTTCCTTTGTACTGGGCAATCAAGATATTACCTCTCAAGCAAGTCAGTTGGGGTATAACCAAACTGTGGCGGGAGATTATCATTTTATCGAACAATATTTAGCAGCGATCGCTAAAGTCACTGCCGCCGATGTGCAAAAAGTTGCCAAAACGTACCTCAATCCTGCCAAACAAACTATCGGCTTCTTTGAGCCGACCCAACCAGATGGTAAACCAGGAACTTCCGGTGCTACTTCTGGGCGGACTATGGAGAACTTCAGCCCTGGTAAGCCTGTAGACCCCGCAGAACTGGCCAAATATCTGCCAACTGCTACATCAGCTACAGATTCCACCAAACAATCGTTACCAGAACAGTTCGCCCTAGCCAATGGCTTGCAGGTGCTACTGCTACCCGACCACAGCGTTCCTACTATTAACCTCAGCGGGCAAATTGATGCTGGCAGTGAATTTGATGGCAATCAAAAAGCTGGATTAGCAAACCTGACTGCGGCCAACTTAATTAATGGAACGCAGACTAAAAATGCTCTCACCATAGCCAAAACCTTAGAAGACCGGGGAGCAGGTCTCGGCTTTAGTGCTGGCCGCGAGGGAGTTAGCGTTAGCGGTGAGGGGCTATCAACCAACTTGCCGATATTAATTCAAACTCTCGCAGATGTAGTGCAAAATGCTACTTTCCCAGCAGACCAGCTAGAACTAAGCCGTCAGCGGGCGTTAACAAGTCTCAAAGTTCAGTTAGATGACCCCAGCGGACTGGGACGGCAAGTATTCCAGCAAGCAATTTACCCAGCAAATCATCCGTTCCACAGTTTCCCCACAGCTGAGAGCTTAAAGAGTATAACTCGTGATGATTTACTTCGCTTCTATAAAGAACACTACCGACCAGATACCACAACGATCGCATTAGTCGGTGACTTTGAACCAGCTAAGGTCAAAGACTTGCTGAATCAAGCCTTTGGCAAATGGCAAGCCACGGGTAAGCCACCTGTGCTGAAGTTGCCAACAGTACCATTACCGCAGACTTTGACACGCCTCAATAAAGTGATTCCTGGCAAGGCAGAAGCTGTTACCTACATTGGCTACAACGGGATTTCTCGTAAAGACCCGCGTTATTATGCAGCCCTGATACTGAACCAGATTTTAGGCGGTGATACCTTATCTAGCCGTTTGGGTACTGAGGTGCGCGATCGCCTAGGTCTGACCTATGGTATTTACAGTGCATTTGCCGCCGGAATTAATCCCGGCCCGTTCTTGATTCAAATGCAGACTGCTCCTGGGGATGCTCAAAAAGCGATCGCCAGTGCTGTGGCTTTACTCAAACAGTTGCGCGAGCAAGGAGTCACAGAAGCGGAATTAAATGCCGCCAAACGCTCAATTACTAACAGCTACCCTGTGGATTTAGCTAATCCTAGTGATGTATCTAGTATCATCTTGAGTAATGCTGTTCTGGGACTTTCACGAGCAGAAATCCGAGAGTTTCCTCAGCGCATTCAGGCAGTTAGTATGGCTCAAGTAAAGCAGGCAATTGAAGATTTAATTCAGCCGGAGAATGTGGTCATTGTCACCGCCGGGCCAGGAGATACTACACCTAAAGGTAGTTAATTTTTTGATGCCAAGTCGCAAAGACGCTAGCATATTCTGTAGCGTCTTTGCTTAAGATTCTTAAGTAGCCCGGATGAAATAATACGGGCTATATTTTTTGATTATCTAAAATTGGGTAGCGAACAAATTATGGAATTATACCTTCTCAATTATTCTGATGATAGATTCAAGCGTAAGGGCGGAATATACAGGCAAAATCAATTAAATTTAAATAAAACTGCTAGAGAACAAGGGATTTACAATATTGTTTCTTGGGAAGCTAAAGACCTGCTGCAAACAGATTTTTATGCCAAGCATAAAGAATACTTAGATAAACCGTCTGGCCAGAATGGTCATGCTTTTAAAGCATATATTATTTCAGAACTTCTTAATAAAATTGCATATGGAGATATCCTATTTTACTATGATTGTGGAACTTGGGGCATTAGGCAATCTGTGCAACCATTAATAGATTTATGTATTAGTAATAATGGTACTGTTTTCCATCAAGTTAGGTTTAAAAACTCACATTGGACTAAAAGAGATGCCTTTGTTTATATGGATTGCGACGAACCAAAATATCACGAAGCTAGACAAATCCAAACCACATGGATGTTACTGCAAAAAAATGATTTCACCCTCAAATTTGTCTGGGATTGGTTGCAATATAATTTAGATGAAAGAATCGCTTCACAAGAATTACCAAATACTTGCGGTTTACCAAATTTACCTGGATTCCAAAAACATCGAGATGACCAATCTATCGTCACTAACTTAGTCATCAAGTACGGAATAAAGACTTTTGAATTTGGTGATAAAGATGTCAATACTTTTATTAACTTATTAAAAACTCCTGAGCTTCTACGGCAACCTAAGCATTTGATGTATAAGCTGAGAAATCGTTTATCAAAACAATGGCAGTAATAGCAATCCGCTTTGATTTATGAAATTATTTACATGGTGAAGAAACAGCTTTATTATTTAGTTGGTTTGGGAGAAGGCAAGTATTGCAATGAAGCCAGTAATCAGACTAGTCAATGAAAACGATGCTCTACAAATGCTGGAAATTTATGCGCCAATTGTCCGGGAAACGGCAATTTCTTTTGAAGTAGAACCACCCAGTAAAACAGAGTTCCAAGGGCGTATCAACAGCTATCAACAGCAGATACCCTGGCTAGTTTGCGAAATTAATCAAGAAGTTGTAGGTTACGCATACGCTAACCCTTACCGTACCCGTGCTGCTTATCAATGGTCTGTGGAATCATCTGTGTACGTCAGTGCTAATTATCGCAGAAAAGGGATTGCTAGAGCCTTGTATACTTCTTTGTTTAAATTGCTGCGACTGCAAGGATTTTATAACGTTGTCGCCGCGATCGCTTTACCCAATCAACCAAGCGTGGCTGTACATGAATCTGTCGGTTTTTCACCTGTAGGTGTCTTGCGTCGAGTTGGGTATAAATTTGGTCAGTGGCATGATATAGGTTTTTGGCAATTATCTTTACAACCAGAGTCATGTTATTCGATTGATGGCGATATGAGCGCACAATTTGTAAATCCACCTGTTTCTCTGGCAGAAATACAAAAATCACCTCTTTGGAATGAAGCTTTAACGAGTGGATTGTTGCTGCTTCGAGTTTAACTAATGCAACTTTTAAAACATCAAATAAACTTGCGGCGTACTTAAGAGTCCTGAGTCAGAGTCAAGGCTAATTGCCCAGAACTCCCGACTCAACATTCATTATTCGAGACTGTTTCGCTGAATTATTTTTCCAGAAAAACCAAATCTTCCGGCTGAGAAGTTAGTTTGATATTCTGCCCCTCGACTTTAACTACAAAATCAAATCCTGTAACATGACCTTCTGGAAGAATGATTAAGCGATCGCCCAGAGATTTAAGGTACTCAACAAACTTTTCTATAGATATGCTGCCATCATTAATCGCTAAATAACCGAGAAGTCGGCGAAATAGTTTAGGCAGGATAACAACGTTATCAGTAATGGTTTCTAAATCTTCCAAGACAAAACCATCATTAGTTTTATCTAATGCCCACAAACCTTTTTTTTCCTTGCGGACTTTTTCAGTAACAAGAATTAATTCTTTACGGATGTCGGGATATAACTTGGAATAAAAGGTAGGATAAACTAAGCCTTTAGCTAAGAGATGGTAGTTCGCGCTCTTTTTTAGTAAAGATTTATCCAAATAAATACTGCTGCCATCCTCTACATCTGAATTGCCTTTAAAGGCAAAAGCTACACTCCTGCCATAAGTATCTGCAAATTTTGTGAGGATGAAACCAGGTATTGCTTCTGGTTCCGCCGCAGTCACGACTTCATTGGCATTACGAGTAATTTTTTTAAATCCTAAAAATTTTAGCAACTCACTAGCAGCACTATGAGCCAATTCCAGTGGTTGGTGTTGCACCCCTATACTATCTCCCCTGGGATTGAAGTGAGTTTCTAAAGCATCAATACTATCTAAGCGTAACTGTGCGCCTCCTGCACGGTTAGTAACAACTCGTGTTGGTAATAATTTCTCCCATAGCTGAGGGTTGTTAGGATAGAAGCGAATAGAATCGCCATCAGGAGCAGCTTTGATGATTCTAAAGTTGCCCTGAATCGAGGTCATTGTCATTTTTCTAACTCCTTACTTTTGTTAATAAATATCGCTATATACATAAAACTTACGCACAATCTAAGAATTCTTAGCGTTCTTGGTGAGTCACTTGCTGTCTTGGCGCGTGCGAAGGGTGGCAAAGTGACGTTCGCGTAGCGTCTACCCTTGGGAGAAGGAGCGTCACCTGAAGGGCAGTTCGATAAATTTAGCTTTTCGGCAATTTTTGCGTAAGTCCTAAAACTTTAATATTCAGGGATTAAGAATTTTTAAGCCTTATATTCTTTACTAACTAATTTTTTTGATTCGTAGTGACGGCAACCCTGACAAGGGCCGCTGGGGTTGACAGCACAGCGGATATAACCAGATTGGGCATTAAATTTACAACTAATATCGCCAATTAGATAGCCTACCCCTTCTAAATAATAGCGATCGCCTTCAATAGGTCGAATTTGCTGTACCCTTACCCCTGATAAATTCATGGCTGCTTGCCTCATCCGCAAACGTGTCCGCAAGTGAGTTTTACGGATCGTCCACAGCGAAAACAGGAACGGTAAAAAACCAATGGCAATTACCAAAAGTGGCTTGAACACCTTTTTTACCTCTTTTATACGCTGATTGCTCTTGTCTAATGTTGCACTCTCGTTTTTTGAAGAGTGCAACACATAGGACAGTTGCGCCTTTTTGCTTCCGAAAGCAACTTTTCCCACTCATAATCAACTTGAGAGAGTTGTTGCAAATTATCAGGCGTGTGGCATCTGGTAACTTTCAAAAAGAAGTACCAGCTTCCACTTCTCAGCATAACTGTTACAGCTTATAACGTGGGCTGTCGTTGAATTTTGATAATTTTAAGATTTGTTGATTAGCGTCCTTTAGAAAAAGCCAGTTGTGTCAGTATCAACCGTATTCTTGTTTTTTCTATGTCGCTGCGAAGCCAATCTTTTTGTTTTAGTTTGTTGGCGAAGTTTCTGTGCTAATAGTGCAGCTTCTCTTTCTGCTCGAAATAAATCGACTTTCCGTGTCGTCAAGACAAAAGACTCATCTGGTTTTTGTCTCACCCAAGGAACGCTCACTGTCAAATACTTACAAATGCTTTTGTATGCTTTACCATTCCCTTGCAGACAGCTTCTTTGACTGTTGAGCTTACTGGCTATTGCTTTCAACTCCAATATCGTAGCTTCTAACTCCGCTGCCATCTGATTAATACGTTGTGCTTGCGCGACTAAACGCTCCCAATCACCAACGATGTTTTCTTGTTGTGGTTGCAGTGGCACTATTGCATTAGTCACGGTTGTAGGTTGTGACAGGGAAAACGGAAGCGAAATGTGATGTTTGTAACTGCGATCGATTTCTCTCATAGTTTCTCTTGCAAAGCTACTGAGTTTGTAAAGCATTTTAGCAGCAAAATAGTACATATGTACCAAAATAGCATAAGCCTGTAACTCAAAAACCTAGCTCTGCTTGAGATTTACAAAGTTTTTTAATTGAATTAATTACTCTTTAACACCACTTATTGCACTTTAAAAAAGCAACTAGCTATTCTTATCTTATACAGTGTTTCACAAAAGCTTAAATTCCCAACTTCTTTGAGGAAATTGGGAATCTTATTTTTTATTTAAAATTACTATAATGAAAGTGAATAATAACCTTAATATAATATTTTAAACTGTATTATTAAACTTTAAACATAGTTGTTATTTTTATAATTTCTACGCCATCTTTCTAGATGTTCTATAGATATTGACTTTGTTACAACATTAACACCATTACCTCGCCAGTCAACTTCTGGATCGGTTGTAAAAACACCACATTCTAATTGTTCAATCCTAAGATCCCAATATTCACTAAATCTACTTTTTAAAGTAATAACTTGTTCAAATACTTTATTCCTATGCTTGTTTCTTCTTTTCCTTTCCGTTGCTCCTTTTGCTTCTGTATCAATAAATTTAGTTTCAATTAAAAATAGATTACCTTGAAATGTCAGGTAGACAAAATCGCATTTTCCTAAATCTGTATAATCTGCAATTGGAGATTTTTCAAATAATAACAACTCACGGCAGGAAGGAAATAAAGATTTAATATTTAAAAATAAATAAGCTTGTAATAGTAATTCATTATCATAAGGGAAGACAATAACCCCCTCAAAAAATTGTTTAATATCTTGCTGAGTTTGTGGTTGAATTTTTTTACAATAAGAAACAAATTGATATAAATCGTTTGCAATCATGAAGTTTTAGCTCCTTACCCTGACTGTTACATGTATCCCCCCTTAGCATAAAAAGATACCATTTAATTAATGAAATCATCATCCGCATAAGTAATGAAAAAAGCATGAAAATATCATATTGACACGAGAATATACTGCTATTTAAATCGCAAATTTTCTATCAAGTTTAAAAATTATATTAAGTAAAAATGCGTAGTTTTTAGTTTTTCAATCAGCGACATCAATTGCTACCCTTTAAGAAGCTAAAAAAAGTGTCTATTAGTTCACCCTACTTAGTAGCTTCTGCTTCAGGTATATCTAAGAAATAACGAGTAAAGAGGGTTATTCCATCAGTTATTTAAATATTTTTTATTTGGAAGTTCCTTATTTCTTAGTAAGCCTGTTTTGTTACTATTAGAAAATAATAATTTAAGTTAGATTTTGGAACTTTGATTTAATCAATATTTGATGTTTTATCTTCTAATATAGGAATCCGATTTGATTTATGAAAAAATCTAAGTATCTGTAGGGTGTGTTATCGCGTAGCGTAGCGTAACGCACCGCACCGAAACCTTTGGGCGGTGCGTTAGCCTTGCCACGCCACTACGTGTATTTCAAAAATTAAATATGAGTCCTATAGTAACTAATATCTAAAATTGCTTCATTTTTCAAGTAAAGGTTTTGAATGAGCAGTAAAGCTAGCGTTTTTTAAAGCTTGAACTATTATTCGAGAATCTTGCACGCAGAATTGCCAACCTAAGCGAACTAGTTTACGGGAATTTTCAGCTTGGACAATTCCGATCACTGGCATTTTAGCTTTTTCTTTATCTCCTGAGTGTTCTTGCAAAACAGTTTTCAAGCGATGCAGTTCTTCAATGTTAGCTGCTTGTTGGGGATTAAGTTCCACCATCACCATTTGTACTGTTTCTACTGGTTCAGCATCTTCAACTATTAATTGAGTTTGTTCATCTCGGCGGTCTACTTTACCCCAGATAATTAACCTTGTATCGACTACGAGAAGAGAACTGATGCGTTCGTAAGTTTTAGGAAAGACAACTGCTTCCGATTGCGAAGTTAAATCTTCTATTTGCAAAATAGCCATCGGATCGCCTTTTTTGGTCATCACTTTTTTCACATTATTGAGCATGACAACTGCACAAAGTTTGGTATCTTCTCTTTGTTCGCCAAGTTGCGAAAGATTAATCGGAGTTAAAAGTGATACTGTTTGTCTTAAAGATTTCAGCGGATGGTCTGATACATAAAATCCCAATAACTCTTTTTCCATCTGCAACTTTTTCTGAGGAGGAAAATCTTCGATAGGACTAGCTTTGGGAGCGCTATCAAAGCGATTATTTTTTGTTGTATTATTAACAGTAGAAAAGCCGCCCAATAAATCAAAAAGATTTCCCTGACCGCTAGCTCTATCTTTTGCACGGGACTGCGCCCATTCATACACGAGTTCGAGGTCTTTGATTAACTGATGGCGATTAGGTTCGAGTTTGTCAAAAGCCCCACAATAAATTAGCGACTCTAAAGTACGGCGGTTAACAGCACGCAGATCGACACGATCGCAGAAATTGGCCAGAGATGAAAATTCTCCTCCTTCATTTCTGGCTGACAAAATACAGGCGATCGCATTCTGCCCCACATTCCGCACTGCGGAAAATCCAAACAAAATCTTACCTGCCACAGGTGTAAAATCCAGACCAGAGCGATTAATATCTGGTGGATCTATTTGAATACCCATACTCGTGCAGTTATTAATGTATTTCTGCACTTTATCTGTATCGCCACTGTTAGCCGTTAACAGTGCCGCCATATATTCTAATGGATAATTAGCTTTTAAATATGCAGTTTGATAAGTAACATATCCATAGGCGGTTGAATGGGATTTATTGAAACAATTAGAAGCTACCAAACCATTTTTAATCGCAAAATTATGGTCGCGCTCAACCCCAATGTCATAGACATTTTCTTTGCCTACATATCTGCGAGCAATTATTTTAACCATATTTCCCAACCCCCTTAAATAAAATTTGTAAAATTAATTTATAAATTACCAGCATGAAATTTTAGTCCATGCTAATACTACAAAATTTATCTTGAAAAAGGGAGATGAGGAGGATGAGGAGGATAAAGGAGAATAACTAATACCCAATCCCCAATACCCGATACCCAGTACCCAGTCCCCATAAATATGTACTAAAATCAATGACTTGAGTCATAAAGGGAGCAATCATGGCATCCATCCGCGAGTTGCACGAACAGCTAATTAAAAAAGAACGTTCTGCCGTTGAAATTACCCAAGAAGCTTTAGACCGCATTCAAGCGCTAGAGCCGAAGTTGCACAGTTTTTTACATATAACGGCACAACAGGCGTTAGAACAGGCTAGTGCTGTGGATGCTAAAATCGCCGCCAAAGAAGAAATTGGATTGCTAGCAGGTATTCCCATTGGAATTAAAGACAATATGTGTACCAAAGGGATTCCTACCACCTGCGCCTCTAGAATATTAGAAAATTTTGTGCCGCCTTATGAATCAACAGTGACACAAAAACTGGCTGATGCAGGGGCAGTAATGGTGGGTAAAACCAATTTAGATGAGTTTGCTATGGGGGGTTCCACGGAAACCTCTGCTTACGAGATTACGGCAAATCCTTGGGATTTATCACGGGTTCCGGGTGGTTCTTCTGGGGGTTCCGCAGCGGCAGTGGCGGCAGAAGAATGCGTGGTTTCACTTGGTTCGGACACTGGCGGTTCAATTCGACAACCTGCATCTTTCTGCGGTGTTGTGGGAATAAAACCTACTTACGGATTAGTTTCTCGGTACGGGTTAGTGGCTTTTGCTTCGTCTTTGGATCAAATTGGGCCATTTGGACGCACAGTAGAAGATGTCGCAATATTGTTGAGTGCGATCGCAGGTTACGATCCCAAAGACTCCACTAGTTTAAAAGTTGAAATCCCCGACTACGCCGCCAGCTTAAAACCAGATTTTAAAGCTAGAGGAAAGTTGCGAATTGGCATCATCAAGGAAACTTTTGGCGAAGGTTTAGACTCAGTTGTAGAAGAAGCTGTCACCAAAGCCGTAGATCGACTGCAAAGTTTAGGAGCCGAAATTCATATAATTTCCTGTCCCAACTTTCGCTATGGCGTACCTAGCTATTACATTATTGCTCCATCAGAAGCATCAGCCAACTTAGCTCGTTACGATGGTGTTAAGTATGGTTATCGCGCTCCAGGTGCTGACAATCTACTGGCAATGTACAATCGTACCCGTGCCAGTGGTTTTGGCGCAGAAGTCAAACGTCGGATTATGATCGGAACCTATGCTCTTTCTGCTGGCTATTATGATGCCTATTATTTAAAAGCGCAAAAAGTTCGTACCTGCATCAAACAAGACTTTGAAAAAGCCTTTAAGAAAGTTGATGTTTTAGCCTGTCCGACCGTTCCAACAACAGCTTTTAAAATCGGGGAAAAAAATACTGACCCCTTAAGTATGTATTTACTTGACTTGATGACGATCCCTGTGAATCTTGCTGGTTTACCGGGTATAAGTATTCCTTGTGGTTTTGACAACAATGGTCTACCGATTGGATTACAACTCATTGGTAAAGAACTACGAGAAGACCAACTACTTCAGGTAGCTTATGCTTATGAGCAATCAACTACTTGGCATCAGCGTCAGCCACAACTCTCTTGAGAGTGCTGAGTGCTGAGTGCTGAGTGCTGAGTGCTGAGTTAGGAGTAAAGACGCGATTATACTCTTACAAGCGTCTACGCGTCTGTACAGTAGTTAGTTGTCCAGAAGCTACTGACTACTGACTCCTGACTCCTGACTCCTGACTATTAACTTCTGGTGTGAATGTAACTTCCTTAATAGCACCTTTATTTCCTAGAGGTGTTGCTGGTCGATTGTTAACGGTAACTAAAATCGCACCCGCATTACCAGAACGGACAGATAACTGTTTTTCTGCTGTCCAAGTTCTCCGTTCTCCTTTTTTTAACTCACCTACGAATTCTATTTTGCCGTCTACTTTCACTCTTAACCACGATTTATCTTGAAGTTCTAAAGTGACTGCCACATTCTTTGCCGTGCTTTCAGAAGGTGCTACAGCCAATGAAGGTGCAGTGGGTACTGAACTTGGTTGCTGTCTTAGAGATTCAACTTGAGGCGATGGCGCTGTTTTTTGTTTTGAGGTAGATATTAGATTTTGTTGTTTGGCAAAGGTTTCTAATATCAGTTTAGGATTGAGTACATAGATAAGTCCGATAGAAGCGATCGCTAATAATAAAATGTAGGGTACGAAAAGAGGTATGTGTATATTTCGTCTACTGTCTAAATTTTGACTATCATTGTTGGTAGTGTTATTGTTTTTGGCTTCTGAAGGAATGATATTTATTGTAAAGCTGTTCGCTAAAGCACTACCATCTAGTCCTACAGCATCTCCGTAGCGACGGATGAATCCTTGAACGTACACAGGCTCTGGTAATTCTTCAAATTTTCCTGCTTCTAAAGCTTTCAAAAAAGCTAGTCGAATATGTGTTTTAGCAGCTACTTCTTCTATACGGATGGATCTTTCTTGTCTTACTTGCAGTAAATATTTACTTATTTGCTTTAGCTGCTCGACTTGAGCTTCACCTAAATCTAAGAGCTTCACGGCCTTCTCCTAAGTCTTGACTAATGTTTACTTCTTCACTGTAAAATCGCTTAAATAAGGTAAATATTTTTACAATATTAAATTTTTTTGTTCTGTTGAATTTTAAGTTGAAATCACTAACCTCTGGTGGTTAGTAGATAATTACCATATTTATTAGTACTTATAAAAGTATAAAATCTTTTGCATGATATTAAACAAACTGCAACTAGGGTTACAACTGCTACTTCTGTTAGGAATTGTTGCAGCGATCGCTTATGTAGCGATTTGTCTATTTCTTTTTGTTCGGCAACCACACTATATCTTCTTTCCCTCCCATGTTATTGAAAAGACACCAGAGTTTTTCAATCTCTCATATGAGGATGTTTACTTACCCGTGCTAACTCGATCGGGTAAAGTAGAACATATTCATGGTTGGTGGATAAAGTCTAACCAACCTAATACCAGGGTATTGTTGTATCTGCACGGGAATGGGATTAATATTGGCGCAAATATATCTCATGCCAATCGGTTTTATCAACTAGGATTTTCGGTCTTGCTGATTGATTATCGGGGTTATGGTCGCAGTGAGGGCGTATTTCCTAATGAAAAGCGCGTTTATCAAGATGCAGCGACAGCTTGGAATTATTTAGTACAACAGCGACAGATTTCACCCAGCCAAATTTTTCTTTATGGACATTCTCTCGGAGGCGCAATAGCTATAGATTTAGCAGTCAAAGTCCCTGAAGCTGCGGGATTGATTGTGGAAAGTTCTTTTACTTGCATCCAAGAGTTAATAGCTTATCGGAACTTATTTCGAGTATTTCCCGTCGATTTGATTTTGACACAGCGATTTGCATCCATTAAAAAATTATCACAATTGAAAATACCAGTTTTATTCATTCACGGTACTGTCGATTCTACCGTGCCATCTTTCATGAGCCAAAAATTGTATGCTGTTGCACCTGAACCTAAAACACTAATTTTAGTTCCAGGTGCAGAACATAACAATGTAGCTGTGGTTGCTAATATGGAATATCTGCAATGGGTAAAAGCTTTTATCCAACAAGTACATATTCGCAGGTTGTCTAATATCATTTAGTCAAAAAATGATACAGAAATATCCTGACCTCTTCCAAAATACAGGAATAATTTATACAGATAAAACTACTCCTGTTGGGTAAGTGTTAGGGGATACTGCAATCATGACTATAACATCTACATATTTATTAAAAGTTGCTGAAAATCACGCGATTGAAATTTCTCAAGATGAATTGCGATCGCTGCTAGGCCAAATTGAAACCGAACTGCATCGCAGTCAAGTTTATCGTCGTGCTGTCGCTAGGTTACAAAAGTTGTTAGGTACTTCAGGCGAACAGGCTAAAATTTTGTTTAAAGCTGTAGGCAGAGAAGCTATTGGTTTAGCATTCCAGCAATTTGCCCAACATCAGAAAGTTGCAGATATTCCTCAAGACACAAATGTTGTAGGTGTTACATCCAATATCGAACAAGAAAACATCAGTGACTTATCAAGTTGCATAGCCAGTGTTAAATTACATTCCCACAAAAATAGTGCGAATCCCAGCAACGAAAATATTGCATTGCCGTCTCAAGTGGCGACAAACACAACTAAAAATCCAGTCAAAAACTCAAAGAATATAGTTCCAGTAACGACAGCAATTGAGTGGCTAAAGCCAAATAAAAAACCTTCTAAAACTGAAATAGCCAAGCAAATAGCTGCCGAACAGCGCATAGAACAACTGCGGCAAATAGGTCAGCAACTCAAACAAGCTCGTGAGTCTCAAAATCTTTCTTTAAGTCAACTTAGCATTTACACTCACATCTCAATTCATCAAATGGAGGCAGTAGAAAATTGTAACTTTGAGTTATTGCAAGAAGATGTGATTTTACGTGGCTTTATCCGCCTTATGGGGAATGCTTTAGGATTGAATGGCACAATTTTAGCTACTTCTTTACCTGCACCTGACACTGTGAAATCTGTGTTGCCATCTTGGTCTGAGTCTCAAAGTATTTCTAAAAGATTAGCAGTGGACATACGTCCCATACATTTGTATGTAGGCTATACAGCTCTAGTAGCTGGTGCAGTCGGAGGATTATCATTGATTTCTCAGCAAGCCAATGCAGATAAGGCAATAAATCCAGATACTATTTCCCCCTCTTCATCCCTCTCTAAATCATCCCAGAAGAGTGAGCCGACTGCTAAACCAGGTCTTAAATCAAGTCATACTGGTGTCAGCATTGGGACTGATATCGCCCCACCAGAAGCGCTGTAAAGGGACTTCTCACTTAGTTGCAATACAGTCGAAATCCGATCCTAATATCATTAAAAGGTGAATTTGAAAGCGAAGTGGATATATTAGGACTGCAACTCAATTGGCAGTTTTAGCAAAATCACGCACTTACTATACTGAATGCAGATATCTCAATGGTAAGTAGAGAGTAGAGAAAAAATATTTTTATAACTGTGTTGTAAGTTATTGCCTGCACTGGGCTAGCTTTCAAGCCTGTTTAATGAAAATTTAACTAGCCCATTTAGTGGCATTGCTTGATAATAATTTACAATTCTAAATTTATGATTTTGACCATTTCCTCACAAGTTCCTCAAATTCTTTTATTTTAATTGATGTATAAATAACACTAGCAAAGTTAAAATCACTCTCAAAAATTTATTTTTGAGCTGAAAGTTGTTCGCTGTTCGCAGTCGCTACTCAACTGTGTTGATTTCATTTGTCGCGGGTAGCAGTGCTGCCAGTTAGGCTGCTCCTAAAAAAATATTATTGAATTAGTTATGGACAAAATATTTTGCCGTATCTAACTAAGTTATCTCCAAAGAGAAAGTTTTTTAAATCACCATTGATTAGTTCAAAGTAAGTAGAATGCATACTATCAGGAAGATTAACAATGAGTTAGCGATCGCCGGACAAATTACACTAGAGCAATTCCAAAAGATTGCTGAAGATGGTTATAAATCTGTGCTTAACCTGCGTTTAGCAAATGAAAAAGGTCTGCTAGAGAACGAGCAGGAAAAAATAGAACTATTAGGATTGTATTATGTCAATCTCCCTACCAAATCTGAAGAAATTAACTATCAAGTAGCAATCCAAATATTTCAAACAATTGCTCAACTACCTAAACCTATCCTAATACATTGTGATAATTCCTTACGTTCGGCTGCTATAGTGTTATTGTACATTGGTACAAAACAAGGTATTAGTTTTGAACAAGTATTGCAAAAAACTATCAAAATAGGATTAATTTAGCTTAAACTTTAATTATAATTTTTCAAAGAGTTTAGATTATTAATATAAATATTCTCTAAAAATACGCTTTGATTACTGAATTTATTTGCGTAGATGTAAAAGCGGTTCATGCATCTTAAAAGGTATTGGTTAAAGGGGAAAGGAAAAATTTTTCCTTTCCCAGGTGAAGCCTTCTGCCTTACACCATTCTACTTATTAGTTGTGCAATCTACTAGATTTTGATGAATAAAGCGTTGTAATTTTTGTCTCTAAGCAAAATGGGACACTAGCACTTTGAAAACTCGCTTGCTTTTCATCAGATGTTGCTAAATTATTTAAATCATTAAGTTTACTCACAACCTGAGATGAGCCTGGATTACTAGATTTAGTAACGGAAGGATTAATATTTGCTGGTGTATTTGCAGTTGTAGATAAGGGTGTAGATGAAACTTGGCTATTTTCTTTGATTAAACGGCTGTAAGTTCGTTGAGGAATAAAGTGGAGTGGATTATAACCAACAAAACGCAAAATCAGCACGCAAGCCCAGGAATATCTACCTTCAGTAATAGCTGCTATAATTTGATTGAATTGTTCAGGAGTAATGATACTGTGAAAATTTCTTTGAGAAGAAATATGGTAGTTCATGAGTAACCCTGAGATAACTGGTCTAACTGGGAATTTATAAATTGATTAAGCTTGATGAAGATATCTACAATGCAGCGATCGCAGATGATTTAAGTTAATATTAAATCCATCTCGTTCTAGAGCGATCGCTCCTTCTAACTCTTAATCTAATTCAAGTTTTAGGCGTTTATTGTCTCTGAATTTTGTAGGGAACGCAGTGTAATTATATTTTTGTTTACTGCTAATGCTAGGTAAATAATGAATTTGCTTGAATAGATACAATAAACACTAGTTTATTAACGACTATTGAAGATAATTCGCGATAGATAATTACAACAAGTTGTTCTGAGTAATTGTTGAATTTTACATTCATAAAATTTATCAATCATAACTCTTACCTTACTTATTAGCAATTATCTCAATATCTAATTTCCAAGTAATTGAACCGCTGAAGTCAGTGTTATGCGTGAGACACCTGCCTAATATATATAGACTACTCTTAATTAACAAGTACTTGAGCCAAATTGGCACTTTTTTGAATAAACAGCTAGTGTTACGCGATTGAATGGGGAACAGAAGAAAAGGGAGATAATAGTTTGTAGTTCAAAAATTTGCTTTTATTTCCTTGTTAAAGGTAAGATTTAACCTTACTTTAAGCATTTAATTCATAATAACAGTCATTAGACAGACAATTTTATTTGTGTTTCATACCAAAGCTAGAAGCAGAAAGCTTTCCGGTCTATCTACTATACAAAAGTCAAAAGGGAAATGTACCTCTGAACACCCGCTAAATAAAACCAAAGTTATTGAGGAGAGAACAATGAGGTCGTGACCTAGCTATAGTTTTGGAATTCCTCATGTATGAACTGCTTCAAGCCATCTTAGACAGTGATGAAAAAACTGCTCTACGTCAGTTGCTCTCTACATTAAGAAGTGTTTCAGGGAAGCATTACTTCCTGAGAAACGAGATTCTCCACGTTTTTGCAGACTACTGTCAGCAATCCCAAAAACCTGCCTACTTTTACCACTCTTCCTCTATTGGCAAACTGATTCACTATACTCATGAAATGATTCAAGAAGAGGAAAGTACTTGGTTTGTTATTAGACAGAAGATTGCTAGCCAGGAAGTGTGGCGACTGGTATCTGACTTTTCTCAGTTCGAGTTAATGACACCCCAGGCGTTTTTAGATATGAGCGATCGCTTAGTTAACCGCTATCAACCTCACATTCTAGAAATCGACCTCCATCCCTTTTACGAAGATTCGCCTACGATTTCCGATTCTAGAAACATTGGTCAAGGTTTAGCTTTTCTCAACCATTATTTGTCCGATCGCTTGTTGACTGACCCAGAATACTGGGTAGAAGCAGTATTTCAAGCATTACATCACCTGAAATACGATGGCATTCCCCTATTAATTAGCGATCGCATAACTTCGGGTATCGATCTGGCCAAACAAATTAAGCCAGCCCTGAAATTCCTGATTCAGCGCCCTTCTAACGAACCCTACGCAGAATTTCGCTTTCACCTCCAAGAATTTGGCTTTGAGCCGGGATGGGGCAATACTGCGGCGCGAGTGTGCGAAACCTTAGAACTTCTTGAGCGGTTAATCGACAATCCCCAACCTGCCATTTTGGAAGCATTTGTAGCCCGCGTTCCCGCTGTTTTTCGGGTTGTTCTCATTTCTATCCACGGTTGGGTTGGTCAACAAGATGTTTTGGGAAGAGATGAAACACTCGGTCAAGTTATCTATGTCCTCGAACAAGCGCGCAGTTTAGAAAACAAACTCCAAGCAGAAATTAAACTCGCCGGTCTTGATTTGCTAGGCATTCAACCCCATGTAATTATTCTCACCAGACTTATTCCTAACTGCGAAGGCACAGATTGCAATCTGCGCCTGGAAAAAGTTCAAAGTACTAAAAATGCTTGGATATTGCGCGTTCCTTTTGCTAAATTCAATCCGGAAGTCACCAATAACTGGATTTCTAAATCTGAAATTTGGCCTTATTTAGAAACATTTGCTCAAGACGCAGAAAAAGAACTGCTAGCGCAATTCCAAGGAAAACCTAATTTAATAATTGGTAACTACAGTGACGGTAATTTAGTCGCATCACTTTTATCCCGTAGCCTGAAAGTTACCCAATGTAACATTGCCCACTCTCTAGAAAAACCTAAGTATTTATTTAGTAACTTATATTGGCAAGATTTAGAAGACCAACATCACTTCTCAGCACAATTCACCGCCGATCTGATTAGCATGAATGCTGCGGATTTCATCATTACTTCATCCTGTCAAGAAATTGTCGGGACACCAGACACTATAGGTCAGTACGAGTCTTATAAGTGTTTTACTATGCCTAATTTATATCATGTGGTCGATGGAATTAACTTGTTTAGTCCGAAGTTCAATATGGTTCCTCCGGGAGTTAGCGAGAATATCTTCTTTCCCTACAGTCAAACACAAGACCGAGATCCTCACCTCACTAAACAAGTCAGCGACCTCTTATTTAACCGCGAAGCATCTCAGATACTCGGTGATTTAGACGATATTGACAAGCGTCCCATTCTTGCTGTTGCTCCTATTAACTCAATCAAAAATTATACTGGTTTAGCGGAATTATTTGCTAAAAGTCAGGCGTTGCAAGAGCATTGTAATCTGATTCTCTTAACGAGTAAACTATATCCACATGAAGCAACAAAACCAGAAGAAGCAGAAGAGATCCAAAAACTTCATGATATTATTCATCAATATGACCTCTTTGGTCGTATTCGTTGGATAGGGATGCGTCTTCCTAGCATTGAAATCGCAGAAGCTTATCGACTAGTTAGCGATCGCCAAGGAATTTATCTGCGATTTGCCTTATTTGAATCCTTCGGGCGCAGTATTCTAGAAGCAATGATTTCTGGTTTACCAACTTTTGCTACTGAATTTGGCGGTGCTTTAGAAATTCTCGACGATCGAGATCGCAGATTTCATATTAATCCCACAGATTTAGCAAGAACAACTGAGAAAATTTTAGACTTTCTTAACCAATGCGATACTCAGCCGGAATACTGGCATGAAACTTCCGAGTGGATGATTCAGCGAATTCGGAACCGATATACTTGGGAAATACATACAAGTCAACTATTATTGCTTGCCAAAATATTTAGTTTTTGGAACTTTGTTGCTCCAGAAAAAAATGAAGCCAGAGATCGGTATATGGAAACCTTATTTCATCTGATCTATAAACCCATAGCAGACAAAATTTTAGAACAGCACAACTTGCCTTGCTCAAATTAAAAATTTAGAAAATATATTAAATATGGATACAAAAAGTCTGGCTCGCTCTTTTATTTATACAGACTGGATATTAACTGAAACCCAGTTTGAACCTGACAAGTTGCACTCCAGAGAAACTGTCTTCACAATCGGCAACGGTTATTTGGGAACGCGAGGCAGTTTTGAGGAAGGCTATGTACGTGCATTGCCAGCTACTTTTATCCACGGTGTTTACAATGATGTTCCGGTAGTATACACAGAACTAGTCAATTGCCCTGACTGGTTACCATTGGTAGTAATTGTGAATGGCGATCGCTTTCGTCTCGACCGAGGTGAGATATTGCGCTACGAACGACAGCTTGATTTGCGTTATGGTATTCTCAGTCGTTCTATACGTTGGCGCAGTCCAAGCGGACACACTATAGATATGCAATTTGAACGCTTTGCCAGTCTAGCCGACGAGCATATATTAGGGCAACGCTGGCAATTAACGCCTCTAGATTTTGATGGCTTGATTGAAATTGAGGCTAGTATTAACGGCTATCCCGAAAATCAAGGTTTCAATCACTGGGAAAATATCGACCAAGGCAAAACCGAGCATGGCATCTGGTTGCACAGCCGCACGCGCAATTCCTTAATCGACCTCGCGATCGGGGCTAAAATGACAATATGGGGAACTGAAGCGTCTGTGCAAGTCAATAATGCACCCGGCTATCCTACCTTAAGCTCAACTTTCCTAGCAACAGCGCAACAGACAGTGATAGTCGAGAAATTCGTCACCGTTTATACCTCACGCGAGATTGATACACCAGTCACGGCAGCTTTAGAAAAACTCGCGCACCTGCAAGACTACACAGTATTGCTCAACGGCCACAAACAGGCATGGGAGCGAGTTTGGCAGCAAAGTGATATTTTAATTGAGGGGGATACTACAGCTGCTTTTGCTGTGCGCTACAACCTTTTCCAGCTGTTGATAGCTGCCCCGTGGCATGATGACAAAGTGAGTATTCCCGCAAAAACCCTTTCAGGCTTTGGTTATCGCGGTCATATTTTTTGGGATACAGAAATTTTTCTTCTGCCCTTTTTTATTTTTACCCAACCCAAAGTAGCCCGTAACTTACTCAGTTATCGCTACCACACCTTAAATGGAGCTAGACGTAAAGCAGCTCATTCCGGATATCAAGGAGCAATGTATGCTTGGGAAAGTGCTGTTACAGGCGATGAGGTAACGCCACGTTGGTCGCTTCCAAATGATTTTTATGGTGAAGATGTGCGGATTTGGTGTCGCGATCGCGAAATTCACATTAGTGCAGATATCGCCTACGCTATTTGGTATTACTGGCAAGCGACTGGCGACGACGAGTGGATGCAAGACTGTGGCGCAGAGATAATTTTTGACACCGCCATTTTCTGGAGTAGCCGAATTGAGTACAATTCTCCAAGCGATCGCTATGAAATTCGCGGGATAATAGGAGCAGATGAATACCATGAATTCGTACACAACAATACCTTCACCAACCGGATAGTGCAATGGCACTTAGAAAAAGCACTGATAGTCTATGATTGGTTGCGTCAAACCCTGCCAGAACGAGTTCAAGAACTAGAACAAAAACTGCAACTCACTCCCCAAGTGCGATCGCGCTGGCAAGATATCATCGCTAAAATGTGGATTCCTTACGACCCCTCCACAGGATTAATCGAGCAATTTGAGGAATTTTTCCAATTAGAAGATATCAACTTGAACAATTATGAACCACGCCAAAAATCGATGCAAGCTATCCTGAGCATCGAAGGAGCCAATAAGCGGCAGGTACTCAAACAGCCAGATGTATTAATGCTACTTTATTTAATGCGGGCATCAGCAGAGTTTCCCTACAACCAGAAAACATTACAAGCAAATTGGGACTACTATGCACCTCGCACTGACATTACCTATGGTTCCTCCCTGGGCCCGGCAATTCATGCGATTTTAGCCGCAGATTTAGGCAACTTAAACGAAGCCTACCAACGGTTTATGCAAGCCGCAATGGTGGATCTAGAAGATAGCCGAGATAACACCAAAGACGGAATTCATGGGGCTAGTGCTGGTGGCGTGTGGCTGGCTGTAGTTTTTGGGTTCGGGGGTATCCAATTAACAGAACATAGCCCTGTTGCCAACCCCCACCTACCCGCCAACTGGACGCGCTTGAAGTTTAAGTTGCACTGGCGCAATCAATGGCACGAGTTCGATTTGCATCAGACGCTAGCGACTGAAGACAAGGGAAACAAGGAGAAAGAGGACACGAGGATGGGAGAACAAAAGGACAATAAAGACAAGGAAACAAGCACAATTAATGCTCAATCCCCAAGCGAAACGAGCCACAACCCCGATATTCGGGGAGTTATATTCGATTTGGATGGTGTTTTGACAGATACAGCAGAATATCACTATCTCGGTTGGCAGAAGTTAGCAGATGAAGAAGGTATACCTTTTAATCGGGTAGCTAACGAAGCATTGCGGGGAGTATCTCGTCGCGCTTCGCTGATGCTGATTCTGGGGAACAGGAAGTATTCAGAAGCACAAATCCAGGAAATGATGGCTCGTAAAAACCGCTATTATATAGAACTTCTCAAAAATATTACCCAAAATGATTTGTTACCTGGAGCGATCGCACTTTTGGATGAATTACGCCAAGCTGGGATCAAAACAGCCATCGGATCGGCGAGTAAAAACGCTCGCCAAGTTGTAGACCGATTGGGCATTGCTGATAAAGTAGATGCGATCTCAGATGGTTATAGCGTAGATAAACCCAAACCAGCACCCGATCTATTTCTTTACGCAGCCAACCAGCTAGGAATCAAACCAGCACAATCTGTTGTAGTCGAAGATGCAGCCGCAGGTATTGAAGCAGCTTTAGCAGCCAAGATGTGGGCGGTAGGACTCGGCCCGGTTGAGCGAGTCGGAGCAGCTCATGTTGTTCTGCCTAGCCTAGCAGGCATCAAGTGGGCAGACCTCCAAGCAAAATTAAACGATGCTGCCAATAAGAAAATAGACATCTGGTGATAATTAATTCTACGTTGCCCGAAATCCTTAGTAGGGGCGTACCGCTAAAGCGGAACCCGCAGGGTACGGTCGTACTCTACGAGAACGCTCTTGAGAACGCCCTTACATCATTTCACCAGATGTCTAATAGTTGATTGATGACTAATATCGTGTTCGGTGAAAGACTTATCATTAAGACTGACACTGAGAGAAGTCGGAGCGCCGACTTCCGGCGATCTGAACTTCGGGAGACGCGGGGACGCGGAGAATTTTTTTGATAAGTAATTAGCCCGACATGATATGAGGGTTAACTTTTTTGACTCAAGAGATATCCTCCTAGAAAAGGGAGGTAAAATCTTGTTCTTAATCCGAGCGATTTTTTAGGAAAATTTATTTTTCTTCAAAAAATTAGCTAGATAGAATACAGAACTTGAAGCAAAAAAGGTAAAAACAGTTATGGCTTCAAAAAGAGATACATCAAAAGATGGATTGAGAAATAAGCTTGAAACTTTCGCTTTAACTAAATTTAAACCAGTTTGGAATTTTATTCAAAGTAATCCAGGTCTAGCCAAAATAGTTAACAAAACTCTGATAAACAATGCTGTTTATAAAGTTCCTACTCGGCCTTATCCGTTTAGTACAATGTCTCCCTATACTTCTTGGGAATCGTTAAGCGATCGCAGCTATTCTGGACTCCATTTACCACCTCTTGATTGGAAACCCTTAACTAATACTAACTATATAGGAATTAACTTAACCCCAGCGGAAAAGTTTGAAAACAACCTGCCTCCTGTTGAAAATTTAGCAATTCTGTATCAGAAACCAGGAGAAACTAAATATTCACCTAAATCTACTTTACTTTTTCCCTACTTTGTTCAATGGTTTACTGATAGTTTTTTGCGAACAGACCGCCACGAACCACGCAAAAATAATTCTAACCATCAAATCGATTTATCTAGTGTCTATGGTTTAAATCAAAAAATTACTCATCTGCTGAGAGCATATCAAGGAGGCAAGCTCAAAAGTCAAATTCTGAATGGGGAAGAATATCCACCGTTTTACTATGACGAAAACGGACAACCCAAGAAAGAATTTGAAGGAATGCTTCATGTTTACACTGATGAGTTTCTTCCCAAAGCAGATACTTTTCCGCCAGAAAAGAGACAAAAATTATTTGCGATGGGGTTAGAAATAGAACGAGCAAATGTGCAAATTGGCTATGTGATGTTGAATATTCTTACCTTAAGAGAACATAATCGCGTATGCGACCTCTTGGCTAAGAATTATCCGACTTGGGATGATGAAAGGCTTTACCACACAGCCAGAAATATTGTCATGGTCGAGCTACTAAAAATTGTACTAGAAGAATATATTAACCACATTACTCCTTATAACTTCAAATTCTTTACCGATCCCCTCGCATTTACCAATGAAAAATGGTATCGCCAAAACTGGATGTCGGTAGAGTTTACTTTAGTTTATCGTTGGCATAGTATGTTGCCCGATACTATAAATTATGATGGTCGGCAAGTTCCCGTACAAGATACTATGTGGAACAGTGACATGATTATTAATAAGGGTTTGGGAGCATTATTTGAGGAGACTTGTTCGCAACCCGCAGCAGAATTAAGTTTATTTAATACGTCTAATTTTTTGATACCAACAGAGTTAGCTAGTATTCGTTTAGGTCGCGCAGCCAAAGTCAGAAGCTATAACGACTATCGTGAGATGTGTAAGTATCCACGGGTAACTGATTTTAACCAAATTAGTAGTAATGAGAGAGTTCAAGCAGAACTCAAGCGATTGTATAACCATGTAGATAATATTGAGTTTTATGTTGGACTTTATGCAGAAGATTTGCGACCAAATTCTGCTTTACCCCCATTAGTAGGACGGCTAATAGGAATTGATGCCTTTTCTCAAGCTCTCACTAATCCTCTGTTAGCCGAACATATTTTCAATCCCGAAACATTTTCACCCGTGGGTTGGGAAGAAATTCATAATACCAAGACTCTCTCAGATTTGCTGCATCGCAACATTCCTCAAAGCAAAAATTATCGAGTTTCATTCTATAACCAGAATTGGCAACCAGTTTCATAAATCAATAACCAACTAAAAAGTAATTCGTAATTAAATATTTTAATTACGAATTACGAATTATAAATTACCCCAAGTCGCTATGAGCAAAAAATTATTTACAGAATATCCCGAACAGGATGAACGTCAATACTACGATCGCTTGGTTACACTTGCCAAGGAGCGTATGGATAATCTCTTTAAAAATACAGAACAGGCACTGCGAGATACCCATGCCAAAACTCACGGTAGTGTGAAAGCAACACTCGATATCTTCGACATTGATGAGCAGGCAATTAAAAGCGAATTAAGCAAACGCGCTTCCTTGACTGCTGCACAACTCAATGCCATTTCCATTAAGCAAGGCTTGCTTGCAAAACCCAAACAATATCCTGTTTGGCTGCGATTTGCCAATGGACGTACCAAAGTAGAAAATGATTATGTCTCAGACACGCGCTCAATGGCAGTGAAAGTAATCGGCGTGGAAGGGGAACGGCTAGCCCAAAGCCATGAGTCGAAAACTCAAGATATTATTACCCAAAACGCAGAGATATTTTTTATCAAAACCATCCGCGACTACTACGGCTTTTTTAGTGCTGTCGTGGAATCAGAAAAAGCAGCGCTCAAGTGGTTACTCCTACATCCTTTGCAGTTTTTGGCGTTAAATAAAATTACGGCACCCACTCCCAAAAGTTTGCTGACCGAACGATATTGGAGTGGTTCCGCCTCTGCTTTCGGTCTCAACCCCGATTTTGAGGCCTCGCAAACTGGTGTGGTTCCAGTTGAATATCCGGCGGTGGTTAAATATGCCTTTACTCCGGTTTCGCCGCAAGCGCCACACAATACAATTCCTTTCCAGTCTAGACCAGAAATTCCGAAATTTCCCTTTAGCGATCGCGCTAAAACCCTTGGTCTAGATAGCAATCAACCAGACAATTACTATCGACAAGAATTAATTCAATCTCTGGCCAAACCTGATGCACAGTACTCTTGGGATTTTGGTATTCAATTTCAAACCAATCCAAATATGTCTATAGATGATGCCACAATTGTCTGGCAAGAAAGCGAATCACCTTTTTTTACAGTCGGTCGTCTCACTGTTAAACATCAGTTTATTGATTCGGAAAAACAATTCAATTTTGCTGAAAATCTGCAATTTTTCCCCTGGAACGGTCTAGCCGTTCATCGTCCAGTTGGCGCGCTCAATCGGATACGCAGTTTAGTTTATCCAATTGTCGCTGGCTATCGCCATAGTAAGCCAGATCGAGCCTACCAAGAGCCTACGGGTAATGAAACTTTTTAAGCTAGACAGCAGATGCGTACTCTTTCGGAGTACGCTGCATTCACAATAACTAATGTAAGTAATTATGTTTACATAACTGAAAAGTGCTGATTGCTGAGTCAAAAACAGGGGGTAGGGTGTTGGGTGTAGTGAAGACGGCATTGGTAAGGGTTCAAGCCCCAACCCATGCAATTGCCTTAAAAGCTTAGTATTGTATGCCAAGGGTGGTTGAGGCTATCTCTTCCCCTACACCCCACACCCCATACCCTGCACCCCGCCCCAACGGGGCTTGGTCAGGAGTTAGTTATTTATTTTCTTTTTCCCAGGCTTGGCCTTTCCCCTGTACCCTTTCTAGGCAAAGGTTTCACCTTTTCAAGCCTGTGATTCAGCTTGAATGCCCATTAGCTTAGAAGTCGGTCATGGTTTCCTCACTTTTGCTTTCCAAATAACAAAAATTAATTTACTTAAGCGAAAATGTACTAATAAACACACTTGTTTTGTGAAAATCTCTGCAATGTGCGGTATTATAATTATTCTATTCTTATGTAAATAAGTATTTTTATCCATTATTACTAAGTACAGCTATTTAAATTTATTCTTAGGTTCCGAGATGATCCAATATAGATATCAAGTTGGCGGTAGTCTAACCATTGATGCTCCTAGCTATGTAGAGCGACAGGCTGACGCGCAACTATATGAAGCGCTCAAAGCTGGTGAATTTTGTTATGTCCTCAACTCCCGGCAAATGGGTAAGTCTTCGCTGCTAGTCAGAACTCGGCATCGTCTCCAACAAGAAGGGTTTATATGTACTACTGTCGATATGACTAATATTGGCTGTGAAAATATTACGCCACAACAATGGTACAAGGGCGTAGTGGGGGAGTTATGGTTAGGTCTAAAATTGTTGGGTAAGTTAAATCTGAAAGCTTGGTGGCAAGAGCAAGATGATATTCCTTTACCCCAGAGATTAATTAGGTTTATTTCGGAAGTGTTACTGGTTCAACTTCCTAGTAAAAGAATTTTTATCTTCATTGATGAAGTTGATAGTATTAAAAGTTTAGATTTTGCTGTTGATGACTTTTTTGCCGTACTGCGGTTTTGCTATAACCACAGAGCAATCGATCCAGAATATAACCGCATTACGTTTGTGATTTTGGGTGTGACAACACCATCAGAGTTAATTAGAGATCCTAATCGCACTCCATTTAATATTGGGAAAGCAATAGAATTACATGGTTTTAGCTTAAAAGAAGTTCAGCCATTGGCTAAAGGATTAACATTTCAAGAAAATAATACTCAGGCAATCCTCAAAGAAATTTTAGCATGGACGGGAGGACAGCCGTTTCTGACGCAAAAACTTTGTCAGTTGATAGTAAATTCTAGTCAAGATACAGTCAGTGGAAAACTAACAATTCCCCCTGGCACAGAGGCATTTTGGATAGAAAGTCTTGTGAATTCTCGCATTATCCAAAAATGGGAATCTCAAGATGAGCCGGAGCATTTGCGGACAATTCGCGATCGCCTCTTGAGTAACGGGCAAATTGCAGGGCGCATACTGGGAATATATCAGCAGATTCTCGCTTTGGAAGATGTCCCAACTGATGATTCTCAAGAACAAATGGAACTGCTGCTGTCAGGTTTAGTAATCAAACAGCAAGGATATTTAAAAGTCAAAAATCGGATTTATCAAGCAGTATTTAGCTCAGAATGGGTTGTCAAGCAAATGGGAAAACTGCGTCCTTACGCGCAATATTTCAGTGCTTGGATAATTTCTCAAGAACAAGACGAATCACAACTTTTAACGGGAACAGCGTTACAGGCAGCACTAACTTGGTCAAAAAATCAAAGACTCAGTGACTCAGATTATCGATTTTTAGCTGCTAGTCAGGAGCTTGCAAAACGCAAAATTGAACGCGATTTAGCCATAGAAAAACAGGCAAGACAAATCGAACGCGAAAAAGCAGAATTTGCTATTTTAGCTGCCAAACAAGCAAATAAAATCTTGGCAGACGCACGTAAAAGTGCTAAACGTAACGCTCAAAAACTGCGTTTGGGCAAACATTGGATTGGAAGCATTGCCACAGGAGTTACCAGTTTAGCTATTCTATTGCGTTTTACTGGACTACTACAGAGTATGGAGTGGACGATGTTAGATGGCTTTTTTCAGGCTCGTCCGCCAGCAAAAATTGACCCTCGCATTACAATTATCACGATTGACGAGCCAGACATTCAAAAAATTGGTCAGTATCCACTCTCAGATCGGATTTTAGCTCGAACTATTCAGGTTTTAAAAAGTTATAAACCCAGAGCAATTGGGCTAGATTTATATCGGGATGTGCCTGTAGAACCTGGTTATCAAGAATTAGTCAAACAGTTTAAAACTACTCCTAATTTGATTGGTATTGAAAAGGTAGCAGGAAGTCAAATTGCCCCGCCGCCAGTTTTAGCCCAACAAGATCAAGTGGGTCTTGCCGATCAGGTTTTAGATGGAGATGGAAAACTACGCCGTGCCTTGCTTTCAGTGCGACAGCCAAACGGTGAATTAACTCTCAATCTCGGCTTGCGACTGGCGCTACGCTATCTAGAAGCTGCTAAGATTAACCCCAAATCTTTGCCCAACAATCCCGATCGCATCCTGTTGAGCAAAGCAGTATTTGTTCCCTTTCAACCTAATGATGGCGGCTATGTCCAAGCAGATACAGGCGGCTATCAAATTTTGCTCAACTATCATGGTACTCAACAGCAATTTCAGACCTTCTCAATCGCAAATTTGTTAGCCAATCGAATACCCCCAGAAAAGTTACGCGATCGCATTGTTTTCATTGGTTCAATTGCTGAAAGCGTTAACGATATGTTTCAAACACCCTACAGCAGCCAAATTTTTGGCCCTCCCAAACAAATGGCTGGTGTGACAATCCATGCAAATATTACCAGCCAGATTTTAAGTGCAGCTCTAGAAGGACGACCAACACTACAGGTTTGGCCTGAAGTAGTTGAATGGTTGTGGATTTTTCTCTGGTCTGGAGTGGGAGCCGCTTTAAGTTGGCAGTTCAAGTCGCCTAAAGCAATTATCACAGCGATCGCAAGTGCTGGGGGGGGATTGCTCGGAATTGCCTACTTGGCCTTTTTACAAGGTTGGTGGATTCCTATTGTCCCTTCCGCGATCGGACTTGTAGTTGCGGCGATGACTCTACCAATTATTACTCATAAATATTCCGAAAAAATTCAACTTTGTCAAACAGTAGAGATATTAATTGCTATTAGCAAAAAACAACCGGCAGCCGCACAAATAGCTCTTGAATATCTCAAGCAAGCAGAAACCCAAGAAAATCTGACTTTAATTGAACAGATTGCATCTAACTCTCATTAATTCAAAGTGGAATCAGCTTTTATAATTAAGAACACTTAAATCTACTGCGAGAACCTGCACCCGAACTATCTTTTGGTTCTCCTTGCCCTGGAGGGTTAAAATCCTTATCAAAAACTACCCATTCAGGTAAAGTAACGCTTTGAATTTTGATTTCAGACTTAGCTGGAGTAGCAAAACTCAGGTTTAGTAAAAACTCTAGGATTGAACAAAGCGCGAACAGTCTTAAAAGAAAACTTGCTTTCATTATTCCTAAGAAAGAATCTGTTTAAACGTGCCATGAGCTTCTCTTAACTAAGAAATAACTTCCGCAATATAAAAGTATAAAAATATACTTTTATATTGCGTTGTATATTTTTGACGATTTTTAAAAAGTCAATTAGTTTTAACGAAACTTCATTTACACAGCTTTAAACTTAAATTTACTTAATTAGTTTAATAGAAAGTAGGAAAAGTAGATGATTAAAAAGTAAGAAAAGTAGGAAAAGTGGGAAAAATCTGATAAATCTAAAGTTAGATTGCTAAATATAATAAAAAGTTAAACAATAATGCAGAATTATAAAGCATTAACAATCTTGTAGTGAGTATGTGCATTTTATAAAACTCATAAAACTGGTTATTTGTCAATACATAGAGAGATCGTTAGGAAACTCAAGAACTAAAAACAACCACAAATGGCAAAAGAAATAGAGCGTAAATTTTTAGTCAAAGGAGACGGCTGGAGAAAACTTGCAAAAGGTAGCGTGTATCGTCAGGGATACATTAATACACAAAAAGAAGCTACTGTACGTATCCGCATAGTAGATGAGCAGGGTTACTTAACGATTAAAGGGCCAAGTATTAAATATTCTAGAGCCGAGTTTGAGTACCCTATACCTATTGAAGATGCTCAAGAGATGTTGAATACATTGTGCGATCGCCCTTTCATAGAAAAAATTAGATATAGAGTAGAGTGGGGTGGTTTAATTTGGGAAATAGACGAGTTCGATGGTGTCAACAAAGGATTGATATTAGCAGAAGTCGAACTTACCGATGAAAAACAATCCATTGAACTGCCAGACTGGATTGATAAAGAAGTTTCTGAAAATCCCAAGTATTTCAACAGCAATTTAGTGAAAAATCCTTTTTCACAATGGCAAAGCGATCCTAATTCGTAATTCGTAGTTCGTAATTCGTAATTTTTAATATTTGGATATCCAAAAAGAACTGCACCCAATTCTTGCATCTAATACGAATATCCGATTTCTGCTTCCCCTGCTCCCTCATCTCCCCCTACTGACCTGTTCGCCGTTCTTAATTTTGTCTTGATGCTTTGTTTGGGTACAATTTACTTGTGCTTCTAAGACACGAATCTTGTTTAAAAGCGATACTCCCCACACTAGAGAAATTATTAATTTAATAGTCATACCTAAGAGTAGCAGTGTGACTATTCTAGTTGCTTTTCTCTGTTGAGCCTGCCTTTTTTGTTGTTCTTGTAGTCGTGCTTCAACTTCTTTGGCTCGTTCTGCCTCCAATGCCTGTTGTACTTCTTTTCGATCTAATTCTTCACTAGCAGCTAAAAAGCGATAATCTAAGTTGCTTAAGCTTTTGCCGTGCGTCCAAGTTTGAGCATCAATTAAAGCTTGTCCGCGCAATAGACGAGATTTATCCTCTTGTTTTGAGGCTATCCATGCATTGAAAGTTTGGGAGTAAGGACGTAAGTAAGCTAGTTGATTTTCTACCCATTCGAGGTTAAAAACTTCTTGATAAATCGAGTTTTTAACTTTGAGAAGACCCTGTTTTTTGCATACTAGCCCAGACAGCAAAAGTTCTGCCTGTTCTTGAGAATCATCGTATGATACTTCAAAGCCTTGGAGGATTTGCTGATAAACTCCTAGCAATCTTCCAGCATATTGTTCGTTTCTCAAGATGCGATCGCGAACTGTCCTTAAATGCTCAGGTTCGTCTTGTGATTCCCATTTATCTATTATCTGCGATCGCACCACATTTTCTATCCAAAAAGTTTCTGTACCAGGGAGAACTTTTAGCTTTTTACTCACATCATCTTCAGCTAAACTTACAATCAATCGGCACAGTTTTTGCGTCAGAAAAGGTTGCCCTTCTGTCCAAGCTAATACCTCTTTAAGAACTCTTTGGGGATTGATGCCATTTATTTCCAATCCGTGCGCAAGTGGCTGGGCTTCCTGAAAATTAAAGCCATTTATTTCTATGGATTTTCCAATATTAAACGGCGTAGTTTGATTTTGATATTGAATTAAATCTCTTGGTGTTGCAACCCCAAAAATTGCAAATGTAATTCGATTATATTCTGGATCTATAGCTCGTTGATTGTAGCAATATCGAATCAAACTAAAAAAGTCATCAACAGAAAAACCAAGGTTTTTGATACTATCAATTTCATCTATAAAAATGAAAAGTCTTTCGTTAGGATAGTGAACTAATAGTATTTCTGAAATAAACCGACTGAGTTTTTGCAGTAAAGAAATATCGCTTTGTTCCTGCCACCAAGCTTTTAAATTAACTTTTCCTAACAACTTAAACCCTAACCATAAGTCACCCAAGACACCTTTGTACCACTGTTCTACAGAAATGTTTTCACTACCGATATTAGTCATATCAATAGTGGCACATCTAAAGCCTTCTTGTTGCAAGCGATGCATAGTTTTTACTAACAGTGAAGATTTGCCCATTTGCCTGCAACTAAGGACATAGCAAAATTCTCCCTCCTTCAAGGCTTCGTAAAGTTCCAAATCTGCCTGACGTTCAACATAGCTAGGAGCATCACTAGTTAGCGTGCCACCAACTTGATATCGATAATTTTTCATTTGTTTGGAAATTATAAGTACAAGGCAGAGGGGCAGAGGTGCAGGGTGTGGGGTGTGGGGGATGA
>NZ_JAECZA010000207.1 GCF_016056275.1 Dendronalium phyllosphericum CENA369 | reverse complement strand
TTATAGAAGTTATAGCGAGTGCTAATTATCGCATTATTATCTGTATCCTCACTTGTCAGAAGTGAGATCGTATTAAAGTCACTGATGCCAAGAGTTCTCAGATCGATTTTGTCTGCTCCCTTTTGAAAATCTGTGACGATGTCTAGGTTTTTCGCCCCCACAGAACTATTAAAGTTTTCTAAGACAAATAAATCGTTACCAGTACCACCATACAAGGTATCATTTCCATAACCACCAGATAACTTGTCATCTCCTTGTTCGCCAAATAAACGGTCATTACCGCTATTACCAAGCAAGCTATCGTTACCTAAACCACCAAACAAATCATCATTGTTCGCAGTTCCGCTGATGGTGTCATTTGCAACTGCACTATTGAAAATGAAATCACTGGCTTGCAATTGACTTTTACGAATGCCATTGATTTGAAGTCGATAATAATAATCGCCGTTGTAGAAGTTATAGCGAGTGCTAATTATCGCATTATTATCTGTATCCTCACCTGTCAGAAGTGAGATAGTATTGAAGTCACTGATGCCAAGAGTTCTCAGATCGATTTTGTCTGCTCCCTTCTGAAAATCTGTGACGATGTCTAGGTTTTTCGCCGCCACAGAACTATTAAAGTTTTCTAAGACAAATAAATCGTTTCCAGTACCACCATACAAAGTATCATTTCCATAACCACCAGATAACTTGTCATCTCCTTGTTCGCCAAATAAACGGTCATTACCGCTATTACCGAGCAGGCTATCGTTACCTAAACCACCAAACAAATCATCATTGTTCGCAGTTCCGCTGATGGTGTCATTTATAACTGCACTATTGAAAATGAAATCACTGGCTTGCAATTGACTTTTACGAATGCCATTGATTTGAAGTCGATAATAATAATCGCCGTTGTAGAAGTTATAGCGAGTGCTAATTATCGCATTATTATCTGTATCCTCACCTGTCAGAAGTGAGATAGTATTGAAGTCACTGATGCCAAGAGTTCTCAGATCGATTTTGTCTGCTCCCTTCTGAAAATCTGTGACGATGTCTAGGTTTTTCGCCGCCACAGAACTATTAAAGTTTTCTAAGACAAATAAATCGTTTCCAGTACCACCATACAAAGTATCATTTCCATAACCAC
>NZ_JAECZA010000206.1 GCF_016056275.1 Dendronalium phyllosphericum CENA369 | reverse complement strand
CTGCAAGGTAATCTCAAGAAAATTTTAGGTGACTTATATGGATTAAGAACCTGGGTAGAATATGGATTTCGACAGTGTAAACAAGAGCTAGGCTGGACAGATTACCGTTTCACCAATTTTCAACATATTGAGAGGTGGTGGGAGATTATTTTTTGTGTTTACACGATGATTAGTTTAAATTCTTCCGTCTTATTAGGCTTAAATCAATCTCGTCAACTTGAGACTGAGGCACAAGATCTGAGTGATGTTGATTTTTCTAACCATCCGCAATGGAACCATGAATCTGGATGGAAGAATGCTTTAAATAATCTGCGTCTCATTATCCAACCACTTTTACTATTTTGGTTAATTTATCCTTGGTTAAGTATTTTCCCTAATTCACATTTGTTACTGGGATTCAATCATTTAATTGCCGCAATGAATCAATTTAAACCCTATTATGCTTCTGGATGATTTAGCTCCTGAACTACTTGCTTATTCCGGAAAGTGACAGAAGAGGGGTAATCAATAAAACACAGGCGTGTAAGTCGTTCGTGGGCAATGCGTTGACTAAGTTTGATTAAGTGAAAGTAGCGGAAAAAAATGCTTTCTTCAGATAATGTTTTATGTAACTTAATCATTAAAGGTTCGTCCTCTGGACGAATGGGACGAATTGTTACTTGCATACCATTGCGCGTTGTCCAAGAGTCAACGTTGCTAAATCGCGATTAAACTGCTTCTGTTCCTTAGTCAATTTACCTCCTTTCGGTTTCTTTTTCGGTATATGACTATTGGCATGAAATTTAGCAATTCCTTGGTAGCCACTATCTTCTAAGCTTTCAGTCTCAGGATGAAAACGAACCTTGCTGTGAATAAATAGCTTGAAATCATGTCTACGACCTGAATCATTGAACACACAAAGTACTTGTAAAGTTTCCAGGTCAATCACAAATTGAGACTTGAGTGGATGTCGTTTTTGTTTACCACTAAAAAAAAGTTTCTGACCATATTTAGGTCGTTCTATGGGACTTTCAGTCACATCCATTG
>NZ_JAECZA010000205.1 GCF_016056275.1 Dendronalium phyllosphericum CENA369 | reverse complement strand
CCCTCATCTCCCTCATCTCCCTCATCTTCCCCACCCCTCTAGTGTCAGGCATTCTCAATAATCAGGTTTTGGGCGATCGCCATTCCTGGGGCCACGCGCACAGGGTTAAAAGTATTGATTTTTCGTTGCTTCATCCACGAAAAGTGTTTAAAAGCAAAATTATTGTTGCTAGTGAGTAGCGATAAGTGGGTGAAAACGAAAAATGCGATCGCGCAGAAGGCTTTCAGAGGCGATCGCAAATCCGATCAGATTCTCTTGTGCCATCAGCATATTCGCACTTGGTATGAATTGTCTTTCTTTTAGAGGGTTGCGATCGCCGCCCGAACCTCGTCGATGTCAACTTCTAAATAAGGGTCTAAGCCTTTGTTATCGCGGTGTCCGGTGATTTTGCGAATCACAGCTTTATCAACACCATTTTTTCGCAATCGGTTGACTAGACTCCGGCGGGTAGTGTGAGTTGAAATTCCCCTAGTCCCCATTCCGGCATTCTCAGCTGCCCGCTTGAGAATGTCATAGGCATTTCGCCAAGTAATGGGCTTTTCACCGCACCGCGAAGGAAATAACCACAGCGAGTCCCCAGGTACAAACCTAGAGAGCGATTCTCGTAAATTTTCATGCACTGCAATTTCTACCGTGTCAGCTGTGCCATCTGGTCGATGTTTGCGAATGATGGCCGGAAAAACCAGCACATCTTTAGGCTTGCCCTTAGCATCATAAACATCGCTCACTTTTAACTTGATGAGTGCCCCCCATCGCTCACCTGTGTACCAACCAAGGTCTAAAAGTAATTTATACTTATCAGTTTTAACTTGCTTGCGAATTTTTACAAAGTCACTATCACTAATGACAGCTGCTTTTCCTTTTCTGTTATTTTTAGCCATATAAGAAATTGAACTTTAGATGTTCCGTTTTTACCTCTTAATTAGGTAAAAACGGAATTTTGTAGATATTCACTAATAGTAAATATTTGCTCAATCCTATTGTTGGCAATGGTTACACGCCATCAGAGGATATACCACTTCTACATAAAAGTAGAACATTTACTGATTTTTACTTTCCGCATAAAACGGATTTATTCACTTCAATAAAAATTCGTTTTATGTCTCAGCCGGCAATTACTGATTTATTTGGGGCAAACTCAACATTTTCGGGAACTCCCAAAGTTTTAGAAATTCCCCTAACTTCTCTACCAGCTTTAACAAGTGCTAACCCAACAGCATTAGAACTGTATGGAGCGATTGTAGCGACTGCTCACGCTTGGATAACTGCCAATACAGATGCTTCAGTAATGGCTACAAGTGATTTAACAATATCTTCTCCAATAACTCGAAATGGAATTGCTAAAACTCAATTCCAGTATTCAGAGCGGTTCTATGGACCTTATACCGCACCAACATTTGACCCGAACACTGTTTAAGGTTGATTAAAAAATATGACTACTAAATGTTGGCGTTTCAGCGGCAAAGGATTTGATAACAATTCCTACGAATTTTTTGCATGTGGAGAAGTTGCAGAATTTCGTAGTGCTGGCAACGGTGGAGTATGGCTATTTGTTGATGGTAGTAATGTTGGTGGCAACGGATATTACTATCAGCCAAGCACCGCAACTGTTAATGCTGTTGCCGATGAAACTCCTACCTCTGGTTACACTAGCAGTGGCAGTTGTGCAACGTGCCGCGCTGATAAATACGATTGTTTAAACGGGCAATGTATACCTAAAACCACTTATAACACCCCAGGATTGTACAATTCACTCGAAGATTGTCAAGCAGTTTGTGCAAATGGCGGCGCTTGCGCTGAGGGAAAAAAATGTGTAGACCCAACAACATTTTGCCCGGATGGGCATGTGTGTATTGAGCAAGGCGAATACAACAGTATTCAAGGATTAGTTGACAAAATTAAGAGTGAGGTTTGTTAATGTCGCAAGCTGGGCAATCACTCATTAATTCACTGTCAGGTATTAGTGGTTGCTCTGGTCATCAATGCGATTGCTGCAACCAATTGCAATCACAAATTGATAATTTGCAAGCACAAATACACCAAGTCAATCAAAGAATTGTAGAAAACGAACTTCACGACGCAGAGCAAGATAGCAGAATTGAATATTTAGAAGCCAAAATCATTGGTTTGGTAATTGCGGATTTAGTGGCGGGACTAGTGGCGCTCGCATTGCCGGAACTTTTAGCTCTTGCCGGGCCAGCAATTCAGGGAATAATCGGCTCTATACTTCCTGCTGCGATTGCTACAGCGATTGCAGCAGGAATTAAAGAACTTACGGAATTTTTAGGTGTTGCAGTTGAAGAAATAGGCAGCGTTAAAAGCGTGGCTAAAACTGAAGTTGAGGGTATAGGTAGTGTTGCCAAAACTGAAGTAGAAGCAATAGGTAGCACTGCTAAAACTGGAGTAGAAGCAGTAGGCAACACTGTTAAAACTGAAGTTAAAGATGTGATTAGTGCTGGCAAATCTGAGGTTAAAGATGCGGTAGTCGCTGGTAAATCTGAGGTCAAAGATGCGGTCAATAATGCAAAGTCTGAAGTGCAAGATGTAGTAACTGTTGGTAAGACTGAGGTCAAAGATGCAGCCAATAGTGCTAAATCTGAGGTGCAAGATGCGGTAGTCGCTGGTAAATCTGAGGTCAAAGATGCGGTCAATAATGCAAAGTCTGAAGTAGAAGATGTAGTAACTGCTGGTAAGTCAGAGGTCAAAGATGCGGTCAACAGTGCCAAATCAGAAGTAGAAGATGCAGTAGTTGCTGGTGAGTCAGAGGTAAAAGATGCAGTCAGCAGTGCCAAATCTGAGGTCAAAGATGCAGTAGTTGCTGGTAAATCTGAGGTCAAAGATGCGGTAGCCGCTGGTAAGTCAGAGGTCAAAGATGCGGTCAATAGCGCTGAAACAGAAATAAAACTAATAGAAGATGCTTTACAAAAAGACCTGAAAGCAATCACTGATGCCAGCGAAGCTGAAATTAAAGAAATTACCGATTCTGCGGCTACTCAAATTCGCAATCTTGCAGATTCGTCCAAATTAGAAATAGAAACTGTTTCTAATACTGTAAAGCCACCGACAGTAGAACCTCCCACATCTGTGTTAAAAAATGAGTTAGAAACTGGGCTTCAATCTGTCAAAACTGAGTTACAAAATACTGTTAATAATCTTCCTAGTAAAATACTTGAAACTATAGAACATAATCCTCTAATAGCAGGTTTAATTGGTGCGACTGCGGTTAATTCTGCTTTTGAAGGAGTTTTGCAATCGCAAATTAATGAATTGAGAAATGAATTAAATAATCAAAAGAATAATGAAGCAAATAAGCAGGATAAACCAGTGCAAATGTCTACTATTGCTGTGATTGTCTTCGACCACTGCGATGAAAATCACAATCCAGTTTATAGTTACAAAAATGTATCGGTGATAGCTGGTACTGAAGATAATGAAGCGCTGAAATTCCAAGAAATAGCCAAGACTAACGGTCAACAATGTTCGATTACTAGTGTTTCTGGTGGCCCGTTTGCAAATGTGTTGAACGAAGTGCGCGATATTGGCTCAAATTTAATCAATGCTTCCGAACAAACTATTAGTATGGTTGGGCAAGGTTTCAACGCCCTACAAGATGATGGGATACTATCAGAAAATAACTGGAAGTACACCCCAGAACACATCTCTCTTAAAGCAGGAGTATTAGCTAATTTATCTGCCAGTACCGCTACTGATGCTTTGACTGTAGTTAACAATCAATCTACTCAAACAGCCTCACAATTGTCGCAACAGATCAATAGTGAAACCTCAACTTTAAATACTAACTTAGAAACGGCAATAACTAACGCAACCAATCAAAGAAATCAAGAAATTCAGCAAGCAACAGGAACTACTTTTAGCTGGGAAGATTTAACATGAGTGGCGTGAGAAACTGGGCATTGATTCGCAGAGGATTAATTAATGGTACTTCCTACAATGCGGAAGTAAATACATATTTCGGTGATACTTCTGCTGACGCTGGACGAGACGCAGCTAAAAATCTCTGCCTAATAACTCCTACTGACTCCATGCAAATTGCTGCACAACGGCAATCATTCTTCTATCATCAAGTTCTGAAAATTCAAGACAAACCGATTATTATCGGACAACCAAAAACCATCTTTGATTCAGAGGTGATGTATCATCCTGAAGTATCAATAGAATTGCGTCAGGACTTCGCCTCAGTGCCTAGAGGTAGACAGGCTAAAGATGCACGTTTCGGCTGGCGGTTAATGAATGAAACCAGCGAATCTTTAACACTGGAAAAAATCAACAATATTGCCTCACTAGTTTATCAACATTTCTTTTCAAACAATAATGTATTTAACTTTAACAAAGGTAAGGTTATTGGTTGGTACACCTCACCTGTTGACGGTCTTCATCTACAGCTTTATTGTCTAGATGTTGAGGAAGCCGAAAGAGTGGCTAAGTATGTTGTTCAAAGTATCAACAAAACTTGGAATGACAACATTTTTAAAACCACCACACCCAAACGCAACAATTTAATCACACCACCACAAATAACTATTCTCGGTAAACAGCAAGATGCCCCCGTATGGCGACCAAATATTAATGTTCGAGCTTACAAGGCATATATGACTGTTTGGGGAACAGAAAACAAGGTTTATGAGTTAGTAGGGCGACTAGCAAATGGTGAGTTTGCTGCTCTAAACGTAGGTAGTTAATACTGACACTCACCGTTGTGCAGTCACAGCTATAGGAACCCTATAGGGTTCCTAGTCCGTTCAGCAGTCGTTGTACAGCCTAAGATGCGAAGTAACAAGCGCGACAACGAGAACTGAGTGTATGGCAAATCTGAAATCTTATTTACTGACAATCGACGGCATTAATTATGCATTGCATCTTGATAGCAATGTTTATGAAGGCATCAAGGACATGGTTGGACTTTCTGATATGCCAAGTCCTGCTCCAGCTAGCTTACGTCAAACCTCGATTGCAGAACTAGAAAAGAATGGTTTAGCACACAAAATTAGTGTTGGGCTGGCAACAACACAAGATGGCAAAATCACGAAGCGTAAAACAGTAATGTGCCCCTCAACAAAGCCTTTCAAAAACATGATTGGCAAGCAGATTACTAGTTTGTATGTTAAGTCAGCTAGCGTCAAAACCCATCGTAATTTTGTCTAAATAATTTCACCTCAAAATCATAGTTAAGTATAGGAATAATTGATATGGCTGGACTTTACGCAACATTAGCAGTGACAGGAAATCAGCTTGCTCTTGATGGCACTGAAAAACCCTTTACCTTTTATTTTCGGGGTGCAAAAACACTTTACGAAGATAATACATGGAAAACTGCTACCGGTATCACAGATGTTACAGCAACTCACGGCAACCAAGTTGTCCTTACAGATGTTGGCGACCTGCTTTTACACGGAATCCTCAGAACGGCAGAAGTTGAGATTATAGATAGTGATACTAAAAAAGTGTTAGCTATCAAACGAGTTCGCTACTCTGGATTGAAAGCAGCCACTATTGAAGAAAAAACGGCTGATGGTGGAATTGTTGGCTTGACATGGAAGGGTGCAGGTAAATTCAACGGTAAACCAGTTGGTGCGGTTATTGAAACCAGAAAGATGATTGTTGACTAATAATGACTGATTTTAGTGACCTAACTAAGTGGAATCTAATATTAGATTCCACTAAAAACGCAACAATATCAGGTGGGAGTATTATTGAGCCGATAGCACCGTTTGAGCCATCCCACCTTTTTTTATCTTCAGTTGTGGCAGTTCAAGTTTCTAGTGTTTCAGCTAAAGCAACTTGGTATAAAGCAGGATATTTAAATCAAGCTATCCCAGTACCATTGTCGTTAGGCTTGGCGCTTGGAGAGTCTCGTCTTATTTCTTTGTTGACTCCAGTAATCATCAATTTCTTGAGTTTTACAAGCAACTATAAACTATCTTTTGAAGTCCCCAAATACTTTAAAGATTGCACTTTGAAGATTTGGGAGTTTACAGGCGAATAATCAAACTAACATTCAATGAAAATTGATATTAACAATGCTTTAACTATTATTTCTGGACTTCTTTTAGTTTGTGGAGCAATTTACAGATTAGCTCAAGTTGAAGCAAATATAAACGCCAGAATCAGAGCCGTTGAGACTAATGTTTTAAACGCAGTTGATGAACTAAAAAATAATTTTGTTGATAGATTACACACAACAGAGAAAAAGTTAGACATACATCTCACTGAGTATCAGGGAAAGAAAGAATATTATGAATACCGAATACATGATTTTGATTCTCGTTTAGAGCATAAGTTTAACCGTTTGCGCGGACTGATTAAACAGTTAGCCGGCTTTCTTAATAAGCAAGCTGGTTTTGTCCTTCGTGATGACGAATACTAATTCTCGCTAGGGAATACTATCAACAAAATAACCAGGAGTGATTCAAATGTCTCAGCAAACACTCAACAAAATCACCACGATTCTAGGTTTGATTGCCGGCGGGTCAACTCTGCTCGGTGGCGCTGGGCTAATTGGCCAAGGTGTAGCCGGAACTGTGGCAGGTGTCGCGACGGCTATCCTCGGTTACTTGGTGCATCAAACCCCTAGCGACCAGCAACCAGCATCACCACCCACGAAGTAAGTCTATTGGGGATTCTTTACAATTAATAAAAATTTCTATTGAACTGTCAAGAAAATTGCTTATTCTATTCAGTGGTTGGCTGCTCGCCTAGACTGTAACTTATGGCATCTACTATTCAAGCTTTACCGACAGAAGTCGTCTATCTGATTACAGCTGGAGAGGTAATCGACTCTTTAGCATCTGTAGTGCGGGAATTGGTAGAAAATTCCCTGGATGCAGGTGCAACGCGAATCGTGGTTTCCCTATGGCCGCAGCAATGGCGCATTCGCGTTGCAGATAACGGCTGCGGGATGAACTTAGATGACTTGCAACAAGCAGCTTCAGCCCACAGTACTAGTAAAATTCGCTCTAGTGCGGACTTGTGGAAAATCAACAGTTTGGGTTTTCGTGGTGAGGCATTACACAGCTTAACGACTCTCGCAGAGTTGGAAATTTTGAGTCGTCCAGCGAGTGGCAATGTCGGATGGCGGGTTATCTATGGTGATGGCGGCAAAGCCGTGCAAGTAGAACCAACTGCGATCGCTCCTGGTACAGTTGTCACAGTCTCTAATTTATTTGCCAATTGTGCATCTCGTCGTCAAGGCTTACCCCCAACAGCACAGCAAATGAAAGCCGTGCAAGCGGCAATTCAACAAATTGCCTTGTGTCATCCCCATGTTACTTGGCAAGTTTGGCAAAACGATCGTCAATGGATAACCATCTATCCCGCTGCCACAGTCGGAAAACTACTGCCCCAAATCTTACCGCAAATCCGACAAGGCGATTTACAAGAAGTAAAACTCGAAATACCCAATCCTTCTGTAGAGGCGAACAACCGTTCGCCCCTACTAACTCCCAATTCTTGTACAGACGCGATTAATCGCGTCTCTACTCCACACTCAGCACTGTCGCTGGTGGTAGGATTACCAGACCGTTGCCATCGCCGTCGTCCAGATTGGGTGCGAGTGGCTATAAATAGACGGACGATCAAATCACCAGAACTTGAGCAAACAATTTTTGCAGCATTTCATAGAACATTACCACGCGATCGCTATCCAGTTTGTTTCCTACATCTTGTCATTTCCCCCGACCAAATCAACTGGAATCGCAATCCCGCAAAAACAGAAGTTTACCTCAACGAACTAACTTATTGGCAAGAACAAGTTACCCAAGCAATTAACCAAGCACTGCAAATTTCTGCCGCCAATCTTAAAGAATCTGTCCACACAACACGAGTAACTAAACTACTCAAAGCAGCAGAAGAAAAAGGTAACTATAACTTTAATCCTCAGAATTCAAATGGAGAAGACAAGACTCAGCACTCAGCACTCAGCAACGCCACTTGCTCCACTTGGGGAGACCCCAAGACCGCAGTGGCTCCTCAGCACTCGTTAAAAGCTGTAGCGCAAGTGAGTAATACTTATATTGTTGCCGAACATCCTGGGGGAATGTGGTTAGTAGAACAGCACATCGCTCACGAGCGAGTTTTATACGAGCAATTATGCGATAACTGGCGACTCATTCCCGTCGAACCCGCAATTATTCTTTATCAATTATCGCCAGCCCAAGTTTCTCAATTACAACGCATCAATTTAGATATCGAACCCTTTGGCGAACAACTCTGGGCTGTTCGTAATATTCCCGCAATCTTGCAGCAGCGAGAAGATTGTGCTGAAGCAATTTTAGAGCTTAGTTTGGGAGGCGACTTACAAACCGCTCAAGTCGCCGTTGCTTGTCGTAGTGCCATTCGTAACGGTACGCCGATGAACTTGCAACAAATGCAAACACTTTTGGATGATTGGCAACGCACTCGCAACCCCCGTACCTGCCCTCACGGACGACCAATTTATTTATCATTAGAAGAATCAGCTTTAGCTCGGTTTTTCCGACGTAATTGGGTGATTGGTAAAAGTCACGGGATTTGATTTTATCTGGCACAAAAATGCAAAAAGTTAACACCGCACTTAATTTGATCTAGGAGCGATCGCCTTTTTATTTTTACCCAAGTGTCAATATTCCTGCTGAAAAATTTACAGCCAGTGGCAAAATTTTCAACCACTGCAAACCTAGTAAAGGTTCGCGAATTTCCAAGGATGCTACAGCAGGAATTATGTACTCTTGTTGATTTCGTACAACTCTTCCCTCATAGATGTCAAAGAACTCTTCACCTCTTGCCATCTGGATTGTGCGATTACTTTCAAGTAAAGACTAACCTAGACTTCCAGCATCTTGGGTATTAAGTAACAAGAATCCAGTTGTAAAGCCTATATCTAATAAAACATCTATTCTAAATTGCTCTCCATCAACAGCTATTAAATCAATTTCAAAAATTAGCTCTCCAATCTCACCAAATTTACCTGAGTTCATATTCTGCCACAAGTTACTGTCTCATTAAGACGGAAGGTGACAAGCCAGCCACTAGGATACTTTTGACGTGCTTTTTGTTCAGCAACTTCTATATCTCGATCGATAAAATAATCACCACAATTTGCTTCAATAGTAATGAACCAATTGTAATGTTCATCTATTAATTCAGGACAAATTTGTTCAAAACGACTACGAGCTTTTTTCCCACGAACTTTTTTTTCGGCTTCGCGTTTAGCTAATTCCTCATATATCAAATAGATGACATTATTTACCAGAAACACCATAACCTCCACCACCAGGAGTTTCAATCGCAAACACATCACCAGCATTTATCTCTACCAGAGCTTTACTTCCTAATTCCTCCACAGTTCCATCAGTTCTTTCAACATAATTTTGCCCTACTTTCCCTGCTTCACCACCACACAATCCAAAAGGTTCAATAATCCGGTGATTTGATAAAATTCCCGCTGTCATTTTCTCTAAAAAACGCAAGCGACGAATTACTCCATTTCCCCCATGATGATATCCTTTACCGCCACTATTAGAACGAATTGCGAAACTTTCTAAAACAACAGGAAAACGCCATTCTAATACTTCTGGATCTGTCAGACGCGAATTTGTCATGTGAGTGTGAACTGCATCTGTACCATCAAAATCTGCGCCAGCACCCGAACCACCACAGATGGTTTCATAATATTGATAGCGTTCGTTGCCAAAAGTAAAATTATTCATCGTACCTTGGGAAGCTGCCAATACACCTAATGCACCGTATAAAGTATCAGTAACTGCTTGGGAAGTTTCTACATTTCCCGCTACAACGGCCGCAGGATAGCGAGGATTCAACATAGAGCCTTCAGGAATGATAATTTCTAAAGGTTTTAGACATCCTGCATTCAAGGGAATATCATCATTAACTAAAGTGCGGAATACATACAAAACTGCGGCTTTACATACTGCTGCGGGTGCATTAAAATTGTTTAATTGCTGAGATGAAGTACTTGTAAAATCGATTTTGGCACTACGCTTTTCTTTGTTAATGGTAATTGCAACCTGAATAATACTGCCATCATCCAAAGCGTAACTGAAACTACCATCTTTTAAAACTTCAATTACACGACGCACAGATTCTTCAGCATTATCTTGTACAAAGCCCATGTAAGCTTGTACAGTTTCTAAGCTGTAGTGTTCTACCATTTTGAGCAGTTCTTGTACGCCGCGTTCGTTTGCAGCAATTTGCGCTTTTAAATCTGCAATATTTTGATTAATATTCCGTACAGGATATGGTTCGCTTGTTAATAACTGTATTAATTCTTGTTCGCGGAATTTTCCTGCATCAACTAACTGGAAATTATCTAGTAAAATTCCTTCTTCTGTCAGATTGGCACTGTTAGGTGGCATCGAACCCGGAGTAATACCGCCGATGTCTGCATGGTGTCCGCGTGAGGCGACGTAGAAGAGTGGAAAATGGGGATTGGAGACGCGATTAATCGCGTCTGTACAAGGCAGTCGAGAGTTAGCAAATACTGGGGTGATAACGGTGATATCTGGTAGATGAGTACCTCCGTTGTAAGGGTTGTTAGAGACGAATACATCTTTAGGTTTGATGGTGTCGCCATAAGTGGCAATCAACGCTTGTACGCTTTCACTCATAGAACCCAGATGTACGGGGATATGAGGTGCATTTGCCACTAATTGTCCGGAACCGTCGAAGATAGCACAGGAAAAATCTAGCCTTTCTTTAATATTTACAGAAGAACTGGTATTTTGTAGTGTAATACCCATTTGTTCGGCGATCGCTCGAAACAAATTATTGAAAATTTCCAGCATCACAGGATCTTTTTGAGTGCTGAGTTCTGAGTTCTGGGTGCTGAGTTGTAATTTTTGTTTTTGTCGTCGTAGTACTAAATGATTAAGTGGAGTTAGTTCGGCTTGCCAATGCGGTTCTATAACATTCGTCCCCGTTGCTTCCACAATAATTGCTGGGCCAAAAATACAATCTCCTGGTTGCAAATCATCTCGCTGATACACTGGCGTATTATGCCACGCGCTAGCCGCGTACATCTGCACAGTTGCAACTGCCACAGGTACATTATCATCCCTACGTGATAATACAGTTTCTTCTGACGCATCATGCTTTGCCACAACCTCAACCGAAACCGCTTCCACAATCAACCGCTTCTCTGAGGCAATAAACCCATAACGCTGCCGATGCAACCCTTCAAACTGACTCTGCATCGTTTCCACATTGCCAAAATCCACAATCAAAGGTGCATCCGTTCCCTCATATCTCAAATGCACTTTGCGATAAAACTCTATCTTTTCTTCTTCCTCTGTGCCCTCAGCGTCTCCGTGGTTCAATTCCCCCTTCCCCTCTCTTGCCAACGCTGCCAACACAGACTCCAACTCAGGCAACAAACCCTCACTCAAAACACCTTCCACCGATTTTTCTCGAATCGCCCGCACGTCCGCCAAACCCATACCATAAGCCGATAACACCCCAGCATAGGGATGAATAAACACTTGCCTCATCCCTAAAGCATCGGCAATTAAACAAGCATGTTGCCCACCCGCACCGCCAAAGCAACACAAAGTATACTCCGACACATCATAACCACGTTGTAGAGAGATTTTTTTGATTGCATTCGCCATTTTATCAACTGCGATCGCCAAAAATCCTGTCGCCACCTCTTCGGGCGTGCGATTATCTGCAATTTCCGCTGCTAACTGTGTAAACTTCTGCCTAACTACCTCTGCATCAAGTGGCAAATTCGCATTTGGGCCGAACACTTGAGGAAAAAACTCTGGCTGCAACTTGCCTACTATTACATTGCAATCTGTCACTGTCAGCGGCCCTCCCTTGGAATAGGAAGCCGGGCCGGGATTTGCCCCTGCTGACTCTGGCCCCACCCGATACCGAGAACCATCAAATTGCACAATCGAACCGCCACCCGCAGCCACAGTATGAATTGCCATCATCGGTGTTCGCAGACGCACACCTGCTACTTCAGTTTCAAAGGTGCGTTCGTATTCGCCATTGTAATGAGCCACATCCGTAGATGTGCCACCCATATCAAAGCTGATAATCTTATGAAATCCAGCCATTAAACTTGTTTGGACTGCCCCCACAATTCCCCCAGCTGGCCCTGATAAAATGCTGTCCTTGCCTTGGAAGTTTTCAGCGTCAGTCAGTCCGCCGTTGGATTGCATAAACATTAGCTTCGCTGGGGACTGGGGAGATGAAGAAGACGCGGAGAGGGGGAGATGGGGGGACGCGGAGAGTTCTTTTAATAAATTCCCCGCATCCCCCTTCGGGTTCGGAAGTTTGGACTCGACGGGAACCCTTACGGGTTCGGCAGTTCCTCCACTTGGGGAGACCTCAAGATCGGACTGCCTCACCGCCAAGACTCCAACTTCCTCACCGCGTCCCCGTGTCTCTGTGTCATCTTTGTCTTCGTCCCCGCGTCCCCGTGTCCCTGTGTCATTTCTAGTTAGCTGATTTGCTACTCGATCCACATACCGCCTCAGAATTGGCGATAAGTAGGCATCAACCACAGTTGTATCGCCCCGACTAACTAATTTCATTAAAGGGCTAACTTCATGCGATACTGAAACTTGAGTAAATCCAATACTCCGTGCTAGGTGATAAACCTGCTTTTCATGTGCGGGATAACGGTATCCGTGCATGAAAATAATGGCACATGAACGAATCCCATCATCAAATGCTGCTTGTAATTGGGGACGAACAGCATCTAAGTTTAGGGGTATTAACTCCTCTCCTTGGGCGCTGTAACGTTCCTCTACCTCAATTACCCGCTCATACAGGATTTCTGGCAAAATAATCTGACGAGCAAAAATATCGGGACGGTTTTGATAACCGATTCGTAGCGCATCCCGAAATCCTTGAGTGATGATTAAAACGGTGCGATCGCCTTTTTTTTCTAACAGTGCATTTGTCGCCACAGTGGTTCCCATCTTCACCACAGCAATTTCATTTGCTGGAATCGGCGCATTAGCCGGAATCTGCAAAATTTCTCGAATTCCTTGCACTGCGGCATCAGTGTAGCGTTCTGGATTTTCCGACAGTAGCTTGTAAATCACTAGCTGTCCATCAGGGCGCTTTGCCACAATATCAGTGAACGTACCCCCCCTGTCAATCCAAAATTCCCATCGGTTACTAAGTTGAGAAGAAGTCATGGCAGCTTTATGAGTACTGGCTAAATGCTATTATCGCTACCTTTAAAGGTATGCGATCGCCAAATCCGATAAAAAAGCAATAAAAGTAGGCGAAGAAAATTGGAGCTAAACCACGCCTGATGACTTCTTTTCTAGTTAAAATTACTTAGTTTTTCCAGCTTAAAAGTATATATGTACTGCTATGATGATTTTCAAGCGATCGCTAGCACAGTAAATATCTGAGTAAATTTAGCAAGCAACCTATTCTCTCTAGCAATCTCGCATATAATCACCGTTATCATCGGTGCTACTTATAGAGGTATATTTATAAATTGTGAAAAGTTCGCGATTAGGTTAACTGCATGGTATTTGAAAAAAAACAGTGGTTTCAAATGGCTTTACAATTACGAGGTTCAGTAATTGCAGCCATTTATCAACGTGTTTTCTGGTTTGGGGTTTTCGGCTTTTTGGTTGCCGGACTCTACAACTTAAAAAAACCTGTATCTCAACCTATTTTAGGAAGTGTTATTCCCAGTATTGTTTTAGGTTTATTACTAGTTTTCCGCACGAATACTGCTTACGAGCGTTTTTGGGAAGGAAGAAAATGCTGGGGTTCTATAGTAAATAATGTCCGAAACATCGCCCGCCAAATTTGGGTATCTATTGATGAAAAATCTCCAGGAGATAGAGAAGAAAAAATTGCTACATTACGTTTGTTGTTAGCTTTTGCTGTGACAACTAAATTGCACTTGCGGGGAGAACCCGTCAATAGTGAGTTAGAAGAATTAATGTCTCCTTCGAGATACAAAAAACTGAAAAATATGAATCATCCTCCTTTAGAGGTAGCTTTCTGGATTGGAGATTACTTGCAAAAACAAAACATCCGAAATTGCTTAAATAACTACCAACTAACATCTATTCAAGAATTATTAAATAATCTAGTGGATAATTTAGGTGGTTGCGAACGAATTTTAAAAACACCCATGCCGCTAGCCTATTCTATTCATCTCAAGCAATTATTATTATTATATTGCTTCTTACTGCCTTTCCAAATGGTTGAAAGTCTTGGTTGGTGGACAGGGCCAATTGTGGCGTTAGTTAGTTTTACTTTGTTTGGTATTGAAGCTATTGGTTTAGAAATAGAAAATCCTTTTGGTTATGATGCTAATGACTTACCATTGGATGCAATTTGTAATACAATGAAACGCAATATCGACGATTTAATTAGTTTATCTCCCAGCGTTGAATTTTATAATTGAAGAATTCAAGAGTCAGAATAAATTTATGAATTCTGTAATGTCAGACTGGGTGATGAACATTGGTTTAAAACCTCGTCCCTAGAGGACAAAACTGATATTAAATATTTTTATTGTTTAAAAGTCTATCCTTTATGGGTAGAGTATTCTGAATTCTGGATTCTGACTCCTGACTCCTGTTTTATAACCGTCTAATACCAAGTTCTAAACCTTCGCAGACACCTGTGAGAAAATCTAAATCTAAAGTGGCGATCGCATCGCTAGGTTTGTGATAGTGAGGATTCCGCATAAAAGCAGTATCTGTCACCATAATTGCTGGATATCCCGCATCCCAAAAAGGTGCATGATCGCTCAGTCTAGTTTGACGAACTATTAAACCTTTGTTTGGTACTGGCAACCATTGACTGGCTATACCAACTTGACGAATATTACGACTAATGCCAATTAAATCAGGAATTGTCCGCAAATTACCAATTAAAGCAATAAAATCACCTTGATTTGGATAAAAACGTTCCAGCGGTGGCGGATAATTTTGAGAGCCAGGAGTAGCATCGCAATATCCCAACATTTCTAGGGACATCATTAAGCGTAGTGGTTGCTGTTGTTGGCGTAATAAGGCAGCATATTCAGCACTACCTAGCAAGCCGTATTCTTCCATATCAAAAGCAACCAGCCGTAAGGGATATCTTGCTGGTGCAGTGGCAAATTTTCTAGCTAATTCCAACAACACCGCCATCCCAGTAGCATTATCATCTGCCCCTACTGTTCCAGGTACAGCATCATAATGAGCGCCAATTAAAATAAGTGGTAAATCTCTGTTTTTCCCAACAGCTTCGGCAGGTAAATTTAAAATGAGATTCTGACAATTTTTACCTTCTACTTGGAAGGTGTGGAAATCCACACTTCCCCATTGGGCAAATTGTTGACGAATATATTCTTGAACAAAAAAATGCCCAGCCGTTGCTAAGTAAGGGTCGCGTTCTCGTGCTATCTCACTCAAATGAGTTTGTAATCGCTCTTTTAAATTCAAATGTTTAAAATAATCGCAATAACAATCTTTATATGTAGAGACAAAAGGAAAAGCAAACTTAATTAGTGTGGATTTCCCAACTTGAAGATACAGTTAAGTACGGTGTTTAAACTATGAGATTTGCAGTAGTTTGGACATACTAAGCATCGTCAATGTTATTCTAGTCTTGCAACTAGCTCCTCAAGCTTAAATTTCTCTACTTTTGCCTTAATGATTATTATACCATTGAGGCGTTTTCATCCTGTAGCACACAGCTAGAGATAGTCCCGCCCAATCATAATAAATATATAAGTCACGCTAGGAGAAGAGTAACGCATGGGCAAGGTAGTCGGCATCGACTTGGGTACAACCAACTCAGTAGTCGCCGTAATGGAGGGTGGCAAGCCGGTGGTGATTGCCAATGCAGAAGGAATGCGAACAACCCCCTCCGTAGTTGGCTTCAGCAAAGATGGCGAAAGAGTGGTTGGGCAAATGGCACGGCGACAAACCGTCCTCAACCCTCAAAATACTTTTTTCTCAGTCAAACGCTTCATTGGGCGCAAGTATGGCGAACTCAACCCAGAATCAAAACGCGTACCCTACACTATCCGCAAAGACGAAGTAGGTAATATAAAAATTGCCTGTCCTCGCCAGAATCGTGATTTTGCCCCAGAAGAAATTTCGGCAATGGTGCTGAAGAAATTAGCAGATGATGCTAGTACCTATTTAGGCGAACCAGTCACAGGGGCAGTAATTACAGTTCCCGCTTATTTTAACGATTCCCAGCGGCAAGCCACCCGCGATGCTGGCAGAATAGCTGGCTTAGATGTGTTGCGGATTCTCAACGAACCGACAGCTGCATCTTTGGCTTATGGATTAGACCGAGGCGATGTTGAAACTATATTAGTATTTGACTTGGGTGGCGGCACTTTTGACGTGTCGATTCTGGAAGTAGGCGATGGCATATTTGAAGTCAAAGCTACTAGTGGAGATACTCAACTTGGCGGAAACGACTTTGATAAAAAAATAGTAGATTGGCTAGCAGAGCAATTTTTAGAAGCTGAAGGTGTAGACTTAAGACGCGATCGCCAAGCTTTGCAACGTCTGATGGAAGCATCAGAAAAAGCCAAAATCGAGCTATCTGCTGTCAGCGTCACCGATATTAACCTACCATTTATTGCCGCCGACCAGGAAGGCCCCAAACACCTAGAAACTCGCATCACTCGTTCGCAATTTGAAAGTTTGTGCCTTGACTTAGTCAGCCGACTGCGGACACCAGTCAAACGCGCCCTCAAAGATGCCGGACTTTCACCCACAGACATTGAGGAAGTTGTGTTAGTTGGTGGTTCCACTCGGATGCCAATGGTGAAGCAGCTAGTCCGGGACTTAATTGGCATAGAACCCAACGAAAACGTCAACCCTGATGAAGTAGTAGCAGTTGGTGCAGCAATTCAAGCAGGCATTCTCCAAGGCGAACTCAAGGATGTGCTGCTTTTGGATGTCACACCCCTGTCCTTGGGACTAGAAACCATCGGCGGCGTGATGAAAAAACTCATCCCCCGCAACACTACCATCCCAGTTCGCCGTTCTGACATTTTTTCGACATCAGAAAATAACCAAAATACCGTCGAAATTCACGTAGTCCAAGGCGAACGGGAAATGTCAGCAAACAACAAGTCCTTGGGACGTTTCAAGCTGTATGGTATCCCCCCAGCGCCACGAGGTATTCCCCAAGTTCAGGTATCGTTTGATATTGATGCCAACGGGATTTTACAAGTCACAGCCTTAGATAGAACTACTGGACGAGAGCAGAGTATCACAATTCAAGGTGCTTCTACCTTAAGCGAGTCGGAAGTGAATCGAATGATTCAGGATGCCCAAAAGTATGCTGATATCGACCGCGAACGCAAAGAACGAATAGAAAAGCGCACTCGTGCTGAGGGGTTAATTGGGCAAGCCGAACGCCAACTCAGAGAAGTGGCTTTGGAATTTGGGATGCAGTTTTCCCGCAACCGTCGCCAACGAATTGACAGTATTTGCCGAGAATTGCGAGAAAGCTTACAGCAAAACGACGATCGCGGTATCGATCAAGCTTACGCTGATTTACAAGATGCTTTGTATGAACTAAATCGAGAAGTTCGCCAGTATTACGCTGAGGACGAAGACGACGACTTGCTTGGTACTATTCGTGACATCTTTACAGGCGGCGATAAAGAACGAGAACGAGAACGCGATTTTTCCAGAGACACATACCGAGAACGTGATTCTTATAGTAGTAGAGACTACGACAAAGACTATGGCAGAGATTATTCTTCCTATGACAGCCGTCCGCCTCGCAAACCATCTCGTCCAAGCTACCAGGATAACTGGGATGATGATGACGATTGGTAATTTGTCAGTAGTCAGTAGTCAGTAGATACAGAACTAACAACTAACAACTGACAACTGACAACTAACAATTAACTGACAACTAAAAGTTTAAAATTTCAAGTTAAATTGACTATGCAAAATTTGCAGAATTTCCGCGATTATTACGAAATGTTGGGAGTACCTAAGGATGCCTCCAGTGAAGAAATTAAAAAGGTTTTTCGGCGGTTAGCAAGACAGTATCACCCCGATCTAAATCCTGGAAATAAAGCAGCAGAAGAAAAATTTAAAGATATTGGTGAGGCTTACGAAGTTCTTTCTGATACGGCCAAGCGCGCGCAGTACGACCAGTTTAGCCGTTACTGGCGGCAAAAAGGCTTTGGTAAATCAACTCCCAAGGCTAAAAGTTGGGGAGATACTCGCACTAATGGTCATAACGGCACACAAGATGTAGATCCTAGCCAGTTTGGCGACTTTGAAAGTTTTATTAATCAAGTCATCGGGGTTGGCACTCGCAAAGACAACAATAGTGGCAGTAATAGCAATAGCGATCCCTATCGTTCTCCTACAAGTAAAGTTCAATACACAGTACCGCCGAAAAGTACGCCACGTCCCGCACGGCGAGATATAGAAGCGAGATTGACTCTACCACTAGAAAAAGCTTATCAAGGTGGCAACGAACGCATTCGTTTAGAAGATGGGCGATCGCTAGAAGTTAATATGCCTCCAGGTATGGTTACAGGTCAATCCATCCGCCTGCGAAATCAAGGTATTGGTGGCGGCGATTTGTATTTAAAAATTACTGTCGAACCTCATTCGTTATTCAAGCTAGAAGGTTCTAATATATTTTGCCAAGTACCTATTACTCCTAGCGAGGCAGTTTTGGGAGGACAGGTAGAAGCACCAACTCTAGACGGCCCGGTGAAAATGGCTATTCCCCCAGGAGTCAGGTCTGGTCAAAGGCTTCGCTTGGCGAATAAAGGCTACCCCTCCGAAAATGGCAAACGTGGCGACCAATTAGTAGAAATTCAGATACTTACTCCCAAAAATATCAGCCCTGAAGAACGAGAACTTTATGAAAAATTGCGGCAAATTGAAACCTTCAAACCCCGTGCTGATTTATTAAATTAAACACGAGGTATCGCAAAAATTGATATTGCGATCGCATCAGGAGTTGTTACAAATCCTCAACTTTCTTTACAGTTATGATATGTTGAATAGCTGTTAACTCCTGTAAGATAAACCTTTCTCTTCCACAGCTACTCCAAGTTGAAGAGACGATTCGAGTAATATTCAGAAGTAAAGCCGATTAATTCTTCAACATTGCTTGCTATTGTGTTGCAAATCCGATTCAATGGTAAATCATTTGGATCGAAGCCAAAAGGTTCTTCAATCTCTGAGCCAATTTGTTCGATACTCAATAATGTGAAACTCACAAAAGCTATAACTGGCGCAGTCCACCAAGTTAGATAGCTAACAACTTCTAGAGGCAATATTAAACAGAAAATAAATAACAATTGTCTGAGTTTAATAGTGTATATCAATGGTAGGGGCGTTTTTAAAATACGTTCGCAGCCACCTAAAATATCTACTAACTCATCTACACACTCTTGTAAGCTAGTCAATTGATAGATATCAAGACAATTACGCTCTTGTTGATACTGCAAATAATCTCCTATCCAGAAAGCAATTTTTAGTGGACGATTGTCGCTTTCCTGTAGTTGTAGATATTGTTTTTTAGACATTAATGATGCTAATTGGTCGTCTAAAGGTGCTGACCTTAGATGTAATTTCATTGCAAACGCAAAAGCAACTACTAGCCGAAGTATTGATTCTTTTTCTAATCTATCTTCGGGTGTTTTATCTTTAACTATTATCCAAATTCCACGAGTCAAGTTACGAGATGTATTAACTAAAGCCCCCCATAGCTGACGACCTTCCCAAAATCTGTCATGGGCTGTATTTGTGCGAAAAACTAATAACAAAGTAAAGCCAATATTAAAACTCAAGACAGCATTAGTCAAGATGCCATTTGATTCCGCAAATGCTATTGGTAAATCATAATGGTAAAGTAATGAGACTAAAAACCCATAAATACTACAAAATAGTACCCAAGGAAAAATGATCGGGAAAATTGCCCTTTCAAGCCGAAAAGTTACTTGGAACCAGTTCAGTTTCTCGCCAGTATAAAGATGATACTTGTCTATTAAAGAGTTCTGCGAATTGCCATGAAACCGTTTGAATCTTTTCATATTAGTATGATTTGAGCGGTTCATTAATTAGCAACATAAGTTGTGTTTTTTAGCTAATGTTAGCTTAACGAAGCTAGATACTACGTAGACGCGTAGACGCAAAGCGATTTACTTACCACTAAGCATCGCTTTCGCATGAAGTAAATTCTTTTTTTAGAGCAACTATTACTGGTTTGGCGGCAGCACCTCCTTGTTGGCTATAGAGAAGTTATGAGTAAAGGATGAGCGATCGCAGACTAATTTCATCTAATTATTTTTATTTACAAAAAGAGACATAAATTTAGATATATTAATAACATCATAACCAATTTTCCGTAAACCGTCTTTAGATAGGGAAAAAGCTGCAATTTGAATATAAGAGACAAAAAAACAGCAAAACAGAGATAACTAAATACCCATTCTTTAGTAATCTGCCAACCATCTGCTTACCACTACGCCAAGTTTATCTAACGCACCACTATTACTCCACCAACCCAAAATTGCTGGGTTAAGGCTGACACGGAGAGAAGTCGGAGCGCCGGCTTCCGGCGATCTGAACTTCGGGAGACGCGGGGATATGGGGACGCGGAGAATTTTTAACCAAGCAAAGTTTCCTTGGCAGACCACTAGTCCAGCCCCTAGTCTCCAGTTATGAGGAGGTTTACAATATTAGAAAAAACTCGATCGCAAGGTGACTCAAACAGCCGTGAATCATCATGGGGCAATGCCACAAAGGAGTGAATCCACATATTACTTCCTGCTAGGACTGCATCCCTCAGCATCGGTAATAGACATTCGTCGTGCTTATCGGGAACTGAGCAAACGCTATCATCCTGATACTACAGACTTGCCTGCTGCTGTCGCTACTATTAAATTTCAGCAAATTAACGAAGCCTATGCTACTCTTAGCAATCCAGAACGCCGACTCAACTATGACCTGAGAATTGGTTATTCGCGCTTTGCGGTAGTTCAACCACCCCCTGACTTGAACCGTCCTGTCTCTAGTTCTTATGATTACTCGAAATCAGCTTACTTAGATGCAACCGATCGCCCCCTCTCTTCTGGTGAAATTTTTGCTTTGTTTATTATGGGATTAACCATTTTAGGTTGTCTGCTGCTAGCGATCGGCATAGGCTTGACTCGTGGTGAAGCTGCTTTTCAAACGCAGCTGCAACCAAATCCAGCATTACAAAAGCCAATTACCCATGTATCGCAACTGATTATCCCTTGGGAAATTAAAAATTTTCCCATCTAAAATCCCAAATCTAAAATTATTATGTCTTTTCTTCCACCTGATACCCCACTCTATAGTCATCCCCTACCGCAAATTGAGCAGTGGTTGAAAGACCAAGGCTGTCAACAAGATGAAACCGAGTTACATTGCTGGCGCATACAACGACCCAGCTGGCAAGCCGAACTGTGGCTCGATATTGAGCAAATTGTAGTTCGATACGTCCAAGCTGGTGACAACGGACAAGATATTCAGCGTTCGTTCAAGTATTCCCTGAGTCGAGAAGACATAGAACAAGCAGTTTTTTCCGGGCCGTAAATAGGGATCGGCGATTGGCGATTGGCAAAGAAAGTCTTACCAGTCCCTAGTCCCCAATCCCTAAATTTTCCCAAATCTTCGCTCTCTTTGCTGGTAAGCACATAAGGCTTGGTGAAATTTAGTGCGGTCAAAATCAGGCCAGAGGGTATCGGTGATATAAATTTCTCCATAAGCCATTTGCCAAAGCAGAAAATTTGAGAGGCGCATTTCTCCACTGGTACGGATTAACAAATCTGGATCGGTGATTCCTGCTGTGTATAGATGGCGTTCAAATACTTTTTCATCAATTTCATTGGGTTGCAACAGACCTTGCTGAACTTTTTCGGCGATCGCCCGACAAGCTTGTAAAATTTCTTGTCGTCCGCCATAATTAGTTGCTACAGAAAACCGGATACCACGATTATTCTTGGTTGCTTCCATCGAACGAGAAATTTCTGCTTGCAGCGATCGCGGCAGTGCATGTAAATTGCCAACAAACTGAATTTGTACGTTCTCCTCAACCATTTCGCGCAACTCTTGGCGCAAAACTCTTTGAAACAAAGTCATCAAAAAATCTACTTCTTCTTGAGGTCTTTTCCAGTTCTCAGTCGAAAAAGCATAAGCTGTCAGCGCTTGAATTCCCCAATCTTGACAACAGCGCAGCAAATCCTTAAGGGCATCCACTCCTCGCTTATGACCCATAATTCGAGGTAGACCTTGACGTTTAGCCCATCGACCATTGCCATCCATAATTACCGCAACGTGCTTAGGTAGGAGTTCCCGTTTCAAATCAGGGGGCAATTCTTGGAGTTGAGTTTGTTGTACTGTCATTTTTTATCTCGAGAGGCGGTCGATGGTAATCCGAGTAAACGTGAAACCAGTGTTAATGCCTTACCACCAAGCTGACGACCCAAACTAAATAAACCAGGAGCAACAGCTTCCCGATCTACAGCGGGAGACAATCGAGCCTCTAATGACTCTTTGAGTTTCCTAATCGTCAGCGGTCTATTTAGAGTTCCCCGTTCCGCTAAGGAAATAGAACCCGTTTCTTCTGATACCACGACACAAATACAATTTTCAACCCTCTCAGTAATTCCCATCGCCGCTCGATGTCGTGTGCCTAACTGGCGCGAGGCGGTACGTCCCGAAAGTGGTAAAATTATACCTGATGACGCAATCCGCGAGCCACGAATCAACGTCGCCCCGTCGTGTAATAGAGTTTTTGGTTGAAAAATTGTTTGGATCAATTCCTTAGAAACATCAGCATTTAACTTGACTCCAGGCACAGAAAAATCCCGCTCATCAATTGGGCCAGTTGTTTCCAAAATCAGCAAAGCTCCAATGCGGTTTTTTGAGAGTTCTTTAACTGCTTCCACAATTTCATCAATCACACTATCAGACTTGGGGACTGACAGATTGGATGGTTGAAATAACTGCCGGAATTCACCACGTCCTAATTGTTCCAAAAAACGGCGAAACTCTGATTGGAGAGCAACTGCCATCGCTACAGCACAGCCAATCACCAACTTTTCTAGTACAAAATTTAGCAGTGGCAATCCCAATTTATTACTGAGTGCCGAAGCTAACATTAAAATAATAAATCCCCGCACCATCCACAATGTCCGGCGCTCGTTAATAATGACTAGGATCGTGTACGTCAGCGCCAGCACAAACACGATATCCAAAGTCCCAAGCAGCAAGGACTGCGACCATCCCAGGTTTGTCAGCCATTGCTTCCACCAATCTCTCATGACATCTGGTGTGAAAGGATGAAGTGTGAAGTATGTACGGCTTTGCCGTTACCGTTCGCGCAGCATCTTTGCCAAGAGAAGGGTAGGATAAAGTATAAAGGATGAAGTGTAAAGTTACAAAATATGAAGCTATAAAGTTTGAAATTGAAAATTTTCATCCTTATCCTTCACCTTTAGATATTTCATCCTCCCTTTTAGGAACGGCTAAAACCGAACAGTCTTTATCCTAGCCTCAGGCAAGCCCTACTTACTATTCCAGAATGGCTTCGCCGAACGGGTGATGTACCTTCGTTGTTAGCTACAAAGGCACATCACCCGGAGGGAGGTTCCCTCCGTTGAAATCACTGCCGTTGGCTATTGCCGACTTGTTCGTTGAAAGCTTTCCGTTCCCTTAAAGAGAGTTGCCGCAGGCTAGGGTAGGAAGTGGTATGGAAACCCCCAAGTGGCGTTGGTTCACCGCTTCGTGTCTACATCCTTCTTCAGTCTTGCCGGTAGGCGATCTTGCCGAATCAAGTCTTGGTAAGTTTCGCGTTGCAAAATCAAATTTGCTTCGCCATTCGCCACTACAACTGCTGCCGGTCGGGGTAAGCGGTTGTAGTTAGATGCCATACTGTAATTGTACGCACCAGTTCCCATTACTACGAGAATATCTCCTGGTTGAGTTTTTGGCAGTTGGGCATCTTTAATTAAAACATCTCCTGATTCACAATGCTTACCAGCAATTGTTACTGTTTGTGTTAGATGAGCGGACATTTTGTTGGCAACTACTGCCCGGTAAACTGACTGGTAAGTAATTGGACGCGGATTATCGGATAATCCTCCATCCACCGCTACATAAGTACGGATGTCAGGAATAACTTTTGCTGAACCGATAGTATAAGCTGTAACGGTAGAGTTAGCAATTAGCGATCGCCCAGGTTCGCAAAGTAATTTTGGCAAAGGTAAATTTTCTGCCGCACAAGCTTCTTGAATCACTTCACAAATTGGTATTACCCACTCTTCGATGCTGGGTGGATCGTCTGATTCTGTATAATTAACACCCAAGCCGCCACCAACATCTAACTCTGTCAGAGTTAAACCATAGCTGGCAGCTTTAGTTAACCACTGCACCATCAAAGCAGCCAAATCTCGATGTGGTTGGCGTTCAAAAATTTGCGAACCAATATGAGCGTGTACTCCCACGCAATTTAGAGCTGGTTGCTGACTTACAAAAGTAAACACTTTATCCAAATCGTTTGGATCGAAGCCAAATTTACTATCTAATCGACCAGTACGAATGTATTCATGGGTATGACAATCAATACCAGGTGTCAAACGTAACAAGATGCGGACAGGCTGTTCCTCTGATGCTAATTCAACTAGAGTTTGCAACTCATACCAGTTATCTGCGACAACATTGATACCAGAGTCAATTGCGTAAAGTAATTCTGCACGAGATTTATTATTTCCGTGGAAGTAAATTTTATCGGGACTGACACCAGCAGTGAGTGCTGTGTAAAGTTCGCCTCCAGAGGCGACATCGATTCCTAAACCTTCACTATTGGCAATAGCGCAAACAGCTAGGCAATTCCATGCTTTGGAAGCATATACTACCTGAGATTCACCTTGGTAATATCGTTTGAAAGTATCTCGGTATTGTTGACAAGCAGTTCGCAAAGTTTCTTCATCTAAAATATATAAAGGTGAACCAAACTGCCGAACTAGGGTTGTGACATCACACCCACCAATTTCCAGGAAATCATGACTATTAACTCTAGCGCTCAAAGGTAAAAGTTCCTGGTTGGGCGAGAGTTTTATGTCTGGGCTACGCCTTTGAGGTAAATACTGAATACCAGCATGTTTAACCCCAGTGGGGTGAGTCGATACCATAACTATGTAAGTTTTCCTTGCTCAAATTACGGGCGCGAGTAAGTCACCCGATTCTCAGTTTACCTAATTTCGCCAACTGAGAAGAAGGCAGCCATGCAGGAAGCAATAGACAGAAGGTAATGTTCTCAAAGGAATTCAGACCTTTGCTCTCTTGTTGTTGACCAAGCCCTGTTGGGGCGGGGTGTAGGGTGTGGGGTATGGGGTGTGGGGAAAGAGATAGCCCCAATCAACCGTATGTGGTACAATTTTAAGCTTTTCAAGACGATAGCATTGGTAGGGGTTCCAAGCCCCCAGATGGTGCAGTCTTCACTACACCCGTTGCGCCACACCCCACACCCGATTCTTGACAATGAGTTTGTAACCTTATCCAAACTAAATGCGATCTTATTTAGACTTAAAACTTAAATTGCTGACCTTAGAAGATTTGAACGCAATCCTCGAACTAGATGCAATCTGCTTTGGGGGTCTATGGACTCTTGAGGGGTACCAACGCGAGTTAGCTAGTCCTAACAGTGACTTACTCGGCTTATTTTCTCCTATTTCTAGGACTAAACTGCTGGGAATGGTTTGCTTTTGGTCAATTTTAGAGGAAGCCCACATTACAATTTTGGCAGTTCATCCCCAATATCAGCGTCAAGGTTTGGGGCAAGCTTTACTATATTCTCTGCTAAAGACAGCTAGCGATCGCGGCTTAGAGCGAGCTACTCTCGAAGTCCGAGCTTCTAACCTAGCTGCAATATCTTTGTATCAAAAATTTGGCTTCAAAACAGCCGGACGGCGGCGACGTTATTACCAAGACAATGGCGAAGATGCTCTGATTCTTTGGCTTTCAGATTTGCAAAAGCCAAAATTTCAAAAAACTTTGAGCGACTGGCACAATCTTGTTAGCGAACGCCTTAGCAAATCTTCTTGGCAGCTGCTTTTATAGTCATAGTAGTTTTGCCATCGCATTCCCATGTTCCTGGAAATTTCATGATTATTTTTAATTAAAGAAAATTTTATTATTGAAATAATATATCAGTGCTTAATATTGTTGAATTTGAGCGTGTAGATATGTTAATAATTAGTATTTGTGACTGGCAAAATAAGTCTTCACTCGCAATGGGCGGCTGCGTGTAGTCAAACCCAGAAATGCCGATAAATTCAAGCTCCTCAGTACGGCAGCTACACAAAAAGTAATGAATAGTGAGCAATAGTATCATCAATTTGGATGATACATGTTGTCATGTCTATAATCTTTATACAGGCATCCAAAAGCCTAGCCTGTGCTAAAATCAGCGTACCGGCACGACGCAGGTGATGGGATCAATGTTATATGTTTGAACGCTTCACAGAAAAAGCCATTAAGGTAATCATGCTGGCCCAAGAAGAGGCCCGCCGTCTAGGTCACAATTTCGTCGGAACCGAACAGATCCTCTTGGGTCTAATTGGAGAAGGAACCGGCGTAGCGGCCAAGGTGTTGAAATCCATGGGTGTCAATCTCAAAGATGCCCGAATTGAAGTAGAAAAAATCATAGGCCGGGGTTCGGGCTTTGTTGCCGTGGAAATACCGTTTACGCCACGGGCAAAGCGAGTTCTAGAACTCTCCTTAGAGGAAGCGCGCCAATTAGGACATAACTACATTGGCACCGAGCATCTGTTGTTGGGCCTGATCCGGGAAGGGGAAGGTGTGGCAGCCAGGGTGCTAGAAAACCTCGGTGTGGATCTATCTAAGGTAAGAACCCAAGTCATTCGGATGCTGGGAGAAACAGCCGAAGTTGGTGCCCCTGGCGGTCAGTCAGGACGTACCAAAACTCCAACCTTGGATGAATTTGGCTCGAACCTCACCCAAATGGCGACGGACAATAAGCTCGATCCAGTGGTAGGACGTGCTAAAGAAATCGAGCGCGTAATTCAGATTTTGGGTCGTCGGACTAAAAACAACCCCGTGCTGATTGGTGAGCCTGGGGTAGGTAAAACCGCGATCGCTGAAGGTCTAGCATCGCGCATCGCTAACAAAGATGTACCCGACATCTTAGAAGATAAGCGTGTAGTCACACTGGATATCGGCTTACTAGTAGCTGGAACCAAGTACCGGGGTGAATTTGAAGAACGCCTGAAGAAAATCATGGATGAGATTCGCCAGGCGGGCAATGTCATTCTCGTAATTGACGAAGTTCACACCTTAATTGGCGCAGGCGCGGCAGAAGGAGCCATTGACGCAGCAAATATCCTCAAACCAGCTTTGGCTAGAGGTGAATTGCAGTGCATCGGCGCGACCACCTTGGATGAATACCGCAAGCACATCGAGCGGGATGCAGCCTTAGAGCGTCGCTTCCAGCCAGTCATGGTAGGCGAACCCACTGTCGATGAAACAATCGAAATTTTGTACGGTCTGCGCGATCGCTACGAGCAACATCACAAGCTGAAAATCTCCGATGAAGCCTTGGTGGCAGCGGCGAAGCTATCCGATAGATATATTAGCGATCGCTACTTGCCAGATAAAGCCATCGACTTGATTGATGAAGCTGGTTCCCGCGTGCGCTTGATTAACTCCCAACTGCCACCCGCAGCCAAAGAGTTAGACAAAGAACTACGGCAAATCCTCAAAGAAAAAGATGATGCCGTGCGTTCCCAAGACTTTGATAGAGCTGGGGAACTGCGCGATCGGGAAATGGAAATCAAAGCCGAAATCCGCGCCATTGCTCAAAGCAAAACCAATGCTTCTGGTACAGAAGGCGAAGAACCTGTAGTCACCGAAGAGGACATTGCCCACATCGTCGCTTCCTGGACAGGCGTACCAGTGAACAAACTCACCGAATCTGAGTCCGAGAAGCTGTTGCACATGGAAGACACCTTGCATCAGCGTTTAATCGGACAAGAAGATGCTGTGAAGGCAGTTTCACGCGCCATCCGTCGCGCTCGTGTCGGTTTGAAAAATCCCAATCGACCCATCGCCAGCTTTGTCTTCTCCGGGCCTACCGGGGTAGGTAAAACCGAGCTAGCGAAATCCTTAGCGTCTTACTTCTTCGGTTCTGAAGAAGCAATGATCCGCTTGGATATGTCGGAATACATGGAGCGTCACACCGTTAGTAAGTTGATTGGTTCGCCTCCTGGTTATGTTGGTTACAACGAAGGCGGTCAGTTAACCGAAGCAGTGCGTCGCCGTCCTTACACCGTGGTGCTATTCGACGAAATCGAAAAAGCCCACCCCGATGTATTCAACATGCTGCTGCAAATCTTGGAAGATGGTCGGTTAACCGATGCCAAAGGTCGCACCGTTGACTTTAAGAATACCTTGCTGATTTTGACTTCCAATATCGGTTCTAAGGTTATTGAAAAAGGTGCTTCCACTATTGGTTTTGAATTTGCCGATGATACTGGCGAATCGCAGTACAACCGAATTAAAACTCTGGTGAACGAAGAACTCAAGCAGTACTTCCGTCCAGAATTCCTCAACCGCTTGGATGAGATTATCGTCTTCCGTCAATTGAACAGAGACGAAGTGACACAAATCGCCGATATCATGCTCAAAGAAGTGTTTGGTCGCCTGACAGAAAAAGGTATCAACCTAGAAGTCACCGAACGCTTCAAAGACCGCTTGATTCAAGAAGGTTACAGCCCCAGCTATGGTGCAAGACCTTTACGCCGGGCGATTATGCGCTTATTGGAAGATAGTCTTGCAGAAGAAATTCTGTCTGGTCGCATCAAGGAAGGCGATACAGCTGTTGTTGATGTCGATGACAGCGGTAACGTTCAGGTGACTTCTCAACAGCAGCGAGAATTATTACCTCAAGGAATCGAGTAAGCTGTAAAATTTGGGATTAAGTCTCAAATATAAATTTAGGAAACGGTAGAAGAATGTAAGTCTCTACCGTTTTTTGTCTGAAAATCATTCTTTTTCAAATGGTTTATTAGACTTCTTGCAGAAGTCGGTAAAAGGGTAAGGGGGAAAGGTTTGTTATTTCCCCTTTACCCCTTACCCTTTTCCCATCTCTTGCAAAAAGAACTTTTGCAAGAGGTCTATTAATTTGACAAAGGTAAGCAAATGGTGAAACAAGTTTTGCCTGGCTGCGACTGAAATGAAAGCGTACCGTGATGGCGATTTTCTACAATCCGGCGAACGGTTTCTAAACCGAGTCCCGAACCATGACCTACTGCTTTGGTGGTGAAGAAAGGTTCAAAAATGCGGGTTTGAATTTCAGGTGGAATTCCACTGCCAGAATCGACGATCTCAATATAGGCAAAGCGATCGCAATGCCGTGTTGCAATTTCCAGCAATCCCTTACCATCCATGGCATCAATGGCGTTGTCAATTAAATTTGTCCACACCTGATTGAGTTCGCTGCCATAAGCAAGGATTTTCGGAAGGTTGCGATCGTAATTGCGTTGCACTTGCACGCCGCACTTGAGTTTATGCACAAATAATCGCAAGGTATCTTCTAAGCCTTGATGTATATCTATTTCTTGCCGAGTGCCTTGGTCGAGGTAAGTATAAGATTTCATTGCTTGCACGAGTTCGGAAATCCTCTCGGCTCCTCGCAAACCATGTTTGATCGTTGACATAACTTCAAACGAGAGCGCTAACCAGTGCAATCCTATTTCTCGCAATTCCGTATCGTCGTTGCGCCAACGTTCCACGAGCTGGTCTAAGGTTTCGACCTCAATACCGCCTTCTGCTAGAGGTTCCGCTAATTTCCATGCCTGCTTTACACCATAGTCTTCTAACCATTCCAGTAAGACGGCTTCGCGATCGCTTAGTGCCACTGGGTCTAGCTGATTATTCAAAATTGCCTCATAGCCGCGCTCGCGTACTCTCAACCAATGTTGAGTATGGGCTTCTTCAACATTGCGTTGTCCATAAACTAAGTTCATTCGTTCTAGTTCCAGGATGGCGGCTGGCATTTCTGCAAAAGTACGAACCAGTGCTGCGGCTGGGTTGTTGAGTTCGTGAGCAAGACCCGCGGCAAGTGTCCCTAAAGCTGCCATCTTTTCGCGTCCGCGAATGAAAGACTCTAGCCCCCGGACACGACGTTGCATAATCCGGAAGACCATCCGCTCAAAATCACGACATTCATGCAGCAGTTTCCGGAAGTCTTCTCCCTTTAATTCATAGAGGTTGCAATTTGTCAATGCCCGCATTGTCACAGGTGCGGGTTCATCTGTAAGTACTGGAATTTCACCAAAAAAGGATGGGGCTTCGTGTTGCCCAATGGGAATTTCAACTCCTTCAGTGCGGCGAGTGATGTTGATTTTACCTTTGACTAAGATAAATAAGCGACATGCATGGTCTCCCTCATGTGCCAACACTTCTCCAGGGCCGAGTTCAATCGTTTGAGCGCGATCGCAAACCCACTGCAATCGCTCTTTAGGAAGCTGTTTAAACGGCTCTAAGTCGATCAATTCCTCAACACATAACATTAATTAATGAACCTCTTAGGAATTAGCTAAACATTGCTCAGGTAACGGTGAACGAATTGAATGGCGATAGAGCCTTCTCCCACACCGGATGCCACGCGCTTAATTGAGCCGTAGCGCACATCTCCAGCAGCAAAGATACCAGGAACGCTGGTTTCTAATAAGAAAGGAGAACGTTCTAAATGCCAACCTGGGGGAGATTTGCCATTATGCATCAAGTCTGGCCCCGTGAGAATAAACCCTTGGGCATCGCGTTGAATAATGCCATCGAGCCAATCTGTTTTGGGACTAGCACCGATAAAAATAAACAGCGATCGCGCTGGCACAATTTCGATTTGCCCAGTTTTGGCATGAGCGATCGTAATTGCTTCTAAATGTTCTTCTCCCTTGACTTCTACAACACTGCAACTCGTGCAAACTTGGATATTTTCAGTAGCAGCAATTTGGTCAATCAAGTATTGAGACATACTCGATGATAGTGACTCTCCCCGCACCAATATAATCACTTTGCTGGCATACTTAGAAAAGTGCATAGCTGCCTGTCCGACAGAATTGGCCCCGCCTACCAAGTAAACCTCTTCATTGCTACAGGCGATCGCTTCAGTCATCGCAGCACCGTAGTAAATTCCAGCCCCTGTCAGCTTCTCGGCTCCTGGCACATTTAGCCAACGGTAAGAAACGCCGGTTGCAACTAAGAGTGCATGGCAACTAATCTCGCTGCCATCTGCTAATTGCAGAACTCGGTAAGGATTTTGCAGCCTTACTCCAGTTACTATTTGAGGAGTAAGAATTTCTACTCCAAATCGCCGCGCTTGGGTAACTCCCCGCCTAGCCAAATCGCTGCCACTCAAACCAACAGGAAACCCTAGATAGTTCTCAATCCGCGAACTCGTCCCAGCTTGTCCTCCTGGTGCTTCCCGCTCGATTAAGACAGTACTCAATCCCTCAGAAGCGCCATAAACAGCCGCTGCCAGTCCGGCAGGGCCACCACCCACAATCGCTAAGTCATAAAAGGGACGCTCTGCCTGAGTTTGCAGTCCAATTTTCGCGGCAATCTCTAAATTAGATGGTTGGATTAATCGAGAACCATCAGGAAATAGCACCAAGGGTAATTGCTGTCTGCCATCAGCTTGGGCGTATTCCACCAGTTTTGTGGCATCTTGTTCTAGTTCAATATCTAACCACTTGTAGGGAATCTGGTTACGCGCCAGGAAGTCTTTCACTTGATGAGAAAAAGGCGACCAGCGATTACCAATGACTCGAATGCCTTCAAAGGGTGGGCGGAATCCAGCTAGCCAATCATCTAGCAAATCATCTAAAACTGGATATAGTCTCTCTTCTGGTGGATTCCAGGGCTTGAGTAAGTAATAATCAAGTTTGGCACTGTTAATTGATTTTATCGCAGCATCCGTATCTGCATACGCCGTTAACAAGGCACGTTTGGCATCAGGAAAGATCGCTTTTGCCTGTTCGAGGAACTCCACACCCCCCATTTGGGGCATACGTTGATCCACTAAGAACAGAGCAACTGGTTCATTCCGTAATTTGAGTTGCTGCACTACATCTAGAGCTGCAATCCCGGAATCTGCTCGGACAATGCGAAAGCGATCGCCATACTGATGCCGCAAGTCTCGTGACACCGCTTGCAAGACTTCTGGATCGTCATCGACGGTTAAAATTGCAGGTTTTGCCATCACTACTGTTACTAAAGAATTACAGTGCCTAGCCGTTGTCTTGAAAATGTCGTCAAAATATCTACTGTTTAACCAGTTGCTTTAAACGAAAGTATGCTTCTTCTGGTGTTAACGGTTCGGATTGTTTTTCATTAGGTATATAAAATACCCAGGTATCGGGAAAGTAATGCACCACAAAGCTGGGAATTAAACCTAAGTTGATTGCTTGCTTTCCGAGTTTTTCAGTTTGTTCCTCTAAACTCAGTTGGTCGTGAAATGAATGTTCGGCCATACTTTTTTACCTTCCTGCACTCGATCGCTCTTTTGTGACTCACATAAGAGTATAATCGCCAGGGTATCCAGAAATTACGAGGAGTCTGCGATCGCCTTCTTTGGTAGCTGCCACAACCATCACAGTACAGCGCCGAAACTGCGACTTACTCCAGAATAAGTTTTTAAAACTTTGGTAGGGCGATCGCCAAATAAAACTAACTGTAACGATGAGACAATTTCAAACTGAAGCGCACTAAGAAAAATTACAGCTAGTATGCGATCGCTTGGGAATTGTTTAATCTGCCCATTCCTTAATTACAGAAAATAGTGATGAGTAATCATCATCAGCAAATGACATTTTTACTGCTGCTTGTAAGATTTGGCGCACGCCTTTAATACTGCTTAGATCCAAGCCACGAGATTTAGCTTCCGAGATAAACAAATCTGTATCTTTTAGCAAATGCTTTGTGGGAAAATTCGGATCGGCATAATTTCTATCCAGCATTCTTTGTAGCTTTTTGTCAAAAGTAGGTGCGTATAGCGAACTATCGCGGAGGATTTGCATAAATAAATCCACATCAACACCTTGACGCTGAATAAAAGCCAGACTCAGGGCAAAGCTACTCGTCAGGGAAGCAATTAATTGATTTAATGCCAACTTCAGCGCCGCAGCAGTTCCCACTGGCCCCACTAATAAAGGTTCTGGGCCAAAATTTTGCAATAACTCTAAATGGTTTTGATATTGTTCTGGTTCGGCCCCTACCATCACAATTAATTTTCCAGTTTTGGCTTCTGGGATACTACCCAGCACAGGCGCTTCTATATATTCGCCCCCACCTCCGACTACAGAATCTCTAATTTCTTGGCTTTCTGTGGGAGTAATTGTCCCCATCTGGATAATGGTGCGTCCTTCGAGAGTTTGCCAAGAAGTATCTGAAAGCAAAACATGATAAATTGCTGCGGCATTTGTCAGCATCAGAATAATGCACTCAGCCGCACGAATGGCGTGGCGGGGATGAGTGACAATTTCCGCGCCAGCTGCTTGGAGGGGTGCTAATTTTTCTGGGGTACGGTTATAGGCAACTACCTGTATATTTGCTGCTAACAATCTTTGAGCCATTGGTAGTCCCATGAGTCCAGTTCCCAGAAATGCCACCTTCATTGTTTGCGTTCCTTTAATACAACATAGGCGAAGTCCTTCTTAGACATCGCGTTTCTATCATTTAATAGTTATTTGCTAGGGAAAAGTGATTTAAGATTTTAATTTCATCTCAAATCTCTTTTCCCTACTTTCTAAATCTAGCGATCAACCACCTGCGGCAAAAGTCACCATAATTAGAACTGAAAGTAATATACCGGGGGTAAGTAATGTTACTAACAATAACAATTCATGAGCAGTCATAATGATTACTTCCTTAATGTTTTTGAATTTACAGTAATCAATGTAATGCTAGTCCATATAAAGCTGATACAGCATTCTTTCAGAGAGTTTTAATTTTTTAGATTTACCAAGCCCCTTATGGGTGGCTTAATTTCCCTACTCCCTACACCCCACACCCTATCCCCTACACCCTGTTCATCTTTACTCTGGCACAATTAATCCTTTGAGGGATTGAGAAACTTCTTTTTCCTTGAGTCCTTTACTTTGAACTAAGACTCCAAAGCCGCCTAGTCCCATAGGATCTAGTAGCTGGTGTAAGGACTCCCGCCGTTGCAGCAACTGTGAGATCGGTATCTGTTGATGGGAGAGGGCAGCAATCCGACTTCCCAAACCCAACGCCATCAAAAATAAAGCTTGCTGCGTAAAACCAACTTTTTCTAAACCGCACCGATCGCCCCATCGCTCCAAAGCAGTAAAATCAACATGAGCTGTGATGTCTTGCTGCCCAATATTGATATAGGGATTGTTGTGATAGCGATGCTGGTAGTAGCATTGTAGCGTTCCTTGCGATCGCCTGGGATTATAATAACGACTGGCAGGGTAGCCATAATCAATTGTTAGCACATACCCTCTTTGCAAGCGGTCTGCTACTATACTCAACCAATCAAGAGCAGCGAGATTAATTTCACTGCGATACCCATTTTCATAAGTATTTTGAGCGAAATTAATTCCTACCAAATCAAAATATTGTGCTAGTTGCTGTGTAGAAGGTTCCCCTGTCACTTCTACAAAGGAAAGGGCAGCAGGCGAAGAGATTTCCCCTTTATCTCCCTCATCTTCCCTCGTTGTCACGTAAATCTCGCGTACTTCCCCCGCCTCTAAGATAAATTGATGTACTGGAAACGCATCCACCAATTCATTAGAAAAAAAGCAGCCAGTAATTGAGTTAGTTGGTATCTCTTCAAGATTGCACCAACGCACTCGGAACTCTTGCAGGCGTTGCTGCTGTTCTTGTCTTAATGCTAGCGACTTTTCCACAATGACGTACTCCAGTGCAGCAAAAAAATCTGGGTAGTGCAACTGATAGTAGTTGAGGATATATAACGCCAAGAGTCCTTGACCTGCTCCCATTTCTACCAAAGAAAAAGGCACAGGTCGTCCTAAAATCTCCCACATTTCGACAAACTGTTCTGCCAATAACTCGCCAAAATCAGCGCCGAGATTGGAAGAAGTGAAAAAATCACTTCCTTTAAATCCAATTTTGACTGCATTGCTGGAATAGTAGCCGTACTCAGGGTGATATAACACCATATCCATGTATTCAGCGAAAGTAATTCGCCGCTGGGGACTAGCAGCAATGCGATGGGCGATAGTTAGACAAAGCGTCAAATTGGAATTCATAGGAAAGTTGCAAGTTAGGAAGCAGAGGGGGGATGAAAGAGCTGGGGAGGCTGGGGGAGATAAAATTTCTGCCTTCTGCCTCCTGCCTCCTACCTCCTGCCTCCTGCCTCCTGCCTCTTGTACAGACAAGGATTAATCGCGTCTCTACTCAGCACTTCTAGAGCGTTAAAGATTGAGGGTTCGTCTCAATTAACTTCGCCAAATCTTGTAAGAATGCCGCAGCATGTGCACCGTAAATAATCCGGTGGTCAGAAGTAATATTTACTTGCATTTGTTGCCGCACGCCAAATAAACCGTCAGGTGTTGCTACTACTTGCGGACGAGATGCGCCGATCGCTAAAATTGAGCCTTGTCCGGGCGGCAAAATTGCATCAAATTTGTCTACACCAAACATTCCTAAATTAGATACGGTAAAAGTACCACTGTTGTATTCCTGTGGTTGTAATTGTTTTGTCCTAGCGCGTTCTACTAAAGATTTCCAGGTGCGCGAGAGAGAATAAATATCTACTGTATCCGCATTTTGTAACACTGGTGTAATCAATCCGCCATCATCCATTGCCACAGCTACGGAAATGTTGATGTCAGAATGATAGACAATTCCTTGGTCTGAATAACTAGCATTTAATAATGGATGTTTTTGCAACGTCACAGCTACGGCTTTCGCCAGTAGTGCTGTCATTGTCACGCCTTTGGACTTAATTTGCTTGTAAAGTTTGTCTAGTCCATCAGTGGTAATTGTGTAACCGACGCGGAAAACAGGTACGGACAGACTAGCTACCATATTCCGTACTACGGCATTTTGGAAGGTAGTTAAGGGTACTACCTGACCGGGAACAGCACTGGCTGCGGCTGGGATAGGTGCGGGTGCTGTTGGCTGGGATGGTGGCGGTGCAGGCGCGATTGTTGGTGCGGGTGTTGCTGGGGTAACGGGTGTGGGGGTGGGTTGCTTACCTTTATTGAGAGCTTCCACATCCTCAGCTACGATGCGCCCATAAGGGCCGCTGCCTTTGAGAGTAGTCAAATCAACTTTTAGTTCTTTCGCCAACTTGCGGGCGCGGGGTGAAGCTACAAGCCGTCCTTCTCGGTGGTTAGATCCGTTTTGAGATGCTAAGGCAGGTTCGCCCACAGAGGCTGTCGCTGCAACTGGTGTAGGAGCAGACGCAGGAGTAGCCGCAGCGCCACTTGCATTGCCCGAAGACTTGGCGGTTTCGATTTCGGTTTCTGTTTCTGCTATGTAAGCGATCGCAGCTCCTACACTTGCAGTTTCTCCAGCTTGTACTATGATGTGGGCAAGATATCCTTCATAGAAGGTTTCTACATCCATATCTGCCTTATCTGACTCGACAACCACCACTGTTTCGCCTTTTTCCACTTTGTCACCTGGCGATTTTACCCAAGAGACAATTTTGCCTTCGGTCATGGTGGAGCTAAGGGCCGGCATGAATACTTCGTGAATGCTCATATAGTGGTTTCAGAATCAATAGTTTATGGACTTTAACAGCTTCAGCCAGATCGAATTGTATCTCGGTTGAGCAGTTTTGGATTTTAGATTTTCTTATTGACGTTGGGGAGTAAGGGGGAGCAGGGGAAGTAGGGGGAGT
>NZ_JAECZA010000204.1 GCF_016056275.1 Dendronalium phyllosphericum CENA369 | reverse complement strand
ATTTCCTTGGGTTCTAGAACTTGACCTGCACTGATAATTTCTTGAGCGTGAGTTCCCAATAGCCGATTAATTTGTTCTACTAGATTCATCTCATCACAGATGCCTGCGACTATGCCGCAGTGGTCAATATCCTGTACCCTAATATCTAATGGTGATGCTGTCATGCTTCTAAAATGCAGCATTTAGCTCATTTTCAAAAATACAGCATTTACGAGCGCACCTGCGGAATCTAGGCTCAAAGTAAGAAATTAAGTCAAGACGTTTCTTACTTTGTGGTTTTTGAAAGAATTTTTCGCTCTCCGGCTAGGTAGCGATCGCCCTACCTTCACCTCAAGGCTTGATTCTAAAAAATGTGAAATAAAGGGGCTGGGGAAGATGGGGGAGACACGGCGAGTTTTTTCTTTGCGTTCCCGCATCCCCGCGTCCCCCTCCGGGTTCGGAAGTTCGGACTCGACGGGAACCGCCCTTCGGGTTCGCCACTTTGCCATCGACGCAAAGCGCCAAGACGGCAAGTGGACTCACCAAGACTCCGACTTCCTCACCGCGTCTTCCTCTTCCAGCCTTTTAAAAGTTAAAGCGCACAACTCAACTCGCCGGCTTTTTGGGTAAAGCGGCTGTTCTCTCGATAGTCTACTGGACAATCAATGACGGCAGGCACATCTTGAGCAAGGGCTTCTTTAAGTGTGGGTATCAAATCAAGTGTAGATTCAACTCGATAACCTTTTAAACCCATGCTTTCTGCTAATTTGACAAAATCTGGATTGCCAAAATGTACAAATGATGAATTGCCTTTACCAAAATGATTTTCTTGCTTCCACTCAATTAACCCATAGCCACCATCATTAAAAATAATGGTGACAAACGGAGTTCCAACACGTAAAGCAGTTTCTAATTCCTGGCAGTTCATCATAAAACCGCCATCACCAGTCACCGCTACGACTTTGCGGGTGGGATGAACGAGTTTTGCGGCTAAAGCACCAGGAATGGCAATACCCATTGCTGCAAAACCATTAGAAATAATGCAAGTATTAGGACTATGACAGTGGTAATGACGGGCCATCCACATTTTATGTGCGCCTACATCAGAGATCGCAATATCATCTGGACCCATCACTTGCCGTAAGTCATAAATTAATTTTTGCGGCTTAATAGGGAAACCTTCATCGTGGGCATACTGTTCGTAATCTGCACGAATATTTCCTCGTAAACTGATAGCAAAAGGATTAGGTTTCCCCTGACGGTCTGCCAATTTTAAGATTTCATAGAGAGAATCGGTAATATCTCCTACTACTTCTGCGTGAGGTATATAACTACTATCAATTTCCGCCGCATTTAATCCAATATGTACGATTGGAATTTTGCCATCAGGATTCCATTTTTTGGGGGAAAACTCTATTAAATCGTAGCCAATAGCAATTACTAAATCTGTATTGTCAAAGCCACAGGTAATAAAATCTCTTTGCTGTAATCCTACTGCCCATAAAGCTAAATGATGAGTGTAAGGAATTACTCCTTTACCCATAAAAGTATTGACAACAGGAATATTCATCTGGGTGGCGAATTGCGTTACAGCATCACTTGCTTGAGCGCGAATTGCCCCATTTCCGACTAAGATTAACGGGTTAACTGCTTGAGAAATTGCAGCGGCGGCGGCCCGAATGCTAGCAAAAGATGCATAGGTTTTTTCAATATTATCCTTACGCAAAGGGTTGCCAGATACAGGCATGGCAGCAATATTTTCTGGTAGATCGATGTGAACTGCCCCAGGTTTTTCGCTTTGCGATCGCTTAAATGCTTTTCGCACAACTTCTGGTGTAATACTCGGCCGGACAATCTGTTTATTCCACTTGGTTACGGGTGCAAACATTGCCACCAAATCCAAATATTGATGGGATTCGATGTGCATTCTATCTGTTCCCACTTGACCGGTAATCGCCACCAAAGGCGCACCATCGAGGTTAGCATCTGCTACCCCAGTCATCAAGTTTGTCGCCCCAGGCCCAAGAGTAGAAAGACAAACTCCGGCTTTTCCTGTCAGACGACCGTAGACATCCGCCATGAAGGCTGCACCCTGTTCGTGACGAGTAGTAATAAATTTTATGGAAGAATGTTTAAGTGCTTCTAAAACGTGCAGATTTTCTTCGCCAGGGAGTCCAAAAACATATTGCACCCCTTCATTTTCTAGGCACTGCACCAACAATTCAGCTGTATTCATTTGATTTCCTTACTAGCGACAAGTCAGTGGTCAGTAGTCAGTGGTTAAGAGAAAAACAACTAACAACTGACAAAATCCAAATCACTTAACCCACACAGTCTTAACATTGACAAATTCATGTATACCCTGAATACTCAATTCTCTGCCATAGCCAGAACGCTTGATGCCGCCAAAGGGTAAGCGGGGGTCGGATTTAACCATGCCGTTGATAAATACAGCACCAGCTTCGATTTCTTCGACTAAGCGATCGCGTTCTTGGTCGTTGGTTGTCCAGGCACTTGCACCTAAGCCAAAGGGTGTAGCATTAGCAAGTTTAATAGCAGCATCGAGATCGGGAACGCGGAATAATAAAGCCACTGGGCCAAAAAATTCTTCTTGAGCAATTGGTGTATCAGGAGGGATATCTATGATAATGGTTGGCGGATAAAAGTTTCCAGAACGATTTGCTAAAGGTTGTCCGCCCGTGAGGACTTTACCCCCACTTTTAACGGCGGTTTGCACTTGTTGGTCTAAATCTTCGAGGATACCGGGAGTTGCCAACGGGCCGAGGTCGGTGTCTGCTTCCATCGGATCGCCAACTTTTAGCGCCTCGAATTTTTCGAGTAGCAATTTTTCAAATTTATCGGCGATCGCTTCTGCTACAATAAAGCGTTTCGCTGCTATACAAGATTGCCCGTTATTCAACATTCGTGCTGTAGTAGCTGTGACAACTGCTGCCTCTAAATCAGCGCTTGCTAACACGATAAATGGGTCGCTTCCTCCCAATTCCAAAACGGTTTTTTTCAGTTGTTTGCCAGCAGCAGCGGCCAAGGACGCGCCTGCTGGTTCGCTTCCGGTCAAGGTGGCAGCTTTCACCCGATCGTCAGCCATTAAATCGGCAACTTTGCCAGCACCGATTAATAGCGTTTGAAAGACACCTTGGGGAAAACCTGCGCGTTGAAAAATATCTTCAATTGCCAAAGCACACTGCGGCACATTAGAAGCATGTTTGAGTAAACCGACATTGCCTGCCATCAGTGCTGGTGCAGCAAAGCGGAACACTTGCCAAAAAGGAAAATTCCACGGCATAACTGCGAGAATTGCACCTAATGGCTGGTAGCGAACAAAACTATGATTTGCATCAGTATCGACAGCGACATCAGCCAGGAAATTAGCTGCGTGTTCGGCGTAATAGCGACAAACAACGGCACATTTCTCTACTTCTGAGACTGCGGCCTTGAATGGCTTACCCATTTCTAGAGTCATTAATTTAGCAAAGTCTGCTTTTTCTTGCTCTAAAATTTCCGCAGCTGCTTCTAGCCAATGCGATCGCTTTTGGAAATTAGTCTGGCGGTATTGTTCAAAAGCCCGACCTGCCAAATCCAGTTTAGCGGCAATTTCTGAATCGTTGAGCGGCTCAAAGGTTTTGAGCGTTTCCCCAGTGGCGGGATTAATGGTGGCGATAGCCATTACCTGACCTCCCGTTAAAAAAGTAGCTTGAAGTAGCTTCCTAGTGTTACACATATCAATTAGGGAAGCCACCACCCAAATTTTAATCTTTCAGCTCAAAATTAGCTGCTCAATATTACAATTTTGCAACTTAAATTGAATTAAACTATACCAAGCAATAAGTATTAATATTGGTGAATTAAATGCCAGTCAAGTTGCGATAATTCGCACAATTGAGGAATTAAGCCATGACTCAAGCCTTACGCAAACTAGTCAGCAACTTTTCCAGAGTTGAATTTATGAATTACGCAAGCAATTGCAAACGGCTTTAACCACAAGTATTTCGGCTTTTCTTAATGTTCATTAGATTACAAAGTTCTCTGTTTAGGCTGGGTGTAGGGTGTTGGGTGTTGGGTGTGGGGAAAGAATTGCATTGATGAGTCGCTATAAAAGTTAATTAGCGTGAGTAAATTCAATCTATAATCATCAAAAAGCCATGATTGACCTAATTAGTCTTTAATAACACCAACAATCCGCTCCTTTGTCACCAACACCCAACACCCAACACCCCACACCCTGTCTTCACGAAAAAGTTTTCGGTCTACCGAATGTCATTCGGGTATGGGGAAAGGTAAATTCAAACCCTTTCCCCATGACCAAAAAGTATTGGAATCGGTGCTTAATTACTAATGTTTTAAGACAATTCGATAACGAGCCTTTCCTGCTTCTAGATGAGCAAGTGCTTCATTCACTTGGCTAAAATCAAAAGTCTCTGTGACAGGTTCAATGCCATGACGAGCAGCAAAGTCGAGCATTTTTACTATTGTTGTTGGGCTACCAGTTGGGCTACCCGATAAAGATTTTTGTCCAAAAATTAAGGGAAGCACATTCAGTTGAATTGGATTCGGCACGGTGCCCACAAAATGTAACTTTCCTTTGGGACACAGCACATTAATGTACATTGCCCAGTCTAAATCTGCATTCACTCTAGTAAGTGTTGTCCGAGTTAGCCGCATCCCATTCATCCCATTCCAACCCCGACGCACATTTACAACACATAAAAACATCGTCGGGAATTGGTGCATTTTCTGGCCAAGTTTCAAATTCTTGGTTTGTAATCCCAGAATGCCAATCGTGTAGCATTTGACTTCCGCAAACGTCGCAGTAATAATAGCCGCGTTTTAGTTCTTGTTCCGTTATTGGTCGATAGTCATTAGTCATTAGTTATAGCCTTCACTAATTCACGAAACAGCAGCCGCGTACCAATCGCAGCAATTTTCATTCTTACCAACTTGACCGGGCGGCCTGCTTCCTTCTCTGCCACCAGCTTCTCACCCAATTGCTGACCAATCTCATTTTTGAGACGCGATCGCACTAGTGCCACCTCTGGAAACTGCCATGCTAAATCCTGGCGAATGCGGTTAGCAATGGGACTTTGGACGCGGTTCAGGTGTGCGAGTCTCAGTACCAGTTCCCGAATTCTGACAATTGTGCGATCGCGAATTTGCACAAATCGACGCGGGTCAGCGTGGTAATCAAAGTAATAACAGGCCAGTGCTAGGGAATCGGCATCATCATCTTTGTCAGGTAGTGCCAGATGGTGCGCTCGGTAGTTCCTTAACTCTTTGTGACCGACCAACCGCACCTCAACACCAGCTCGGGCCAAGTGAGTTCCCCAAAGCTTGCTGTAATTACTGCCTGTTGGCTCCATGATTGCAATGTCCGGTTTGAGTGCCAAAAGTTCTTTGATGCCTTGACTATTGGCACTCAAGCGATAAAACGGACATTCGTAATAAAATTGTCGTGGTTGAATCGGCTTGTCCGTCAAAAGACAAGCAACAACTGAGGACTTGCTAACATCAAGTCCTAAAATTCTGGTCATTAGTTTTCCTCGTGGGTGGTTTGTTTGAGTTGTCCCAGTGTCAAAGCCTATGAATCACCCATAAGCCAGAAAGCTTCCTTATTAAGGCTCCAACCCCCGATAGTTATGTGAGAAATGATTGGCAGCATACACCGGGCGTAGGCTCGGACCTCTTTATGGGTTAGCTTGCCTGTTTCATCGTTGCTAGCTATTCGCTTCAAAAAGCTTTTCAGCCCTTCAATTTCATCACTGCCATCAAAACTTAATCCAAACATGATTAATGTGATATTTTTGACAAAGTATTTGAATATGGTGCGATCGCGTTCCTCCCCGGTTGCGCGTTCGCCCTTGGCGTTGGCGAAGCCATCGCTTTTGCATTAGTTTGAACGCCGATTAATAGCTTGCTCGTACTGATTTACAGTCTCTTTCAGCTTTTCAACCTCCTGACGCTTTGCAGCGCAATCTGCCTCCAAGTCTTCAAGCCGTTTTTGCTTCTCGGCAATCCTGATATCAGCAGCTTCGATCTGCCGATCTAGTTCGCGGCTCTCAGGGGTATCTGTCAACCAATCCCAAAGTTTACCCAACATTGTCTACCCTCCAAATTCCTTTCTCAATCGCTCCAAAAGTGTCATCCCCTCGCCGTAGCGCTTGCCAGTGAAGCCCAGCACCTCAGTCACGATCGCGCTATCGCTTTTTCCCTCCCCAAATCGCTGAATCATCCGCCAAAGTAGGCGATTTTCATCAGAAAAAGAATCGCTGTAATCGGCTCCTGGAGCGGTTTTTACGGCATTTTTAGCGCTTTTTTCGGGGTGGATCGCATTGTCATAGTATGGTTGTACTATGGTCGAACCACCGCGCAGCGCTGCGGACTTCATCTCGCGGTATGGCGGAAGTTTCAAAGGCTGGTCATCAAGTAAGCAGTGAGACTGGTCTTGTTTTAACCAGTTAATAAGCTGCTCATTTTTCAGCGATTTGGCATGTGCTAGAGCCTTTTTACCCAGGCGAATGCGGTAGAAAGCATCGGCTAAATCGCTCTTACCATCAAGTCCCCATGCTGCAACTCGGTCATACTGACTCAGTAGAACTGTAAAGCGTTTGGCTTTGCGTCCCCTCCTGGCGTGACGTTCTAGCCACTCCCCACTACTAAGAACCTTTGAAACGAGTTCGGGGTATTCTTCAGCAATGATTACCCGTTCGGTTCCAGCCAAAGCACCATCACCGCGTTCGGTTCTCAGCTTGAGTTGATTACTCAAGTCTTCCAAGTCCTCAGCCATCCCCAACTCGATAGCCCCCCAATCTTCACCCTTGCCAATCACCTCAAGCCCTTGCCAGTCAGTTGGTGTGCCTTCGCATTCGTAGACGCGAACGCGACCGCCCACGGTATAGGCGAGGTATTGGGCAATGGTAGATTTACCCGTTCCCATCTCCCCGATAATCATCACCTGTTTACCTTCAATGGCACTGATGATATTGGTGATGATTTCTAGTGGCTCCTCAATGACGGCGGCTGATGCTTCAATCACTTGGGTCATGGGAGTTCCGGCGTAAGGGAGAGCATCATAAACTTTGAGCAGGCGCTTGACCCCAGTTTCAAAGCCGTCACATAACCAAATGCCCAATTTAAAAGCATTACGGGTAATGTTGACACCGAACAAGGACACAGAAAAACATAACCTTCCCACTCCCCAGGCGCAGTATTTGAGGAGAGTATTGCCATCTGGCAAGTGAAGCTCAACCCACAACCCGGTTGTTGTCCTGGCGGGTGTGGGGGAACTGGGGGACTTTACCTCAACTAGATCACTTCCCATACTGCACCTCAATTTTTAGGTACATTGGGCGATCGCTCGATTGTTTACACAGTGCAATGATGGCGAAAGTCAGTGATAGCAAGGTTAACAGCAGAATTAACAGCTGGTTCATTGTCCCCCCTCAGCATCAAGAATGGCGTTGAAGTTGTAAATGGTATCAGCAAGGGGTGGTGGATCTGGTGCTGTCATTGGCTCAAAACTAGACGCGATCGCGTCTAATATTTCTGTCTCGCAATTACCCAAAATGTTGAGTGTCGAGTTTACTGGCTGGTCTTCATTCATTGCTTTGTCCCTGCCAGTAACGGTTCATATGCCCGACAGCTTCATCTACTACTTGCTGGTCTTTTTCTGTGCGACCAAGATTTTCTTGATGGGGGTCATCTTTTGCCACTACTGCGGAGGCTGCGCTAGCAACATTTTCGGGAACGCCATTGTCGATTAGTGTTTCGAGTGAAGCTTGATAAAGGTCTGGGTTAAAAGTCATTGCCTAACTCCAGTTCAATGGTTGCGGCTGGTGGTTCGACCTCCCAAGCCAAGTTAATCAGTGCTGTTTTCGCGTCCCCAATGGTTACATCTGGGGTATAGTCATTCTCCAAAAGCTTTTGATAGTCAGGATGCTGGATGATTTCCTCAATCAGGGATTGGGTATTAGTTATTAGTTGAGCGAGTGTTTTCATCCGCCGATCCTCTTGTAAATGAAGGAGTTACTAGAAAATCCCTCCTTGGCTACGAGATGGTCGTCTGGGGTATCTGCAATGATGTCAGCCCAGCCTGTGGACTGATTATCGCGGATGTTGCGTTCAGCTATTTCACCCATACCCGGACAAGCTTTCTCGAATTCGTCAACTACTTTTTGTTCTTTGGGTGTTAGCGATCTATCTTCAGTCATGGTAAATTTTGATTGTGTTGAGTTCAAAACAAGCCTTCAGCGGGAACTAGGGCTTGTTTTGATTTTGGTTTGGATGATTGGACAAAGAAACTCGAAAGCAGCGCCCGGAACCGACCATCATTACTTCGCGGTCGGCAAGCCGAACGGCTTTGCTACAGCTGACTTTCATCATTGGGAATGACCCATCGGGGCTAAGGCTGAACATCTCGTAATTTTTCAAAGATGTCCATTCCACAGCTGTGCGATCTGCTAGTCCCGAATATTCAACAGAATTCATGTCTGCGGCAGAAACGGCACTTGCCATCTTTGCCAAGTGCCGTTTTTGCTTTTCTTTGTCTTTTGAGGACTTCTTGTCGGTGTTTAGTGGGGTTTGAGTGCCATTAGAAGTGGCTTCTAGTGCATTCATAGTGGTTGCATAAGGGTATGATGCACGGACTTAAGTCTGTGCATAGTTCGGTTTAACTGTGGGCATAGTGGGGCTTAAGTGCCACTATGCACCGGGTATAGTGCCACTATCGAGTAGTGGTAATTTTGGTGAAAAGCTTGTATGTCAATGGTTTGAGCGTTTTGATATTTAGTTAAACTTCCGTTATTCTCGGTTTTAGTCAGCATCAGGTACATCAAGGGTGTGTCCGCGCAAGGTCAAGGCGCGGGTGCTTGCTCCTTTTGGTGGAACACGAGGTCTAGGTGTTCGGGAGCACATATCTTATGTAAGATATGTGTTTATCCTAGCATCTTATACAATAAATCTTATACAAAATCTTGCTAATCTTATATAAGAAATTCACCATGATTACCAAAAATGCCAAAGTCCAAGCACAGAGAGCACGGAGAAACCAAGAAACAGTACAGCCTAGGGCTGACGGAGACAGGAGTGGAGGGTCTAGACAAACAAGCTCAGAAAATGGGGGTGAGTCGCTCTCAATTGATAGAGATGATCGGTCGCGGGGAGATTTCACTAACCAATGTGGACAAACAAATGTTGGGGGAATCCTTGATCGGCTGATCGTTAAAACAATAGAGTTAATTCAGGATTCTGAGAATCGAACAGCCGAGCTAAAAACTCAACTACACGAATTAGTAGAGCTATCTAAGGAGTTTCAACAAAAAACAGAAGATTCATAAAACCGTCCTCCTTTACAAGATGAGGACGGTTTTATTCATGCGATCGCAGACAACTTACAGGATTACCAACAGGCATGGGATGACTGGGAGAAAACACACGGCGAGTATAAAAAGTATCCGGTTAACCGTGTTAGCGAATCATATTTTGGTGGAGATGATTCGCTAACAGAAAATCACGATCGTGATAATGATGATTCGCTAACAGCAGTCAACACTTACAAACTAGCCGGAACTGCTAGGGGAGATTTAAAATACTTCCGCGTAAGTTAATTAGCAGTTTTTGGTCGGCAATTTAACTTAAAAATCAAAACTGTGGATCGTAAAAACTATAGTTACCCATAGTCAATGTTAACATTTACCGCATCCTTACCACCGAGCAAATAGAGCAGACGCTGGAATTATAACAATTTTGATAGCGATCGCCATATTGTCAAGATTGAACGAGCGATCGCCATCATCAAAGTTAATTTTTATCGCCTGCTTACCAGTTCTTACCTAATAAAGTTTCAAATTCAGCTTGTAATGCTGCAATATCTGCCACTCTCGCCACGAGTATATTCTCTCGACCAGCATCATTTAAACGTGCTTTCCAATAGCGAATATTATCTGCGTTGTTTAACCAAAACTGAACTACTGTTTCTATCACTTGCTCGGAATTCCAACCCCACTTTATGGGTACTGGTTCTACAGTTTCTATCAATGCATCAAGCGTACATTTTTGGGTTCCTAGATATTCTACGCCTTGGTTATTTGGCTTTTGCTGTTGGTTATTAAAGAATTGCCAAATTGGAGACACCCCTACAATATCAAAAGTGTATTTCATTTAAGCCCTCCTAAATGGTAATTAGTTGTACAAAAATTTAGATTTATAGAAAAATTATGTCAGAAAAAATATCCGCCTGTCATCTGATAAAAGTATAATTCCCCCCTATGTCATCGGAATTAAACTTTGTTTAGAAATTAGCACTTGCCAGCTTAGAGTGCTAATTTTCATTCAACTAATTGATGTATTATTAGTAAGTTTCAAGCATAAATTCTGAGGCTAATTTTATTTTTAATAATTTTTTAAGTTTTACATTTACAGATGGAAAAGGTGAAGTAGCGGCTTTATCTGCCGCCTGTTTGTGGGCTGTGGCTTCGGTAGTTTATGGGATTGTAGGGCAGCGTATTCCGCCACTACATCTCAATTTGATTAAAGCGATAGTTGCCATCATTCTGCTTTTATTCACAATCCTAATTACTGGCGAATTCCTTCCAACTTTTGCACCCCTGCCTTTGTCTTTACTCTTACTCAGCGGTGCTGTGGGTATCGGCTTGGGCGATACAGCTTTCCTGGCTGCCATCAATTATTTGGGGGCGCGTCGCGTTTTACTCATAGGAACCCTCGCTCCTCCAATGACTGCGATCGCAGCTACAATCTTGCTTCAGGAACGGCTAAATTTCAGCGCTTGGTGCGGCATTTTGCTGACTATTTTAGGAGTCGCTTGGGTAGTTACAGAAAGAGTTCCCGATACGAGTAATAGTTCCACAACGCACCTATGGCGAGGAATCGGCTGTGGTTTGTTAGCAGCAATTACCAATGCTACAGGAATAGTTATCTCTCGTGTAGCATTTACGGCTTCTGATATTTCTCCGTTATGGGCTGCTTTATTGCGCTTGATTGCAGGCGCATTGATTATTCTAGTCTTACTATGGTTTTCCCAACACAGACATCGGACATTCTCAGATCCTTACTGGCGATCGCAACGAGTAATTCTCGCGAGTTGCTTCGCTGCTTTTTGTGGAACATACTTAGGAATTTGGCTACAACAGACAGCAATTAAATTCACGCCTGCGGGAATTGCCTCAACACTGATACAGACTAGCCCGTTATTTGTAATTCCCATTGCTATCTACATAGGCGAAAAAGTAAGTTCGAGAGCGATGGCAGGTGCAATTGTAGCGATCGCAGGCATTGGAGTGTTGTTTTACTTCAAATAATCCAGCGTTAATACGATATCCTTCTTGAGGAAGAAGGAGTAATAATTTATATTTTTAAAATTGTTAAGTATAGATGTTGGAGCAAAAATAATATGGCTTTATATAAATTGGAAGACCTTGCTACCAACCATGGCGATGCAGATTTGAAGAACTATGACGCTAGGAATTTTGATGTCTATTCAGACATTGATAACGATAAAGTTGGAACTGTCAAAGATATCTTAGTGGATGATTCAAGTCGCGTTCGCTATTTAGTTGTTGATACAGGTTTTTGGTTTTTTGGTAGACAAGTATTGTTACCAATTGGGCGTTCTAGAATAGACTATCCTAATCGGCGCGTGTATGCTACTGGGTTAACCAAAGAGCAAGTCGAACATTTACCAGATTTTAAGGATTTGGAACAGATTAATTACGATTATGAAGAACGGGTGGGTGGAGTTTATCGTACTCCAGTCACACAAGCGCCTTTAGAGACATCGACACCTGTAGATACTCCCCCAGCCTCTGGCGATCGCAATACATATAACTACAATCGCGAACCAAATCTTTACAATACAAACGAGCGGGATCATCAAAACCTGAAACTATACGAAGAACGTTTAGTTGCTAATAAATCCCGTGTGAAAACAGGAGAGGTATCTGTTGGTAAGCACGTTGAAACAGAAACGGCAAAAGTTGCTGTACCAGTTGAAAAAGAACGTGTAATTATTGAACGCACTACTCCCGAACAAGGTGCTAGAACTGTATCGCCTGCTGAAGCAGATTTCCGTGAAGGAGACGTTACCCGCATGGAAATTTACGAAGAAACTCCTGAAATTCGTAAAGAAGCTGTTTTGCGTGAGGAAGTAAAAATTAAGAAAGTAGTTGAACAAGATACAGTTGAAGCCCAAGATACCGTTCGCCGTGAGGAATTAGACATTCATAAAAACGACGAGCAATTAGGCGATCGAAGAAGCTGAGTGATATCAAACCAAGAAGAATACTTTGTGAAGTATTCTGCTAGCGATATATCCCCGCACTTAGCTTGTCAAGTGCGGGGTAATTTTTGACATTAATTTTTCCGTTCTTTACCAATCCTCAATTTTTTGTTCTGGCATGGCAAGGCTAAAGTATGCATTATGGCTTTCTTGTAGGATAGGCTTCTAGCCCCTCACGCGCAGGCTTTCCAGCCCACACCACAAGAGTTATATCTATGCATCTGACTTTTATCGGTTAGTGTAAATAAATGCAGGTTTGTAGCAAGGGCTTTAACCGAAGTTGAGATTTGATAAAGATGATATTAAAAGAAACAGTTGAACTAGAATTGCTGACGAAAGAAAGTATTGCTCGTGGTTTAATAGTGCTTGCCAATATTGACAGCGATCTAGGTCGCATTGTAGAGACGCTGGGAAATCCTCCAATGTGGGAAAGAGAAGCGGGTTTTCCCACACTACTCCGCATTATCTTAGAACAGCAAGTTTCCTTAGCAGCTGCAAGGGCTGTATTTAATCGTCTGTGTGCGCTTGTTGTACCGCTGACACCAGAAAATTTTTTGACATTAGATGATACTCAATTGAAAACGATTGGATTTAGTCGGCAAAAGACTTTATATTGTCGTGGGCTAGCAGAAGCTATAACGAGCGGTCAGCTTGATTTAACTCAGCTAGAAAAAATGGACGAAACGACAATTAGAACTGAACTCAAACAACTCAAAGGTATTGGAGACTGGACGGTTGATATTTACTTGCTAGTGGCGCTACAACACCCTGATGTTTTTCCCAAAGGAGATTTAGGATTAGCGATCGCTACCCAAAAGCTCAAAGGATTGACAACACGTCCAACACCAGTACAATTGGAAGCGATCGCGGAAAACTGGCGACCGTGGCGTGCAGTCGCTGCTAGACTTTTATGGCATTACTACCTGAGTAATGCCAATGGAAAGTCAGTTACAGTTTACCAGTGAATACCCGCTCGGCCGGGCCAGTCATGTAAACTCGCTGGTCTATTTCTGACCACTCTATTTGCAAAGGCCCGCCAGGGAGTTCTACAGTTGCGGTGCGATCGCATTTGTCTGTTAATACACCCGCCACCAAAGAAGCACAAGCACCAGTTCCGCAAGCTAATGTAATTCCAGCGCCTCGTTCCCAAACCCTCATTTTCAGGTAATCTCGGCTCACTACTTGAATAAATTCGGTATTTATTCGTTGAGGAAATACTGGGTGATGCTCGAACTGGGGGCCTATAGTTTCTAAGGGAATTGCTGCCACATCTTCTACAAAGGTAATGCAATGTGGATTACCCATACTCACACAGGTAATATTCCAAATTCGCTCTGCTAGTTCTAGCGGCTGCTTAATAACTTTTTCTTCAGCGGGTGCAATGGTTGTAGGAATTTCCCTCGCGAGAAGCCTGGGTAAGCCCATATCCACCTTCACTTGACCGTCGGGCATGAGTTGGGGTGCGATCGTACCAGCCAGGGTATGAATGCGATATAGGTCTTTATTTCGGGATTCACCTTCTAAATCTGCCAAAAACCCAGCTAAACAGCGAATGCCATTGCCGCACATTTCCGGTTCCGAACCATCGGAATTAAAAATCCGCATAGTATAGTCAGTGCCATTTTCTCCAGGTAGGGCAAAAATCACACCATCAGCACCGATACCAAAGTGGCGATCGCACAACTTGACTGCTTGCTCTGGAGTCAGTACGGGTAATGATGATGAGCGATTGTCAATTAATATAAAGTCATTTCCCAGACCGTGATACTTAGTAAATTCGATTGCCATTTTTTCAATGATGAATTATCAATGATTAGGTATTAGGGATTGGGTATTGGTAATTAGGGATGAGTCAGTGGTCAGTGGTCAGTGGTATTTGGAATTTTTCTCCCCCTGCTTCCCCTGCTCCCCTGCTCCCCCTGCTCTGTTAGTCCCCAGTCCCCAGTCCCCAGTCGCTTATTAAAACATTACCAAAAATGCATACAACTGAATTTGATACCTCACTACCTAGCATTCGACAACTACAAAATCTGATTAAACAAACACCAGTAGTAGAGTTCAAACTGGTAACGGGCGATTTGTTGGTGGGTAGGGTCTTATGGCAAGACCCACAATGCGTGTGTATTACAGATGAAAACAGCCAGCAAACGACGATTTGGAAGCAAGCGATCGCCTACATCAAGCCGAAAAATTAGTCAGTTGTCAGTTGTTAGTTGTCAGTTGTTAGTTGCTACTGACCACTGACTACTCCCGCAATTTATCCACAGGCAGAAACTCTTTGAGTGCTTGTGACTCTCCAGGTTTCACCTTGGGGATAGATAAAGGCACTTTGCTAACTGAGGCAAACAAAGGCTGTAGTTGATTTAAACTCGGCAAGCTACCGCATAGTAATACTTGGTCGCCATCTCGCAAGTCGATGTTGCTTTCAGGAGAGCGGATAAATTTGCCATCTCGCCGGATCGCCTGTACTTTCACAGTAGATTTATCGTGGATTTCCAAATCTATCAGAGTTTGACCCAAAGCTAAAGAATCAGCATTGACTGTAGTCCACTGACAAGCGCTATTTTCTCCGGGAACTGCCACCTGTCCTTTCGCCAATTCTTCTAAAGCTGCGACTTCCTCAGTTCCTCCCACCACCAACAGGCGATCGCCTTCTTGTAATTTAGTTTGAGCGTCAGGATAATCGATTTCATCGCCGTTAGTGCGGCGGATTGCCATCAAACTTACCCCTGTTAAGTAGCGCATATCCGCTTCTTCTAGGCTCATGCCAATTAAAGGAGAGCTAGACGGTAGGGCATACCAACGGCGATTTAAATCGCGCGTGGCTTGTCTTAAATCGTAGGAAACCTCCGAGGCAGAACGTTCTGGGCGCAAATCTAAATAATGACCGTTACGGATTTGCTGCATTTCTTGTTGTACTACCAGTGGTGAAAAGCCCAAACAATTTAATAAATAAGTAGCCATTTCTATACTGGCTTCAAACTCTGGCTGTACTACTTCCCTTGCTCCTAGTTGGTAAAGCACTTCAATATTTTTATCTTGGGTGGCGCGTACAACCAAATCTAATTCTGGGCACACTTCCAAAGCGCGTTTCAGACAAAGACGGGAACTCATCGGGTCTGAAAGAGCGATCGCCATTCCCTTAGCATGGCTGACTCCAGCGGTTTCCAGAACGTGGAAACTCACACAATTGCCGTAAACATAAGGCACTCCCGTCTCTCTTAATTTCTGAATTCGACTTTCTGATTGGTCGATAACCACTACAGGCAAGTCGTGTTGCTGTAATAATTTCACTAAATTCTTGCCGACTCGCCCATAGCCACAAACTACCACATGGTCTTTTAAAGGTAAATCATCGGAGATATCGCGCGGTTGCTCTTCTTGTAAATACGGTTTCAACCAAGGCATTGATTCGGCAAAGTTAAATAAAAATGGTACTAACCGCAGTACAAAAGGGGTAAGTATCAAAGTGACTGCTGTAGTTCCCAAAATTAGTAAATATATCTGTCGGGATACCAACCCTAGAGCTTGCCCTTCACTGGCGAGAACAAAGGAAAATTCCCCAATTTGAGCCAGTCCCAACCCAGCAATTAAAGCTGTTTTTAAAGGGTAGCGGAACAGCTTAACTAGGGGCGTAATAATTAAAAACTTACCGATGAAAACGATCGCCACTAGTTCTAAAATCAATTCCAGGTTTTTCCACAAAAATACTGGATCGATTAACATACCAATGGCGGCAAAGAACAAGCTGGCAAAAATATCTCGCAGCGGTTCTACATAACTTAGGGTTTGGTCGGCGTATTCCACCTCCGAAATCATTAAGCCGGCGACAAATGCCCCCATCTCAATTGAAAGTCCCAAATACTCTGTCAGCAGGGCAATACCCAAACACAATGCCACCACACCTAGTAAAAATAGTTCTCGGCTTTCGGTGCGGGCTAGCAATCGCAATAAAGGCGGTACTAGCCAAAGCCCCGCCGCCACAGCTCCAGCAGCAAATAATCCAATCCGCGCCAAAGCTGTCAGCACTGCTATGCCGATGGCTTCCCCCGGTTCGTTGAGAGCGGGTAATACTGCTAGCATCAGTCCCAAAGCCAAATCCTGCACCACCAGAATGCCCAGCATTACTTGTCCGTGGGGCGTTTCTGTTTCGTTACGCTCCATCAAGCATTTCAGGACAACTGCTGTGGAAGACAAAGATAAAATTGACCCCAAAAATACGCCCTTGGCAGGTAAGGCTCCCCAAGCTCCTGTTATCCCGCAAACTAAAACTGTAACCGCGATCGTCAAGGCAATCTGGAGTCCGCCTCCTCCCAGAGCGATCGCTTTTACTTTCTTGAGTTCCGTAAAGGAAAATTCCACACCCAAAGCAAACAACAAAAAGGCAACCCCGAACTGTGCCAGAGTTTCCACTTGAATCAATTCTTTAATCAGTCCCAGTCCAGCTGGCCCGACAATCATTCCGCCGAGCAGATACCCCAATAGTGCGGGTTGTCGTAAAAGCGATGCCAAAAGACCACCACAGGCTGCGACGGCGAGAACTAATACTAAATCAACAATTAGCCTAAAATCTTCCTGCACAAGTTTTGAAAAGAACTATTAAAACCTATTAATTTAGGATACAAAGTTTTATCTATCTCATGCTATTTTGACTAAGAATACGCAAAGTGCGACACACAATAAAGACCCGTATCTCCTCCTTTGCCCCTGCCTTTCAAAGGCAGGTATTTAAGAGGTTGTTTGAAAAGTCTAATTTATTACTTGCCTTGGCGACTAGTGACTAGAAGTCGCGGCTACACAAACAAAACCCACCTTCGTGGGTTAAAACCTTTAATTTTTCATTAGTCCGCGTAGGCGGACTTTGCCTGTGTAGTAGCGAATTATATTTGCCCAAAATTTTCAAACATCCTCTTAGGAGTCAAATAAATTACCGCTCAACATGAGTCTCCGGGTTTTCTCACGACTCAATTAGGGTTACTATATGCTAAGTCTCCTGACATTTTCTCAGAATCACCTGGAATTATTTACCAGTTGGGATGTCGATGCGGTACTTAAAAGGATTGATGGTTCTCAAAATATTTGGTTGCGCTGTACTCACTTTCGCGATCGCACGGGAACGGCTAAAATTATTCAGCATTTTGGACTCAATCCATCTCGCGTTGACATGATATTTAACCATTCTTCTATAGGAATAGATGAAGATATAGAAGATTGTTTGTTTGACAACTATGAAATTTTAATTCATCAAATAAAAAATCGTGATTATGAAGTAGCGCGCGGCAGTATTGTGGTTGGCAGTAATTTTATTATTACGTTTGAAATTACTGAGTTAAAAATTTTAAGTGTACTAACTAACAATCTTCAAAAGCAAACTATAGATATTAACAATTGCGGAGTAGACTATCTTTTATATCTCATCTCCAAAGAAATTTTGAATAATTATCATAGTGTATTTGACTATATCTCTTTACAACTTGATGATTTAGAAGATGAAGTTTTAGATAATTCTGGCGATGAATCAACTTACCAAAAAATTGCCACGATGAGACAGTCTACTCGTGTCGGACGACGTAATTTTCAAAACATCAAATCACTTCTGGTAATTATGAACCATGAAGATTGTCAATGGATTACTCAACCAGTGAAAGAACTATTTAGTCAAGAATTAGTTCACCACGTTGATAATCTCTGGCAAGAATATCAAGGTTTGAGAGTTTGGATGTCAGAATTAATGGAAATTCAACGGGATAACATTGCGAGCAAAACCAGCGAACGAATTAATCGCTTGACTATCCTATCGACGGTATTTTTACCAATCACTTTCATTGCTGGTGTCTATGGTATGAACTTTAAATACATGCCAGAATTAGATCAACCTTGGGCTTATCCTACTGTTATGGGCGTGATGCTATTAATTGTAATTGGTAGTATTGTGTATGCTAAACGGCAACGTTGGTTGTAGCATCTATGGGGATTACAAGCCATGCATATTTTATTGAGCGATGCCCTCGATCGCGGTAATAATCGCTTAAGATGTTGATATTGAAAGGATACCTACCAGTACTCGTACTAAATCTTCTAAACCTTCAGGAACGCGATAAAGTTTAATATCTTCTGTAACTAGTTTCTGTTCTCTATGAAGTGTACCAAATTTCCAATCATCGCCATTAGTAACTGCCCCATATAAAATCAGCGATTGATTTTCTAAAGATTTATCCAGAGCTATTAATTCTACTGATAGCTGTGTAAATCCCCTTCTAATATCTGATTGCTTGGCTTCAATTATTAATAGAGAATTATATTTATGCAAGTAATAATCTAAAGTACCTTTAAGCTTGTTATCTACATTCAGGGGATACTCGCTATATAGTTGAGCCTTTGTTTGGTCGCATATTTCAGTCAGGATAGGAGCAATTAGAAATTCTCTAATTGATATTTCTGCTACAGGATTAAAAAGTCGGATATTACGTTGTAAATATCCTTGCAAAAACTCCAAATATTTAATTTCATCAAAATATTTAGGCAAATTCAAACTTGTACGTTCATAGTTATATTCAAATTCACCTATGATTTCTGCTGTGGGATTAGTTAGTTGAAAATATTGGCTGAAAGTATAGCTTTGGTCGGATTTTAATATTTTGTATTTGCTCATCTTGGCAGGAGAAAAGACTATATATCTGGGGTTTTTACTGATTTATTTGTTAATAGCATAATCACCTCGCGATCGCAAATCAATATAAAATTATCTAGTTAGTCTCGAACAACTTCCCCAGCTTGAAAAATTTGATTAACTGTTATTTTCAAATCGGGAAAAGTTGGGGATATGATGTAGTCGTTGCCTCGAAACTGACTAACTTGATACTCCCCATCTACTAATTGATAAATTGAGAAGGTAGGAAGTTTCGGATCGCCAATGAACTTTCTAGCACCTAATGCGGCGTAATCGGCGATCCAATATTCAGGGATACCCATTTCCTCATAGTCAGCAAGCTTTTTGTAGTAATCATCGCGCCAATTTTGGCTAACAACTTCAATCACCAAAGCAATTGAACTACCTTGAGTAACAGTAGAGGATTTTGTCCAAAGAGGTTCTGAAGCTAAACTGTGGCGATTCAAGATTAAAACATCTGGTAAATAACCAGATTCACCTTCAGGAGCTTTTACTATTGCTTGATTGGGTATGAAGTAAGGAAGGTTTAATCGACTGTATTCAATGACTAGTTTATTATTTAAAAACCCTTTGATTTCTTCATGCTTACCGCTAGGTGGTGTCATCTCAATAATTGCCCCATTATGTAGTTCGTAACGTACTGGAGAATTTTCTGGATACCATTGAATAAATTCCTCAAATGTTACTAATTTTGTTGCTGTTTGAATTTGAGCCATAATCAACTTAATAATTTATAGAGATATCTATTTACCTAACATCTTCACTTTGGACTTCTTCATCGCGTTCAATTACCTCAGATTTATCCGTTAAAGGCTTCACCACCCGTGCGATCGCTTCTTGTACAAAAGCTTTAATAAATTCATCTCTGCGATTAATTTGAAACTGTCGCTGCACTACCTCAGTCATTCCACCATCACCCCAATCTTGGTCGTGACGAAAATACTCAATAAAACTTTTACCAGCAATCCGCGTTAAATAAGCTGCCGTTACGCCCTGAATTGCCCTACCGACAATAAAAGTGGCAGGATTCGTTTGCAAAGCAGTAGAAAGTAATTCAATCGCTCCCTTGACTATACCCAGACTGGCGATGGTTTTGGCTAAGGAAAGGGCTAACTCTCGTCCCCGTTCCATGTTCAGTTCACAGCCGTAGACTCTGCCAATTTCTACGACCATTTGAGCATTGACAGCAGCAGTTGCCAATAAATCGACAAATGGTAGCGGTGTGACTGATACAACACCTGCGCCAATCCATTGAAACCGTTCCACGATTTTGTCGGCTTGACGGCGACGCTGGCTATCGATGAGTTTTCGCGCTTCTTCTCCCAGTCGCAGCGATTGCAAAAGAATATTATCTGCTACCAAATCTTCACCCTCAGCCCTTAAAATCGCTGCCATCCGCCGCAGCAAAGGTACAATATCCGCTTCTGGCTGGAAGATTTCACCAGTTTCTAATTGTGCAGATTGGGGATTAGCCGCGATCGCCACTACATCATTAGTCGCAATAAATCCCCGTACTCGTTGGCGCAATCGTGCTAAAATCGCTTCTTTATCTTCATCGGTGTATAAATCAGTTTTATTGAGGATTAGCAGCGATCGCTTGCCAATTTCTGCCAAGCCGCGCAGTGGCTCGTATTCCGAACGCCGCAGATCATTATCTACCACAAATAATAGTAAATCTGCTGAGGTGGCTAGTTCTCTTGCTAACTGTTCTCGTTCCGTTCCTGCTACCCCTGCTTCTAAAATCCCTGGCGTATCTGTAATTAAAATCTTGCGTTCTAATCCTTTGAGCCGCATACAATAGGTTTCGCCGACTTGGGTTGTACCCATTGGTGCATCCACTTGACCCACCATGCGTCCCATAATTGCATTGACTAGGGAAGTTTTGCCAGCACTTCCCGTGCCAAATACTACCACTTGAATTTCACCACGCGCTAGATTAACTTCAATTTCCCGCGATCGACTGAGTAAAGCTTGCCGTGCTACTTCATCTTGAATTTGCGCTACTTGTTGTCGTACAGCTTGTAGTGTAGAAGAAGCCGCATCAGATTTGGCAGCTGGTATTTGCGCTGGAGTTACACGGGGGCGACTGCGGCGAGAACGTTTCTCTCCAGCCTGCATTACCAGTACGTAATAAATAAAAGCTGCAACTAAGGCCCCTATCAACACAACCAGCAGCAACAACAGCAAATTGCCTAGCAACGGAGAATAAGACAACTGCCAGTAGAGGCGCGATAGAGAATCAATCAGCCACAGGGCTAGCCCCAAAATGACGATTAGACCAACAATCAGCGTGACAATGCGGGACAGAGGCATGGGTGGCAAAAATTTAGTGGGTATTCAGTAGGCAGTCCCAATGAAAAAGGGACTGGGTACTGGGTACTGGGTACTAGTATTTTTACTCAGCACTCAGCGCTCAGCACTTTCAAGGCAGATGCTTTTAATATTAATAGTTTCAATCTTTTTTATCAGAGTAGAAAGTAAGAAGTATAGATCCTAGGGAAGTTGCGATCCTTGCAAATTTAGTGCATCACAGAAAGTACATCCCAAGGCAGGCTTGGTTTGTCTAGCCTGAGACTTGAAGTTTGAGGATTTGGCAAATCAGTCTTGGGAAAGAGAAAAATATAGAAACAAAACAAACTTATGGGACTTTTCGATCAAATTCTTGGTGCTGTCAGCAATCCCAATCAGCAAGGCAGCTTGGGTCAAATTGGCAGTATTATCAACGCTGTGAATCAATTGAGCGATCGCACTGGGGCAGATCCCTCAACAATACAATCTGTATTGGGTATTGTGGGGAACTATGTGCGTTCTTCTTTGCAAGAGAAGCAAGCTACAAGCGGTAATGAAGAAGCCCAAGCTTTAGTCAATCAATATAGTGGCACTTCTGACAACCCTCAAGCTGTTAACTCCCTCTTTTCTCCGGCGATACAGCAGCAAGTAGCTGAAGTTGCATCCCAGCGCACTGGCTTAGATGCTGGTACTATCCAACAATTACTGCCTTTAGCAGTGCCTGTAGTGCTGAATTTCTTGCAATCTGGCGCAAACGCACACAATCCTCAAGCTGGCGGGAATCCTATCCTTAATTCCTTCTTGGATGCAGACAGGGATGGCGATGTCGATATTGCTGATGCTATCCAGTTGGCTAGTCAGTATATGAGAAGGTAGGGAGCAGGGAGTGGGGAGTAGGGAGTAGGGAGTGGGGAGTAGGGAGAGGGAAAGTTCTTTCCCCGCATCCCCGCGTCCCCGCATCCCCGCGTCTCCGCGTCTCCAAGTCTCCGCGTCTCCAAGTCTCCGCGTCCTCAAACATTCCCATCCAAAATAGTTCCTTCTAAATTGGCTCCCTCTAGATTTGCGCCGTTCAAATTAGCAGCGTTTAAATCTGCGCGGGTAAGATTGGCCTGAGTCAAGTCAGCTACAGTTAAGTCTGCACCACTGAGGTCTGCTTTATCTAAATTTGCCGCATTCAATTTCGCTTCGTGCAACTCCGCTTCGCTCAGGTTAGCTTCAATTAGCTTGGCGACAGTCAAATCAGCTTGGGTCAAATTAGCTCCATCTAAAATTGCACCATCTAAAATGGCTCCATCCAAAATAGCTCCAGCTAAGTTACTACCAGTCAAGTTTGCATTGCTCAAATTAGCTCCGTTCAAGTCGGCCTCAAGCAAGCTAGTGTGCGATAGATTAGCATGACTGAGATTAGCTCCATCTAAGATAGCTTTATTTAAAATTGCCCCACTGATATTGGCTTCTTTCAAGTTTGCTTCGCTCAAGTTGACAGCAGTAAAGTCTCTTACGCCTGCGGCATAGTTTTTCAGGAGTTCATCTGCTTTCATATCGTCGCTATGTAAGGAACGTTGATTGAGAAATATCTAATCTTTGTAACAGAGGATTATTGTAGTGACTAAATAAAAGTACTTTATCTAGGATAGCTAGCTGAAAATTTTTGAGCTACTACCTGAGGTGATGAATTTATTTCATACCTAAGAAAGATATTTAGGGATTTGAAGATTCAGATACAACATATTGCAACTAGGTGAAGCAGCGCAGTCTTGGTGAGTCCACTTGCCAAATTGAATAAAGTCGGGTGCGTTGACTAAGTGTCACGCACTCGCCTCATCCCAAAAGATTAGAGAAATCGAAATAGAAAGAGAGTTTCAAGCAATATTTTGAAAAGTCTTCAATTTATCTGAATAATTTACTCTTTACGAATTCCTAAATGTCCTCTGACATCGATGTAAGGTGTTTTATTTCTTCCACTTGTAGAGGGCGCAGCTCCTGAGCGCCAAGCGAAGAGATTGGTTAATGTCCGCACAGGATTTTCATTTGGTTTCAGGGTCAATATCAACTCATTACACTGTCCATTTAACTGGTTAGCAGTGCAAATCACATTTTGTCCGTTCATATGGCCTGTCGTAACATATCTCAACTGTTTGTTGCGGCGGTAGGTTTCCAAGCGTCCGCTCACCTCTTGACAACGCGTCAGTGGGTCGTAGCCAGAGTTTTGGAAGTAATTGGAAGTCCAGCGAATCCAAGGCTCAGTCACACCTTTCTCATTTTGGTACACTGTCACGGGTTTTCTTGTTGAGTTGTCACAATAAAAACCTCGCCCACCTTGAGCTTGACTAGGTTGATTGATACTTGCAGTCGCGCCGAGGGCGACAACACCCGCAACCAAAACATTTGTCAATCGTGCTAATTTCATAAATAACTCTACAAATCTTGAGTAAAAGGTTTTTTGTCTGCTCATTTCATAGTCTCCCTACTAAAAGTAGGGAGATGATAAAAAGTTCTAGTGCAACATTGTTTAAGGCATTTTCAAGAAATAAATTATCCACGTTGTGGCGTTCGTTAGATATCTTGATGGGACAGGTGAGGACACCCATCCCACAAGAAAATTTGGAATGTTTTTTATTTATCAGTCCCCAAATAAGCCACTCATTTGAAATAGACGAAAAGCTGACAAAATCATGATTCTTTTGCCTTTTGCTCTCCTCCAACTTTCATAGCCTCAATAGCGATAGGATATTTATTTAGAAGTACCTTAGCCAATTACTTAGGTTTATAAACGTTTTTATCTATATACGTAATGAGCAGGAACCCACTTGCGACCATGATTTGTTTTCTCCCAATGTCCAGGAATCAAAACTTTCTTTTTCACTGGTGGTTTTCTTGCTATCTTTGAAACAGTGGTATTGTGAGCGTGAGAATTAACAATAACTTCTAGTGCTGATGCTTGTGAAGGTATAGAAGTAAGAGTAAATGGTAAAAGAAGCGCAGTACTAACTAGTATTTGTTTGATATTCATCACTAAATCTCCTGTTGTGAATTGTGTAAATGATTTGTATGTCTTACGTTTATAAGTTTAGAAATTCAAACAGTTAGATACTAGTGATAAAAGTAAGTACTTAATTATGACTTAAGTAATATCGGACAGGAGACTTAGGAAAGGTGACAAGGAAATATGCTAAATGGTAAGTAAATTAGTATACCCCTTGCTCAAATCCTACAAAGGTAGCGATCGCTTTGCTAAATTTTGCATTCAGCAGTTAAAGTCGCGGATCTACAGGTTCGCTCTCTAATGCCAAAATCCCAAAAACGCATTCATGCACGCGACGTAGAGGTGCATGGGTAACAAATCTTTCCAATGCTTCCACACCCAAGGCAAACTCGCGCATAGCCAAAGAACGTTTGTGAGATAAACCCCGTTGGCGCAGGCGTTGTAAATTCTCTGGGGTTGAGTATTCCGGGCCGTAGATAATTCGCAGATATTCTTGGCCGCGACACTTTACCGCAGGCTGTAAGATACCGCGACTACCTCGGACGATGAATTGCATTGGCTTGACAACCATACCTTCACCTCCCGCAGCGGTGAGTTTTTCCCACCAATAGACACCTTCTGCTTGGCTGCTGGGGTCTGTCAAATCTATCATTTTATAACCAGTAGCTAGAAGCAAGGCGGGGTCTGACTGGCAAATTTTAGCTATTTGCTCCATGTGCCAGCGATGGTCTTTGTCAACATGGACAGTTTTCTCGGTTGCCAGGATGTGGAAGGGAGCGAGTTTGAGTTGCGAAATATCAGTAACTGTCCAACAGTAGCGACGGTAGGCAGTAACGTATTGCTGCGCCATCTCTGCACGTTGTTGGTAGTGTTTAAGTGGGGTGCTTATTTCCACGCCGCGATCGCTTGCCTGTTGTAGTAAACTAACAGCATTACCAAGGGCAAGCCGTGAAGCTACACCCACGGGTGCATACTGTTCTCGCAGTAGTCCCTGAGCCTTAGCTGACCAAGGCATCAATTCACAATCCAGACACACCCAATCTGTCTGAAATTCTTCCCAAAAGCCACTGTGGGAAAGAGCAGCATTGACCCGTGTTAAAAGTTCTATTTCCAAAGCTGAATCATCGAAAAAGCGCCTTCCCGTGCGGGTGTAACAGATGCCGATTCCCTCATTTATGACACCAAACCGTTTTTCGGCAGCTTTTAAATCCCGACAAACAACCACCACAGCCCGCGAACCCATGTGTTTTTCTTCACAAACTATTTCCGTAATTTCGGCGTTTTGGTAATAGGCAAAGGCTTGTGCTGGATGTTCTAAAAATCCTGATGCTTGGGATGTTTCCACAGGGGACATGGTAGGCGGTAGATAAATCAACCATTTAGGATTAGCAGCAAAACGACTGATCACTTCTAGGGCTGCGATCGCATTTTCTTCCCGAATGGTAATGTTATTCTGAAGTCTGGTATTAATGATGCGCTTACCCAGTACGTCCTCTATGTGCAAGACATCATCGAGTTCCTGCTGGAATGTGCGTGTGATTGTATTGTTGTTCAGCGGTTTCACAGGTTCGCGGTAAACACGGGCGGCGGGGATGCTCACTAATTCCCTTTCTGGATAGCGCAGGGCGGTTAATTTGCCACCATAGACACAACCTGTATCAATATCAATAGTGTTATTCAGCCATTCCGCTTCCGGTACAGGGGTGTGTCCGTAAACCACCATCGCTTCACCCCGGTACTCTCCTGCCCAGTTGTAACGCACGGGTAAACCAAATTCATCAATCTCGCCAGTACTTTCGCCATAAAGGGCAAACTCACGCACCGCACCAGACCCTCGTCCTTGCATTTCTTGTTTCATCCCGGCGTGCGCTACCACTAACCGCCCATCATCTAGGAGGTAGTGACTGATAAGGGAATCAAGAAACTTTTCTAATTCTTTGGAGAAAGGTTCGCGCACTGCATCAGGTAACGCCTCAATCTCATTTAAAGTTTGCTCTAGTCCATGAGTTACTCGGACATTTTTACCACGTAGTTTCCGCAACAGCTTGTTTTCATGATTACCAGGAACGCAAAGAGCCGTACCCGCACTAACCATATTTCGCACCAGCTTGACTGTATCTAAGATACGCGGCCCTCTATCTACCAAATCGCCAAGAAAAACAGCTTTACGTCCTTCAGGATGATAGTAAATTGGATAGTCCCACAATTCATCCCCTCTGCTCTCCTGCTCCTCTGCCCCCCTGCCCTTTTGGTAGCCTAACTGTTGCAGTAATGTTTCCAGCTCGTCGCAACAGCCATGAACGTCACCAATGATATCAAAGGGGCCGCGTTCGTGCTTGAGATTATTCCAAAGAAGTTGACGCTCAATTTCGACAGATTCAATTGCTTCTAAAGAGTTAAGAGTATAAACATAGCGGAAACCTTCCTTTTCCAAACCCCTTAGAGAACGGCGTAACATTTGGGTATGCCGACGCACCACATGGGGGCCAAACTGGCGATCGCTGCGTTGTTGGTTGCGTTCGTGGCATAATTCTTCTGGGAGGTCGAGAACAATTGCGATCGCAAAGCAATGATACTGCCGTGCCATTTGTAGCAAAGGTTTGCGGTCTTCCATCTGCACGTTGGTAGCATCGATTACAGTGAGTTTACCTGCTGCTAGTCGTTTGGCAACAATAAAGTGCAACACCTCAAAAGCGTCTTTGGAGACAGTCTGGTTATTTTCGTTATTTGACACCAACCCGCGGCAAAAATCAGAAGACAGCACCTCAAAAGGCTGAAAGTGCTTGCGAGAAAAAGTCGATTTCCCCGAACCAGAAGCACCGATAAGGACAATTAGAGAAATTTCCGGAATAGTTATTTTCATAATTAATAGAGACGCGATTAATCGCGTCTGTACAATAGTCATTAGACATCTTTGATCGTTAATTCTGCATTGTCCGAAATCCTTAGTAAGGGCGAACGGCCGTTCGCCCTTACATCATTTCTACGAACTCTTGATTAATTGAGCAATAAACTGACTGTATTCATCCTTCATTGGCAAGTCTAAATCTTGCCGGATGCGTCGTCGCAATGCCGGAACAGTTTCACCTGTAACGGGGTTAAATCCTTGCTTTTGATATTCTTCCCAATAAAGTCCTACACCTCGTTTTTGCCAGTTGGGAAGTTGATTAAAATTAATCCCATACTGGAATAACAACTCGTTTTTATCAGCAACAGATAACCTATTCATCATGCTGGTTGCTTGAGTTGCACTTTCACCATCTCGACGCAAACACCAGTAGCAATGAGCGTTGAGGGCATTTCTGTGAGCGTCTTCACTCCGCCAGCGAAAATAATTCACTACTTCTTCTGTATTAGGAAGCTGTGAAATTCGACAGTCAAAGCAGCCTAAATCGCCCAATAGTAAAGAGAATTTGGCACTAGCTTCACCTGCTAAAACTGAATTTAACTTTCTGAGTTTGCGGTTGAAAGTATTTTCTTTTTGAGCAAAAAGTAAGGATATCTCATCACTTTGGGTATATCCATAGATAATATCTATACCGCAGTTCATCAAATGTTCGACTGTTGCTAACATAAAGTCCCGAAGACGAGTATCGTAGGGAGCTTCAAATTGATGTATTTCTTTTGTCAAGCGGGTAAAGCTGCGTCCATCCAATCTGGCAACTATGTAAAGTCCAGGTAGCACGCAATGGTCGTGTGCGGTTTCAAATACCCGCATCCTGCTATCAAGTTCATCAAATTTCACTTTGCCATTCCTCAACAATAAATGAATAATTTAAGTTAGTTTTCACTGAATACAGTGCGTCAAATCCTTCTTGCCAACTTGGTAAAACCAGCTTTTTATATGTTGCTAATAGTCCTATAATAGGTACTATTTGTTCGGAATTTCTTTGACTATTTCGTTTTTTGCATTCTTCCAGTTCTGATTGAAAGTAATAACCCACAACTTGGAAACCTTTCGCTTTAGCTGGAGTAATGTAACGCTTTCTTTCCTCAACTGTTGGGTTAGTATTGTCCACCACAAAAGGCTGTTTAGCCTCTAAACAAGCTTGAAGAAAAATTTGTTCTCTGTGACGAGTTTTGAGCATGTCCAAGTTAATGCGAATGTGGGTATTAAAGAAGCGATCGCGATAAAAAGTAGATTTACCCGCTCCCTGAATTCCTATAAAAATAATTGCTTCCATTCATTTATGTATAGAGTAAAATAGTTCTGAAATATCCTTGATTAAATTTATTGTCGGCAACTATTAATAGCCATTTCTAGCAAGTTATTATTTCCTGTCCACCACTGTTTTAATAGCATCAATGCTGGATAAAGCCTTGAATCTGCCATTTCCTTTGCTGCCTCAATTGCAAGCACACCAACATAGTCAGGCGATAATTCTTCTATTAGTCGATTTAATATTCGTGAGTCTTTTCTTTTGGCTAAACCAACTAGTGCTTCTCCATAAATTTCATAATTTTCATCGGTATCCTCATTCAGAAAACGCTGATAAAGTGCTTCTCGAATAGCTGTTGTATCAGTTTCAATTTGTGAACCTAATCCAAAAGTTGCCCAATTTCGCACCTCGTAATCTCGATCTGAAGACAATTCAATGAGGGTGTTAATCGCTAATTCATGTTCATATCCTAGAAGACCAAAGACAATTCCATAACGTACAGATGAGCAGGAGTGGTTTTTCAGTCGAACTAACGAGGAAATCGCTCTAGCATCGTGTAGATGTCCTAGTGCAACTGCAATTGAGTTGAGGACATCAGTATTTTGCTCGCACTCAAGCATTCTTAGTAGAATTGCTAAAGACTCATCAGGAAAAGTTCGATTGGGTATTCCAAGTTGACCTAATATATCAGCCCCTAATGCTCTTTGTTGTGGGTTTTGACTGTCGCACAACTTTGACGCAGCTGCAAAAACTTCTTGATTTCCACGAAAGTGCAAGATACTCACTGCATCTTCATTTTCTTCTGTTAGCGCCAGTTTTATCAGTTCTTGGGTTGAGCGAGGATCGGTTTGTAGACTCATTTTGTAAACACCCCCATCTGTGTAGGCGAACCTACTTCTGGATCTTCTGTTCCTACTGGTTGAAATTGCACAGTATAACCAAAACGTTCTGCTACTTTGTTCGCCCAAATTTGGAACTCTTGACGCGTCCATTCAAAGCGGTGGTCTTGATGTCGCAGTTTCCCAGCAGGAAGGTTTTCAAATTTGACGTTATATTCAATGTTCGGCGTTGTTACTACTACTGTTTTGGGTTGAGCAAATTCAAATAAAACTCGCTCAAATCCACCCAAACGCGGTAAATCGAGATGTTCAATTACCTCAATCACTGTAGCAGCATCGTAGCCGTTGAGGCGTTTATCTTGATAGGTGAGTGCCCCCTGAATCAGTTGTATGCGTTCCCATTGATTGCGGGGAAGGCGCAAGCGGTCTAATCTTTCTTGGGCAACTTCTAGCGCCCTATAGGAAACATCAACACCTGTGACTTTTTCAAAAAAGCTGTCTTTAAGTAAGATTTTTAGTAGATTACCTTGACCGCAGCCCAAATCAATTACTTTCTTGGCGTTACTTTGCTTTAAAGCAGCAATCACCGCATTCATCCGTTGCTGATTCAAGCTGATGGGTTTTTCTACCGCTGCTTCTTCTTCGGCGTGGCTTTCTTCGGTACTATCGGGGTCGAGATTATCTTCCTCTGCTAGTTGGGCTAAAGCTAGACGAGTCAAGCGTTGCTGTCGTTTTAGGTAACGCCGAGTAATTTGTTCTCGTGCTGGATGGCTAGTTAACCAACCTTCGCCATGACGCAGTAACTTTTCGATTTCCTCATCGCCTACCCAGTAGTGCTTTTCGTCATCCAAAACCGGAATCAGGACGTAGAGATGACTTAACAAGTCACTCAGAGTTATTGTGTGCTGAAGTTCAACGGTGAAATATTGGCTTTGTCCCCAATCAGGGAATTGCTCATCTAAAATATGACCTTGGGCACTGACACTGTAGCCCAACGGCTCAAATAATTCTCGCAGAAAACTTTCGCCGCCGCGACAAGGTAAAACAGATAGTTTTGCTACCAAAGGTAAAGGGGTTTGTACTAGTTCTGGTAAGTCTTTGCAACGACCTGCTAAAGCAGTGCTAAATACTTGAGCGATCGCTACACTTAAAAATGAAGAAGCAACATAAGGGCGATCGTTGACATATTGTTCTAGCCTAACACTACGCCCCCGCACCAACTTCACAGGGTCAACATCCAATAGCAACGCCGCTGTACATTGCTGTATACTCGCTTCTGGATAGAAGACATGCGCCTGTCCAAAACTCAGCGAAAAGGACTGACAGCGGTCTGGGTGTTTATGCAGTAGGTAGCCCAACTCTGTTGCTGGAGAGTGTGTTGTGGTGATGGTAAGCAGCATTAAACCCGAAAATTACAAATTACGAATTAAATAAATACCGCTTCAGGGTAAGCGATTGCGGAAAAAATTATGGTGTTATTGAGGAATATTAAGTTAAAGGTAAAAAAATTGATATATTAAGCTTTGAAATTGCATGATTGCTCATGAGGTTTATTAACCGCTGACAGTTAACAGTCAACAGTCAACATTCAAGACTTATAAATGTAAATTGCTAATGAAAACTCCCGATAAACAAAATTATACAATATTGGAAATTCAAAATCTTGATGTTAATTATGGTGGAATTCAAGCTCTCAAAAAAATTAATTTAACTATTCAAAAAGGTGAAGTAGTCACTTTAATTGGTGCTAATGGTGCGGGTAAAACTACTACACTCCGCGCTATTTCTAAAATAGTTAATTCTAAAAGTGGCGAAATTATCTACAACGGACGTAATATTACCCGTCGCCAAGTACACCATGTTGTCCAACTTGGAATCGCTCACTGTCCAGAAGGACGAAGAGTATTAGCAAAGCAAACAGTTTTTGATAACTTACTATTAGGTGCTTATATTCGCTCTAACCAAGCAGAAATTAAAGCAGATATTCAACGTCAATTTGAGCAATTTCCCCGTTTAGCACAAAGACGCTATCAACTAGCAGGAACCCTCAGCGGTGGCGAACAACAAATGTTAGCGATCGCTCGTGCTTTAATGAGTAGACCACAACTGTTACTTTTAGATGAACCTAGCTTAGGTTTAGCACCTGCGATCGTTCGGGAAATCTTCTCAATTATTGAAAATCTCCGTGCAACAGGCGTTACTATTTTGCTAGTCGAACAAAATGCCAACCTAGCCCTACAAATTGCCGATCGCGGATATGTCCTAGAAGCTGGTTCTATCACTTTAACAGGTGCAGCATCAGAATTAATTAGTGATGAACGAGTGAAAAAAGCTTATTTAGGATAATTAAAATAAAACTTTAAAGGTGCAAATATATGGTAAAGTCACAAACTAAACCCCTAACTTTAGAAGAGTTTTTAAAACTACCAGAAACCAAACCAGCAACTGAATACATTAACGGCGAAATTATTCAAAAGCCAATGCCTCAAGGAAAACACAGCATACTTCAGGGTGAGTTAGTTAGTGGTATAAATGCTATAACCAAGTCTCAAAAAATTGCTTTTGCCTTTCCAGAATTACGGTGTACCTTTGGCGGACGTTCGATTGTACCCGATGTCGCTGTATTTGCTTGGGAGCGAATTCCCTTAGATGAACGTCAAGAGGTGGCAAATGTCTTTAAAACTTACCCAGACTGGACAATTGAAATTCTCTCACCCGAACAAAACCAAACTAAAGTAACTGGAAATATTTTGCACTGCCTAAATCATGGTAGCCGTTTAGGTTGGTTAATCGATCCAGATGAACGTTCGGTTTTAATCTACCCACCAAAGCAGCAACCAGAACTTTTACAAGAAGAACAAGAAATATTACCAGTTCCCGATTTAGTTAGTAGTTTACAATTAACTGTAGGTCAACTATTTGAATGGTTGAAGATGTAAATTCATGATAATTTTTAATGCCTCAAGCTATTTCACATCAGATTTTAGTCTTTAGCTAAAAAGGCTTCGAGGAAAACCAAGAAAATTTTTCCAATTATTAGAATTATTACAAAATATTACAAGAATTGTCATATTATATTTGCAGCCCTCTTTTTTGGGTGTCTATCTTTGTATCAATGCGAATTCTGTTCGCCTGAATATTTAAACTTATGAGTCAAATAGTTTGGATCGCAAGACATGCCAACCGTCTGGACTTCGTTAACCCCGATTGGTTTCTCACCGCAGAACGACGCTACGATCCACCACTTTCTGATGATGGAATAATCCAGGCACAGCAGTTAGCCAAACGCTTGAAAAGAGAAAAGATTGCTCATATTTTTGCTTCCCCCTTCTTGCGAACAGTACAGACAGCAAACGCAGTCGCCCAAGTGCTAGATTTGCCCATTAAACTCGAAACAGGCTTGAGTGAATGGTTAAATCCCGCGTGGATGACAGAAGAACCAGAAAGGCTTTCAATTCGAGCTTTAAAAGAATTATTCCCCAGAATTGACATTAGCTATACACCGCGCATTGCCGCCAAATATCCTGAAACCCGCGAGAAAGTTTGGGAACGTTCCGGACAAACAGCTAGATGCCTAGCTACGGAATTCTTCCCCGAAAATATTCTTTTGGTAGGGCACGGTGTATCCGTAGTTGGTGGGACAATAGGGCTTGTAGGTGAAATTGCGAAAACTGAAGTTAAGGCTTCCCTGTGTTCTCTAGTAAAAGTGGTATTTGAAGGCCCAGAATGGTTACTAGAACTAAAGGGAGACACTTCCCATTTAACCCAGGTTGAGGAAGTGATTCGATTTGCTTAAATGACTTCCGCTAGCCTCAAATCCTCCAAAAATAACTAAATTAGCGATAAGTTTTATGACTTTATTACTAGCAGGAGATATCGGCGGCACGAAAACTATTTTGCGATTGGTTGAAACATCAGACTCATCGGAGTTACATACTATCGCTGAGGAAAGTTACCACAGTGGAGATTTTCTTGATTTAGTACCGATGGTGCAGCAGTTTTTGCTGAAAGCTAAAACACCAACTCCCCAAAAAGCTTGTTTTGCGATCGCTGGCCCAGTAGTGAATAATACTGCCAAGCTGACTAATTTGGTATGGTTCCTGGATAGCGAACGCCTCCAACAAGAATTGGGCATTGCATCTATATCTCTAATCAATGATTTTGCCGCTGTGGGCTATGGCATTTTTGGCTTACAACCACAAGATTTGCTGACTCTGCAAGCTGGTAAACTTAAACCCGAAGCCCCCATTGCCATCATTGGTGCTGGTACTGGTTTAGGACAAGGATTTTTAATTAAGCAGGGAGATCGCTATCAAGTCTTTCCCTCAGAAGGCGGACACGCCGACTTTGCCCCCCGCAACGAGTTAGAGTTTCAGCTATTAAGATACCTGCTAGATAAACATGATATCCAACGTATTTCAGTAGAACGAGTCGTTTCTGGCATGGGAATTGCGGCAATTTACCAATTTTTGCGCGATCGCAAACTAGCCACCGAATCGCCAGAAATCGCCCAAATTATTAGAAGCTGGGAACAAGAAGCCGGAAAGCAAGAGAAAAGTATCGATCCGGGTGCGGTTATTGGTAAAGCTGCACTGCAAGGAAGCGATCGCCTTTCGGAACAAACCTTACAATTATTTATAGACGCTTACGGTGCAGAAGCCGGCAATCTTGCCCTCAAACTCTTACCCTATGGTGGTTTATACATTGCTGGAGGCATTGCGCCCAAAATCCTGCCTTTAATCCAAAACAGCAGTTTCCTGTTAAGCTTTACCCAAAAAGGCAGGATGCGTCCTCTCCTCGAAGAGATACCCGTGTATATAATTCTCAATCCCCAAGTTGGGCTAATAGGTGCTGCTTTATGTGCTGCTAGGTTATAACAACTAGCATCATCAGTAATAGTTGCATCTTAAAAGGCAAAAAATATGACAATCAAACGTCTGCTGCCATTCATCGCCACCGCTTTAATTTGCGGTGGTTCTGTCATAGTTGAGGCGCGTCAACCCAAACAACCAGTTTCTCAACAGAAAATAACTGTTGCTAAACCCGCACAGCCCAAATGGAAGTTATTCACTGCCCCAGATGGACGTTTTACTATTTTGCTGCCAGGAACGCCCAATAGAAATACTCAAGCTCAAAAAACCTACATGGGGGAAATTAACTTAGAAACATTCATCGTTCAACCATTAAAGCAAGAAGTGGCATATATAGTTGCTTATAATGACTTTCCTTACAGCTACGGTGAAATAACTAACCCCCAAGCAATACTGAATAATGCGCGGGATATGGCTTTAAAGACTACGAAAAGCAATTTAATTCATCAGCGAAGCATTCGTAGTTCCAACGGTCATCCTGGTAAAGAAATTGAGTACATCAATGCTGGGGGTAAAATTACTAAAAGTAGGATGTATGTTGCCGAAGGAAGATTGTATCAAGTAATGGCAATAACTACTAAAAAGCAGCGAAAAACATTAGCTAAAACTATTACGGGATATTTAAATTCCTTTCAAGTGGTTTTGAAAAAGTAATATAATCTATCCGCCTTGGATTTCATTCCAAGACGGGCATTATTCAGCACCTAATAGACATCCTTTTACTTAGAGGATTAATATCATGTCCGCCTAATCACTTGTGATTAAAATATCTCCGCGTCTCCGCGTCCCCGCGTCTTTGCGTCAGCCCTAATGATAAGTCTTTAAACGGACATGATATAATCTGGCGAGCGCTCCATACAATCAAACAAAAAAACCGAGTATAACTTTAATGTCACCCGGTTTATCTATATCAATATCAAAACTTTAGTCTTAAAGGAGCAGAGTAGTGCTCCTATTTATTTTTAGGCAAAATTAAACTTTAGCTGTTGCTTTGGTAACAGCGTTAAGTTCGCCCTTAGCATACTTAGCAGCAAAATCTTCCAGAGAAATTTGCTTGATCTTGCTAGCGTTGCCAGCAGTGCCAAATTGTTGATAGCGCTCGGCACAAACCTTCTGCATATATTTAATAGAAGGCTTCAGGAAGTGACGGGGGTCAAATTCTTTGGGATTTTTCGCCAAAGCTTCACGTACCGCAGCAGTAATAGCCAAACGGTTATCGGTGTCAATATTTACTTTACGTACACCGCTCTTGATGCCTTTTTGAATTTCTTCTACAGGTACGCCGTAGGTTTCAGGAATTGCACCACCATACTCGTTGATTAGTGCGAGTAAATCTTCTGGTACAGAAGAAGAACCGTGCATTACCAAGTGGGTGTTAGGCAGACGGCGGTGAATTTCTTCAATCCGGCTGATTGCCAAAATTTCTCCAGTTGGTTTGCGGGTAAACTTGTAAGCACCGTGGCTAGTACCAATGGCAACTGCCAAAGCGTCTACTTGAGTTTGTTCTACGAAATCAACAGCTTGGTCTGGGTCGGTCAGCAGTTGCGAGTGGTCGAGTGTACCCTCAAAACCGTGACCATCTTCAGCTTCACCAGCACCAGTTTCTAGGGAACCCAAGCAACCAAGTTCGCCTTCAACGCTGACACCTAGGGAATGAGCTACATTCACCACTTCGCGGGTGACATTGACGTTGTACTCGAAGCTAGCGGGGGTCTTCGCATCAGCTTCTAAAGAACCATCCATCATCACACTGGTGAAGTTGTTCTTAATTGCTGAGTAGCAAGTAGCAGGTGCATTACCATGATCCTGGTGCATGACAATGGGAATCTCAGGATAGGTTTCTACCGCTGCCAAAATCAAGTGGCGTAAGAAGTTTTCTCCTGCATAAGCACGAGCGCCACGAGAAGCTTGCAAAATTACGGGGCTATCTGTCTCAGCAGCAGCCTTCAGGATCGCCTGAATCTGTTCCAAATTATTCACGTTGAAAGCTGGGATGCCGTAACCGTTTTCAGCCGCGTGATCCAACAGCAGCCGCAATGGTACAAGCGCCATAGATAGTCCTCCTAATGTGGTTGTCAGCTAGTCGGTGTGAGAGAAGCGCAATTATTACGCTAATCTTAAGAGTTTTTTCAACTTATAGGAAATTATAACTAGTGTCGGGATGTTTATGTTGAAAAACTTTAACGGCATCATTCATCAATATGCTTCATACTGGGTTCGCGGGCTGTACCCTTAGCTACTGCCGGATTATAGACTTTGGTATTTTGGTATACTAAATAATTTAGGGCTATAATTTGCTAGCTAATTCCCTAACGAATGCTGCGTGTTCGGGAGATTGCAAACCCGCCTGTAAAATAGTTAACACGGTTTGCATATTCCCCGCTAATAATTCGGCAACAGCCAACCACAATCCTGGAAACACCTGACTTCGCACAATTCCATCACTATCGGTAGCTAATTCTAAATACTCACCCCGTTCTAAATAGAACCAAGTTAATTTGCGATCGCCAACTTGCCAAACGATATACTCTTTTACACCATTGCGGCGATAGGCTTGTTTTTTAGCATGAAGATCGATAGCAACGCTACTAGCTGCAATTTCGATAATTAATTCTGGCGCTCCTTCGATGTAATCATCATCACTTAGCTTTGTTTGACCGCCTGCTTCTGGTGCGATGAGAAGAACTGCATCTGGTTGAGGTTCGTTATCCAAGTCTAGGCGTACAGTTGGTTCAACTCCTAATGCTACTCCTGGTGTAGCAGCTTCGTAAGTGCCAAGCCATGTAAGAATCCAGCCATGAGGCTGACCGTGACTTCTAAAACGCAAAGCAGCAGGCATGATATAAACAATTCCCTCAATCAACTCGGCTTTTTTCAGGTTGGGCATAGCATTGTAGCGCCTCTCAAACTCGTAACGGGTGAGTTTGTCGCCATTTTCCAAAGTGGGAATTGTTAAATGCTGCGGAGGTGTTTTTACCATGACGATCGCATTTGGGATGAGTCTATGGCTATGCTACCGAATTGGGGATATTGATTGTAGTGGAGGCGAGCGCATTGACAAATTTCCCCATCGCCATATAGCTAGCTTCGCATTTTATCTTCAAAAACTTAGCAAGCGTTTTGCCTTTAAATATGGGTCGCCCGGGATTCGAACCCGGAACTAATCGGTTAAAAGCCGAGTACTCTACCGTTGAGTTAGCGACCCTTTTGTTGTTTTTCGCAACTTTGCAATTATAGCATAAAAGTCTGTAAATTTGTAAAGGGGTTTAGAAAAAATTCGCTATGAATCGCACAGATGCTGTGTGGCTACCCCCTGGATCTAATATATTTAGATGTTCGCCAGTATTTAGGGAGTTGCGGGGAGCGCTCCACGGTTCTAGACAGTAGAAGTCTTTCCCTTTGAGCGTCCAAAATACTAGGATGGGATATTCATCGCCGTAATCTAAAGTGAGCTTTAGCTTGCGGCTATTGTCTATTACACTTGCTGATTTACTAGTTAATTGCTTAAAAGCAACATCAATTTCATCTAAGCTCAAGTCAAAATTACCGTTAAACGAGTGAATTTCCTTAGTTCTCTGGTCTTGGTATTCTTGAGAGGGGATTTCAAACTCTAGTTGATTTTTATCGCTCGTCAGAAAGTAGGGATGGAAACCTGTAGAAAAGGGCAGGGAAGTAGATGATAAATTTTGATACTGCTGTCGAATTTCTAGAGTATTACCTTGGAGTTCGTAAGTGAAAACGACTTGAAACTCAAAAGGATAAACTGTTCTAGTTTGCTCGTTGCTATTCAGGACAAGGCTGAGACTAACTTTATCCTTGGTCACTTGCTCGGTAACTGACCAAGGTAAATCACGGGCAAAACCATGTTGTTTAAGAGTGTACTGTTTCCCGTTGTGAGTGTAAGTGTTATCTGGCAAGTTCCCGCAGATCGGAAACAAAATAGGATTTCCGCCCCTAACACTCAAATCGGGATTAGCAAAACGTTCGGTGTCCAAGTAAAAAATTTCTTGTCCTTGGACGCACCACCGCGTAATGATACCGCCGCGTTCTGGTACTACTTCCAGTTGCGAACCAGCAGTTTCATCAGAAAGGATATATGTTTTGTACTGTCGCTGTTCGAGTGCAATGGTAAACACAAGTTTTAGTCCTAAGTTGGGTATTGGGAACTAGGGATTGGGGATTGGGTATTGGGGATTGGGGATTGGGTATTAGGAAAAGGAGAAAGGTTAAAGGGAAAGGGGGAAAAACTTTATTTGATTCCTTTTCCCCTTCCCCTTTACCCAGTCCCTAGTCACCATTACCTAGTCCTTAGTACCCAGTCCCCAATCCTCAATCCCCGATTTTACTCGTCTTCTGCAAACACGAAGCGATACAATTCATTGGGGTCTGGTTCCGGGCTGCTTTCGGCAAATTTAACCGCATCGTCGATGACATCCTGAATCTTGCGCTCAATGGCTTTGAGTTCGTCTTCACTTGCCAAGTTTTGCTCGACAAGATAAGCAGCAAGTTTCTTAATTGGGTCGCGGGCAAACCAAAATTCTTTCTCGGCTTTGCTTCGTAGTTCATCTGGGTCTGCCAGAGAGTGTCCCCGGAAGCGGTAAGTGAGCGCTTCAATTAATGTCGGGCCTTCACCTGCACGTGCCCGTGCGACTGCTTCTTGAGCTACGGCTCGCACTGCTAACACGTCCATTCCGTCTACTTCCACGCCCACCATGTTAAACACGCTGGCTTTTTTGTATATCTCTGGCTCAGAAGTTGCCCGTTCGTGAGCCATGCCAATTGCCCACTTATTATTTTCTACCACAAAAATAATTGGCAGTTTCCATAAAGCTGCCATGTTCAATGTCTCAAAAAACTGACCGTTGTTAGCAGCACCATCGCCAAAAAAGCAAGCTGTTACTTGGTCGGCGTTTTTATCTTTTAAAACTTCGCGGCGATATTTACTTTGAAAAGCTGCACCAGCAGCTACAGGAATACCTTCAGCAACAAAAGCATAACCACCTAGCAAGCGGTGTTCCGCAGAAAACATGTGCATGGAACCACCACGCCCTTTGCTACAACCTGTGGCTTTGCCAAACAACTCAGCCATGACCTCTCTTGCTGGTACTCCAGCGCTGAGGGCGTGAACGTGGTCGCGGTAGGTACTAGAAACAAAATCTTCCCCCGGACGCATGGACTGAATAACACCAGTAGAAACAGCTTCTTGACCGTTGTACAGATGGACAAAACCAAACATTTTGCCCCTGTAGTACATTTCGGCGCATTTGTCTTCAAAAAAGCGTCCCAGTGTCATGTCCTCGTACAAACGCAACCCTTCTTCTTTAGTAATTTGGGTAGTGGCAGTATTAAATGTAGGTAATGTGCGTTCTTGAACCATATATTTTTTACTATCCCTGTAGTAAAACTGAAATTTACCATCCCCCTTCGGGGCGGGTGTAGGGTGTAGGGTGTAGGGTGTGGGGTGTGGTGAAAAAATTAGCCCCGAAGCAAGGTTTAAAGCCTCGCCCGCAAGTGGCGCGAAAAAATCCTTGTTTCTTAGGGTAGGTTAAAACCCCACCCCTCGTGGGTGGCTTGTTTCCCCTACACCCTGCACCCTACACTCCACACCCCTTTACCATCTTTAAAAATAGGTTGTTCGCATAATACATGCTTCTCACAACCTGGGATGTACCAAAGTCAATAACCAAAAATTATGCACCACAAGGGATTTTGGGAAATAGGCAAGAAAAAATGGGCAAATTTCTCATTTTTCAAACCGCGCTATCCGAGAATATTACCCTAATGGTTATAGCCGTTTTCTAAGTTTTTCCATTTCCCGCTCCAGTTCCTAAGCTATCAAACAGAATAGCTCGGTTTCTGCATGTTCACGAACAGTTTCAAAAAAATGAATGTAAAAGTCCTTATTTTCTACGTGACTAGTTGTAATTAAAGTTCAATCGTGCTAGTATTTTGTCCCTATGTTATTAAAATCTACCCTTGTAGGTGTTTGACTCACCGTATAACCAGGCAGTTCTCATAAATACAATTAATCAGAGATTTTTGTTAGTGCAACTTCCATACCACTAGCAACGATCGCAATGGTTATTTATAATATCGAAGGCTTGTAGTAGTTCTTTAGTATAAAAATGCTAAGAATTAAGACAAAGTTTTCGCGTTTCCTAGGCGATCGCAAAATCTTAGGACTAAAATGTGACTCACAATTTTAGGAAGTACAAAATTAGTTGTCGCAACGTACACTTAATAGTGTAACTACGTTACGGTCTGATTCGTCATTTTATTATGGCACGGTTTTACAAGCCTGGAAGACTCTAGGTGAATTATGTCGATCGCGGTGCAGGGGAAGTAGGCTGTGCGAATTCCGCTAGATTACTACCGAATTTTAGGACTCCCGTTAGCGGCAAGTGACGAACAGTTGCGACAAGCGTACAGCGATCGCATTGTACAATTGCCACGACGAGAATATTCTCAAGCAGCAATTTCTTCTCGAAAACAACTCATAGAAGAAGCTTACGTGGTTTTATCAAATCCCAAGGAACGCAGCAATTACGACCGACTTTATCTTGCCCACGCCTATGACCCCGATGGCACTAGTACTGCTAGAGTGGCGTTAGAAGACCGGGCCAAAAGCGGTGACGGCGATCTTGATACTCAAAGTCTCAGTATCGAAATTGCCCAAGAGGAATTAGTGGGTGCTTTGTTGATTCTGCAAGAATTAGGGGAATACGAACTAGTACTGAAACTAGGTCACGGGTACTTAGCAAATTCAAATGCTGCGGCAGTTGCCAACACAGGCAATAAGCTAGCAAGTGAAGACTTACTCGATAGTCCCGAACTTCCAGATATTATTTTGACTGTTGCCCTGGCCTGCCTAGAATTAGGTCGGGAGCAGTGGCAGCAAGGTCACTACGAAAATGCTGCTGTATCTTTAGAAACTGGGCAGGAAATGTTAGCTCGTCAAGGGCTATTTCCCAACGTCCAAGCAGAAATGCAGGCCGATCTTTACAAATTGCGACCTTATCGGATTTTGGAATTACTGGCACTGCCTTTAGAAAAAACAGCCGAACGCCGCCAAGGACTGGAATTATTGCAGAATATTTTAAGCGATCGCGGTGGCATCGATGGTGCTGGTAATGATGAATCGGGTTTAAATATCGATGACTTTCTGCGATTTATTCAGCAACTACGCAACCACTTGACAGTTGCAGAACAGCACAAGCTATTTGAAGCTGAAAGCAAGCGTCCCTCTGCTGTGGCTACCTACTTAGCAGTTTACGCTTTGGTAGCACGGGGATTTACCCAACGCCAACCGGCTTTAATTCGTCAAGCAAAACAAATGCTGATACATCTGGGCAAGCGCCAAGATGTACATTTAGAACAATCGCTATGTGCCCTACTCCTAGGACAAACCGAAGAAGCAACCCGTGTTTTAGAACTCTCTCAAGAGTACGAAGTTTTAGTTTTTATTCGGGAAAAATCCCAAGACTCTCCAGACTTGCTACCAGGACTATGTTTGTACGCTGAACAGTGGTTACAAAATGAAGTGTTTCCCCACTTTCGAGATTTGGTCAAACAGCAAGCTTTGCTAAAAGATTACTTTGCCAACCAGCAGGTGCAAGCTTATTTAGAAGGACTGCCCGCAGACGCAGAAACCACTAACGAGCGGGTTGTCATGAATCGTCAATTTTCCCAACCACAGGTCAATAGTCCTCGTCATCCCAATCAAACCACTGGCTCTCAACAATTCCATCAAAATCGCATATCTGACCCATTACCAACAACATCAAACACTAGAAGACCAGAGTATTCAAACTTCAGGGCTAGACCCCACACATCACCAATTTCGTCACCAGGGAGTGCAACACCAGCAACACCCATGACACCGCTTTCTACTGCTGAACGCACAACTAGAGCAACTAACCAGAATTTGAATGGTGCAGCTAAGTCCTCTCCACCCCGGCCAACCCAAAAGCGTAAAAGGCGTAAGTCCAGTCAATCTGCTAACCAAGAGCGCGTAGCAAATCGTCAGCAACGGCAGCGAACCTTTGCTAATACCTTAGAAGGGAAAACACGATTAGTTTGGACTGTATTTGCTTCTTTGCTGGGTATATTAGTTTTTTGGGTAGTAGTCTCTACAACTTTTGGATGGATCAAAAATCTCCTTGCGCCTGCACCCGCTTTGCCAAGCAAACAGTTATCTGTACAAATTAATGAACCACCAATACCCATCCCCGATCGCAACAGCAAATTACAATCGCCAGAAGGATCTCTGACAGAAACAACGGCAGAGGAAGTGATTCAAACTTGGTTATCTACCAAAGCTGCGGCTCTAGGGCCAAATCATGAAGTTAATGGATTAGAAAATATTTTAACTGGTTCAGCTTTATCTCAATGGCAATTAGTGACCCAGCAAGAGAAGGCAGACAACCGCTATCGGAAATATAACCATAGCGTGAAGGTGGAATATGTCAATAAAACTCAGACAAACCCAAATCGCGTAGCCGTAGAAGCTACGGTAAAGGAAGCAACACAGTTTTATGAAAATGGTCAGAAGAAAAAATCTTCTGACGAAAGTTTACGAGTTCGGTATGATTTGATTCGCCAGGATGGTGTGTGGCGTATCCAGAGTATGTTAGTTGTCAATTAAGCAAAACAGGGGTTTTTTGCTCAAATACATTAAACTCTGGCTGTCACTAACAGGGTGTGGGGTGCAGGGGGTAGGGTGTAGGGGAAAACGGCGTTGGAC
>NZ_JAECZA010000025.1 GCF_016056275.1 Dendronalium phyllosphericum CENA369 | reverse complement strand
GAAAAGACATAAAATGCTTGGGAGATAAAGGTTATCAAGGTATTCAAAAACTACATAGCAATAGTCAGATTCCTAAGAAAAAACCTAGAGGAGGTAAGTTAACTTGTGAGGATAAAAAGAGCAATCAAGAATTAGCTAAAATCAGAGTTTTAGGTGAGCATGTAAATCGGAAGCTGAAGGTATTTAAAATTTTGTCCTTCACTTATAGAAATCGTCGAAAAAGATTTAGTTTGAGGTTTAATCTGATTGCTGCTCTCTACAATTACGAGCTTCGTCTTCCCCAAACCGAATTTGCTTAAGCGACTTTTGCAAGAGGTCTAATGATTTTAGAAATAAGTTATGAGTTATTATCCTTCTTTTATCCCGCAATCTGACCCGCCGCTTCCTCCTTGGGAAACTCTACCAACAATGTATGATTTACCAAGTGACAACCTAGAGGAACCAGGTTTGCCAGACGAATTTCACTTTTTACAACCCTTACTTTTATATTTAACTTTTCAACCAACTAACTGGAATCCCGAACTAGTTTATAGTGCTGCTGACCTCAATCTTTACTACACTATCCAACATCCTTTGTTGTACAAACGCCCAGATTGGTTTGGTGTAGTAGGAGTACAAAAACTACACAAAAGTCAAGACTTACGTTTAAGTTATGTAACTTGGCAAGAACCAGCCAATCCCTTTGTAATTGTTGAATTATTATCTCCAGGCACGGAAGAAGAAGATTTAGGTATTAGGAAAAGTTCAGAAGATAAACCTCCTAATAAATGGGAAGTTTACGAACGGATTTTAAGAATTCCCTACTATATTGTTTTTAGTCGCTACACTAATGAACTTCAGGCATTTCAGTTAGTAGGCGGTCATTATGAACCGATAAATTTGACTGATGGACGCATACTAATGCCAGAGTTAGGTTTAAGTTTAGGAGTGTGGCAAGGATCGTTTCGAGATATTGACAGGTTGTGGTTGCGGTGGTTCACCTCAGAAGGAGAAATAATTCCTGCGCCCACAGAGTCAGCCGTTGCTGCTAGTGAAAGAGCTATGATTGCAGAACAAGAAGCTAGGGATGCTAAACAAGAAGCTAGGGATGCTAAACAAAAAGCCGAACAAGCAAAAAGAAAAGCACAGCAATTAGCAGAACGTTTGCGTCAGTTAGGCATAAATCCAGATGAGATACATTAATTATTGGTTGCAACTCTAGGTATCTTGTGTTTATTGCTTTATTCACCTCTAGATAGACCTGCGATCGCTCATAACTTGTCACAATAATGGCGACAACCATTACTTAAACTATTAATCTTATGGGCTTCGGTATTGGCGATTTATTCTGGATTTTCCTCCTCCTATCTTCGCTACAACCAATCTGGCAAAAACGTCAAATAGAATATCGGCGCTTACGTGCCCTCCAGGAATTTCAACAGGAACGCAAAAGTCGAGTCATTTTGCTAATTCATCGCCAAGAGTCCATCAGCTTACTAGGAATTCCTTTATCGCGCTACATTACTATTGAAGACTCAGAACAAATACTGCGGGCAATTCGCCTCACACCCCCAGATGTCCCCATTGACTTAATTTTGCATACTCCCGGAGGTTTGGTACTAGCTACAGAACAAATTGCTAGGGCATTAATTCGCCACCCGTCAAAAGTCACTGTCTTTGTGCCTCACTATGCCATGAGTGGCGGCACAATGCTTGCCCTCGCAGCTGATGAAATTGTCATGGATGCTAATGCTGTTTTGGGGCCAGTTGACCCCCAACTCGGTAACTTTCCAGCAGCGAGTATTATCAAAGTGGTCGAAGATAAACCCATTAGTGATGTGGACGACCAAACCCTAATCATGGCAGACTTGGCACGTAAAGCAATTCAGCAGGTACAGCGCTTCGTGCGGACTCTATTGAAAGACAATATACCCAAGCAAAAAGTTTTGCCGGAAAATATCGAACCGATTATCGAAGCTTTGACAACAGGGCGCGTTACTCACGACTATCCCATCACTGTTGAAGAAGCAACAGAAATGGGGCTGCCCATAACTGTTGGACTGCCCCGTTCTATCTACGAACTGATGGATTTGTATCCCCAACCACAAGGCGGACGACCCACTGTACAGTACATTCCTATGCCTTATGATGACCGCCGCCCGATTCTACCCACACCTAAAGGTAGACCTTTAGAAGAACCAAATCAGAGAACTTGAGGTTTTGGCATCAGAATTAACTTTAGCGATGCTTAGGGTGTAGAAGTAGGTGTGGCTGTCGGAGTTGGCGTAGCTGTGGGGCTTGGTGTAGCCGTCGGAGTTGGTGTAGCTGTCGGAGTTGGTGTAGCTGTCGGAGTTGGTGTAGGGCTTGGCGTAGCCGTCGGCGTAGCTGTCGGAGTTGGTGTAGCCCCAGAAGTTGGCTTAGTTGTTGGTGTAGTCCTAGGAGTTGGCTTAGTTGTCGGTGTAGTCCTAGGGGTTGGGGACGGACTAGATGTTGGTTGAGGCGATGGCTGAGAACTAGGCTGGCTAAAGGCTTTTTTGGCCTCTTCATTCAGCTTCTGCCGGAGTGCTAAATTAGCAATTCCAGTTTCTTGCAAATTATACTTTTTCTGAAACTCCTTGACTGCGGCTTCGGTACGCGGCCCATAAAATCGATCGCGGGGTAGAGGAGGATTAGGTTTAAGCGTCGCATTCAAATTGGCTTGCAGAATTTGGATGATATTAGCAGCATAACTTTGAGTTCTGGGCCCTGCTATGCCATCAACAGGTTTCAACTTGTAACCGCTCTGAAATTCACGGATTGCTTTTTTAGTTTCTTCATCCGTGAGAGGTGTATTTGTAACCTTAACGTTGTAGCCTAATCCTCGCAAAACAGCACGGAATTGCTGTGGCGAATAATTACCCACGGGGGCTGCAAAAGTTGTATTTGAAATTACTAAACTAGCAGTTATCAAGCAAGTCGCAGTAATTGTTGCGCTTGATTTTCCAAACCCACACCACATAATCGAAAACTCCTTCGGGATGAATCAGCAGAATATATTAGTTTAACAGGTGCATTTTACGTTTCTTTAAAGTTTTTGTCTCAATTATTCATGATTTTTGATTAATTGGAACACGATTGATTAAATGTAACTAGCATTAGAATACCAATTTTTGGCATCTACCTACAGAAATATCTTGACTTAAATAGTAGTAATGAGATAGAAAAACTGAAAGCTCTATGCAAATGTGTATAATTCAAAACTAAAAATGACTAAACAAAAACCTATAAAACAGCGAAACCTATATTTCGAGAGATTAATGGCAATAATTGCCACAGTAAATTTGTGTTTGGTTTTGTTTAATTTGAGTTACGTGCCATTGCGAGATTTCTACTTGCGAAGAATGCCCGAAATTACCCAAATTTATGACCCAATTAAGGGCATTGAACCCAATAGAGAAACAAACAACTATCTCGAAAAAGTAAAGGCATTAGAAGAACAAGTAAGTCAGACAGGGTTAACATCAGCACAGGTTAACACTCAGATAGAAGAAATCCGTCGTCTTAGCAGAGATATGATTGATGGCAATCCTTTTGCAGCAGCAGATAAGAGTGGTACTCTAGAAAAAATCAAAAATCGGATGCGCGATCGCACCAATCAAGAATCGGCAAAAGTTGCATTTGCTACATTTTGGAGTCAAAATTATTTATCTCAAAAAGGCTGGCTGCAAGAAATTAATTTTTTTAACCAGAAAATTAAACCTTTAATTGCTACCAACTACTACCGTAAAATTGGGGAAAATGGCGAATTTCTCGATTCTTTTTGGTTAATCGACTTACCATTTGTGCTTTTATTTGGTATTGAGTTACTAGCGCGTTCTTTTTATATCCAGCGTCGCCATCCGAGCATGAATTGGTTAAATGCAGTTTTGTGGCGCTGGTACGACTTATTTTTGTTGCTACCTTTTTTGCGCTGGTTGCGAGTTATACCTGTATTAATTCGTCTCGACCAAGCACGCTTAATCAATCTTCAGCCATTACGACGGCAAATCAATCAAGCATTTGTCGCAAATTTTGCGGAAGAACTCACACAAATTGTTGTAGTGAGAGTAATTAATCAAATCCAGGGTTCAATTGAGCGGGGTGACATAACGCGCTGGTTGTCGCAACAACAAAACCTGCGTCCTTACATAGATATTAATAATGTCAACGAATTAGAAGCGATCGCTGGTATATTCGTGCAAGCCGTAGTCTATCAAGTTCTACCTCAAATTAAACCAGAAATTATTGCTTTGTTACGCCACAATATCGCCACAGTGTTCGAGCAAGTCCCCATTTACCGCAACCTCCAGAATTTACCTGGTATAGGAGGAGTACAAACTCAGTTTAGCGAACAGCTAGCAACTCAACTGACAACTAACCTATATAATGCTTTAGTCAATGCTGTTGAAGATCCCACAGGCGCAAAACTTTTCAATCAACTGGTGCAACAGTTCAGCAAAGCTTTAGGCGCAGAAGTACAGAAAAAACACGTACTCTTAGAAATTCAGAGCTTGCTATCTGATTTCTTAGAAGAAGTCAAGATTAACTACGTCCAGCGTTTGTCCGAAGAAGACATAGAGCAAATTGTCGAGCAAACCAGACAGCTAAGACAAAAAGCACCCGTTCAGCCATCGGTAGACAAAAATACTGCTCTTTCCAAAACAAGGGAAAGATAAAAAGCAGAAGCAGGAGGAAACAAGGGAGCAAGGGAGAAATAATAACTACTTCTGCCTGCTGACAACTGACTACTGACTACTGACAATTAAAGAAATGCGCTAAACTCAAATTAGAGGCGAACCAACATTAGGTTCGTTACAAGGCTTCTTGGAAGATATCCTTATCGCAGGAAGTGGGTCGATGCCCACTTTTTTTATTGATTTCTCACATGACTCATCCTTTAGTCCCACAAATTATCGATTTGGCGACACCAGTAGCAGAAGAACTGGGGTTAGAAGTCGTTGGCATAGTTTTTCACACTAACCAACGTCCACCAGTATTGCGGGTAGATATTCGCAATCCGCAGCAGGATACTGGGTTAGATGATTGTGAGAAAATGAGCCGTGCTTTGGAAGCTACCTTAGATGCGGCGGAGATTATTCCAGATGCTTATGTCTTGGAAGTGTCTAGTCCTGGTATTTCGCGGCAACTAGTAACCGACAGGGAGTTTATTTCCTTTAAAGGATTTCCTGTAATTATCTCCACTTCACCACCCTACGACGGACAACAAGAGTGGACTGGTCAGTTGATTCGCCGGGATGAGACAGCAGTTTATTTAAATCAAAAAGGACGTGTAGTTGAAATTAAGCGCTCCCTAATCACTAGGGTGCAGCTAGATGAGCGACGGTAAGAGTTGAGAGTTAGGAGTTCAAAGTTAAGAGTTAAGAGTAGAGACGCGATTATACTCTTACGAGAAGCCGCTCGTCAGAGCGTCTACGCGTCTGTACAAGAGTTAAGAGTTAATTATGAAGTTTTGAGTTTTGGGTTTTAAATTTTAGATTTAAAACTCCTAACTCCTGACTCCTAACTCTTGACTTTCGACTCTCAACTCCTAACTTTTAAATTTTGCTGGATGCCTAAATAAAATTTAAGGAGAACGCTTATGTCAATGGTTACTTTACCAGGATTAAAAGAATTAATTGAAAGTATAAGTCGGGAACGTAATTTACCTCGTCTAGCAGTTCAATCAGCGATTAGAGAAGCACTTTTGAAAGGTTACGAAAGATATCGTCGCGCCCAAAACTTGGAGCGAAAACAGTTTGAAGAAGATTACTTTGATAATTTTGAAGTAGAACTTGACATTGATGAAGAAGGTTTTCGCGTTCTTTCTACCAAAACTATTGTTGAAGAAGTCAACAACTCCGACCATCAAATTTCCCTAGATGAAGTACAACAAGTCGCTCCCGAAGCACAATTGGGAGATTCTGTAGTTTTAGATGTCACTCCCGACCAAGGTGAATTTGGGCGGATGGCGGCGATGCAAACCAAGCAAGTACTGGCGCAAAAACTTCGGGATCAACAACGCCAAATGGTACAAGAAGAGTTCCAAGATTTGGAAAGTACAGTACTGCAAGCAAGGGTACTGCGGTTTGAAAGACAATCAGTCATTTTGGCAGTAAGTAGCGGCTTTGGTCAGCCAGAAGTGGAAGCGGAATTACCAAAGCGAGAACAATTGCCCAACGACAATTATCGGGCAAATGCCACATTCAAGGTATATCTTAAGAAAGTTTCTCAAGGTCAACAACGAGGGCCGCAGTTATTAGTATCTCGAGCTGATGCAGGTTTGGTAGTTTATTTATTTGCCAACGAAGTGCCAGAAATCGAAGATGAAGTGGTACGAATTGTTGCCGTTGCACGGGAAGCCAATCCTCCTTCGCGTTATGTTGGCCCCCGAACAAAAATTGCTGTAGATACCCTAGAACGCGATGTAGACCCTGTTGGTGCTTGTATTGGAGCTAGGGGATCGCGCATTCAAGTAGTAGTCAACGAATTACGCGGTGAAAAAATAGATGTGATTCGCTGGTCTCCAGACCCAGCAACATATATTGCTAACGCTTTAAGTCCTGCACGGGTGGATGAGGTGCGTCTCATGGACCCGGAAACACGACAAACTCACGTACTAGTAGCAGAAGATCAACTCAGTTTAGCAATTGGTAAAGAAGGACAAAATGTCCGTTTAGCAGCGCGATTGACCGGTTGGAAAATTGACATCAAAGACAAAGCTAAATACGATCATGCTGGAGAAGATGCCAAGTTCGCCGCTGCTCGTGCTAAATATCAACTAGAGGAAGATGAGATTGAGCAAGAGGAACTAGAATATGAAGATGACAATCAACAAGATTTAGAAGAAGAATCTTTTGAGCCTAGCGATGATGAGTAACTTCTTAGCTGCCTGAAGTTCCGGTAAAATTAATCTCAATACTAGTCTTAATGATTATTTAGGATTGAGAATAATTGGTTTAGTAGAAATAAAGATTGGCATCGCCAACTTGATTTTCCCAACCAAAATGCTAACCTGGGGTCATTAAAGACCAATGAAACCGAATTATCGGCGCTGTATTAGTTGCCGCAAAGTCAGTCCTAAAGAAGACTTTTGGCGGATTGTCCGCGTCTTTCCTGAAGGAAAGGTACAATTAGATCGGGGCATGGGGCGTTCTGCCTATATCTGTCCCCAATTAAGCTGCCTACAAACAGCTCAGAAAAAAAATCGACTAGGGCGATCGCTACATGCGTCAGTGCCAGAAACACTGTACCAAGATTTGTGGCAACGTCTAGCCTAAAACAATACCCCAAAATAAAATTAAGTTGAACAACTTGGTGGCGGTAATCCCCAGAGGATATGTGCCAAAAGCCGAACTAATCGCGCTATAATCGCAGCCTCTGCAATTGTTATGGTTAATGTCAAAATAGTAAATGGGTGTAGTTAGCAAGCGGCTCTTTCAAAAAAAGAGAGGCAAAGCAATACTCCCTCCAATTTTCACTCGATTGTGTTGTGGAAAACTCAGAATCAGCAAAACAAGAAACTACAGAATGGCAACCTGGTAGCGCTCAGGCGCAGTTCGGCAACCATCACTCTTGGTGGAGCCAGCATTAAACCGAAACATCTCTCTTTCCTGATTGGAGGCACCGGCAAAATCTTAACGGCAACCTAAAAACAGTAATCAAAGGATGGAGATGTCGCACTCCCAGGCAACCATCCACAAAAAAACTGTAAATTAAAGGGGAAGAGTGGATGAACAACGGCAAAGTTAGAATCTACGAATTATCAAAGGAATTGAATTTGGATAACAAAGAGCTATTAGCAATTTGCGACCAGCTCAATATTGCGGTCAAAAGCCATAGCAGCACAATTTCAGAATCGGAAGCAGAACGTATCCGGACAGCTGCCGAAAAACTGGCATCTACGAATGTGATGCCAAAAAAGGAACTAGGTTCATCCAGTCATAAACCAAATTCACCACAAACTGGCTCTCGCAACCGACCTGCACCACCTCACAAACAACAAATTTTGGAAATTCGCAAGCCCAAAATATTGAGAAATTCTACCTCCAACGCCCCAGAGGCGTCAGTTGCTACCGACAATCAAGTTGCTTCTTCTGAAGTTAATTCTCCTGCACCTCCACGGCCCTTCGCTACACCTGTCTCGCCCATGAAGCCGACGGCACCAACTCGACCTGTACCCCGGAATCAATCTGAGAATTCCCCAGAACCCGCTGTAACAGAGGCAGAACAAATGCCCCAAACACAGGTAACGGAACAGATACCGGAAACAATAGCAGTACAAAAACCAGAAAAAGTAGTTACACCCAGACCAAAACCGGAAAAACCCCCGAAACCACAGCTGGTTTCTCCACCCGCAAGACCTGCGGCGGAAAAAACTTACATAGTAAGCGATCGGGAAAGTCCGGCAGAAAAACCAATTCTCAAACGCGAACGGCAACAGCGCGTCGAAGACGAACGCGACAGCATTAAGCCCAAAGTGGGTAAACCGACGCAGACGGAAACACCACAAGCCCCAGTTCAAAAACAGGCTCGTCCCACTCCGTCGCCAATGAAGCCGGAGCAAAGAGGGAATAGGCCTCCTGGAACAGCTCCATTAGGAGATGGACAAAGACCGACAAGACCAGTACGCCCATCGGAAGCAGTAGCAGCCATGCCGATTGCTACTCCACCCAGAGCGACTCCCGGAGGATCGGGAAAAGCAGATGGTGGAGATGATGCGACCGCACCCGATCTCCTCGATCTCAAACGCCCAACACCACCTCGCATAGCTAAAGGTGGTAAAAAGTGGCAAGAAGAGGAAATCATTGAGGAAGTCAAAGAAAAAGCTGGCAAGGGAGCTGTTAAAGGCAAGCGAGTCAAGCCGATCCTCGATGACGATTTTGAAGAAGACGATCTCCTTGATGATGAAGATCCAGATTCACCAGCAACCGTTCAGGTTAGCCTTTCTATAGCTCGTCCTCCCAAACCCAAGGCGACTCGTCCCGCACAAACAGCAGCCACAGCGCTTGCAACTGCCCCAACAACAGCTAGAAGTAAGAGAACTAGTTCTAGCCGCGACCAAAATCGTCGCCAAGAAGCAGAAACAAAACGCGAGCGACCAGAAAAAGTTGTGGTGACAGGGCCAATGACAGTCCAAGAACTAGCTGAACTTTTGGCTGTTGCCGATACAGAGATTGTAAAAATCCTGTTCATGAAAGGTATGGCGGTGAGTATCACCCAAAATCTGGATATTCCGACAATTACCTTGGTAGGCAAAGAGCTAGAAATCGAAGTCGAAACGGCTGAACCCGAAGCAGAAGCCCGCAAAGTCACTGAAATGATTGATGTGGCCGACCTGGAAAATCTCCATCGCCGTCCGCCAGTAGTGACGATTATGGGTCACGTAGACCATGGTAAGACTACTCTGCTTGACTCGATTCGCAAAACTAAAGTTGCAGCGGGCGAGGCTGGTGGTATTACCCAGCACATTGGTGCTTATCATGTGGACATCGAACATGAGGGTAAGAAACAGCAGATAGTATTCTTGGATACACCTGGTCACGAAGCCTTCACCGCAATGCGGGCACGAGGAGCAAGGGTGACAGACATTGCCGTTTTGGTAGTGGCTGCTGATGATGGTGTGCGTCCCCAAACTATTGAAGCCATTAGTCACGCTCAAGCTGCCGAAGTGCCGATTGTTGTAGCCATTAACAAAATTGACAAAGAAGGGGCACAACCCGATCGCGTCAAACAAGAACTCACCCAATACGGTCTCACACCAGAAGAATGGGGTGGTGAGACAATTATGGTTCCCGTGAGCGCGATCAAAGGTGAAAACCTAGATACCCTCCTAGAAATGATTCTGCTAGTAGCAGAAGTAGGAGAACTCTCAGCTAACCCGGATCGGGTTGCCAAAGGAACTGTAATTGAAGCACATCTGGATAAAGCCAAAGGAGCTGTTGCTACCTTACTCATTCAGAATGGCACTCTCCATGTGGGAGACATGCTAGTAGCTGGCTCAGCATTTGGTAAAGTCCGGGCGATGGTCGATGACAGAGGCAAAAGAGTAGATATTGCTTCTCCTTCCTTTGCAGTCGAGGTGCTGGGCTTAAGCGATGTCCCAGCAGCAGGCGACGATTTCGAGGTCTTCGAGAACGAAAAAGAAGCACGATCCCTAGCAGGCGATCGCGCCGACAAACAACGCCTATCTCGTCTATTACAAGGACGCGTCACCCTCACAACCCTCTCGGCACAAGCACAAGAAGGCGAGTTGAAAGAACTCAACTTGATCTTAAAAGCAGACGTGCAAGGTTCCGTGGAAGCCATTGTGGGAGCGCTCAAGCAAATCCCCCAAAACGAAGTCCAAATTCGGATGCTGTTGGCTACTGCTGGAGAAATTACCGAGACAGATATCGACTTAGCATCTGCTAGTAATGCTGTAATCATTGGTTTCAACACCACCTACGCCAGTGGAGCCAGACAAGCTGCTGACGAAGCTGGTGTGGATGTAAGAGAATACAACATCATCTACAAACTTCTAGAAGATATCCAAGGAGCCTTGGAAGGTCTCTTAGAACCAGAGTTAGTAGAAGAACCTTTGGGACAAACCGAAGTCCGTGCCGTCTTCCCAGTCGGTCGGGGTGCGGTTGCTGGTTGCTACGTTCTATCTGGTAAGCTAATTCGTAACTGCAAACTGCGGGTACGTCGTAACGGTAAAGTGATTTATGAAGGTGTTCTTGATTCCCTCAAACGGATGAAAGAAGATGCCCGTGAAGTCAATGCCGGTTATGAATGCGGTATTGGCGTTGATAAATTTCATGACTGGGCTGAAGGTGACATCATTGAAGCCTATCAGATGGTAACTAAGCGTCGTACTCTCACACTCACAAAATAGTGGTGGGTAAAACGTGCTGAGGAGCCACTGGGGTCTTGGGATTTCCCCACAGGGAGCAAGTGGCGTTGCTGAGTAAAAGTTTAAAAGTATTGAGTTAATTAAATACCGCTCAAAATTAAAAACTTAAAACTCAGCACTCAGCACTCAGCACTCAGCACTCAGCACTCACTATATGCGCTCATTTCGCTCTGAACCAATTTTGTGGATTCATGTCGCTGGATTAGCGACTTTACCAATTCTATTGGTAATGTGTTTATTGTTTCTGTCCGTGGGCAAGCCAGTTTTGCCAGTATGGATGGAGATATGCCTCGTGGCAACCGTTGGTGTTGTACCACTGCTATGGATGCAATTGCGTCGTCCTTTTTACATATTTGCTATCTTGGGAGTAGCGCTCAAGCCAGAAAATCTGACTGAGCAGCAACGAAAAATTCTTTGCTTAATTAATACAAAAATAAATCGCTTATTAGCCTTAGTGGCAGCAATATTATCTATTGGGATGCTGTGGCAACTTTATCAAATTGCTCCACGGGTCATCAATGTAGGAAGTTTTTTGCCCCAATGGCGTAGCCTAGCTTTACTCCTAGCTGGTTTAACTTTTTTAGCAAGCAATCTGTTTCTACAAATTCCCGTGAGCGTCATGCGGATTTTAGTGACAAAAGAGACAGAATTTGCTGCTCTAGAACCATTATCTTTAGAGAAGATTAAGCAGGATTTTACGATATTAGGGGTGCGGGTGAATCACATCTTGCCCCAACGGACTGTTAAAGTTGAAACTGAGGAATGAGAAACTATGGCTAAAATTACAGCTGCTAGCGATCGCCAATTTTCTCGTGATACTGAAATCTGGGACAATCTTCAAGATGCGATCGCTGCTAGTTCTGGTTTCCAGCGCTGGCAGTTAGAAGGCACTGCTCAATTGCAAGAACTGCGTCTAGAACAGCAGGTACAGCGCTATTTGCGAGAAACCCTAGAAACCTTAGCTTATTGAGGGCTGAGAATATCTTGCAAACTGTCTTGCAAGCGACGCAGTTGACGGTAGGCATCCTCTAAGCGGTCTCCTTCAATTTCCACTTCTGCGGTGGGATAATTTTGAATTATCTCTAACAGCGTGATTTGCCGATCTTGACTCGCAGAAGCTACAAAAGCAGAGCGCAAAGCCTGCCGATCTCCTCTTTGAGACGGTGGATGAACAACTTGACTTAATCGGTCTAATGTAGCGACACCAATCTCGCTATTTAAAACTTTTTCTAAAACAACAGGATTTATTTTTACTGGTGTAGTCAAATACTGCCGAATGATATCGGGGTCTTGTCGCGCCAAAGTTATTGTAATTAGCAGTTTATTTGAAAGTTTACCAGTTTGGGCGAAGGTAGATAATTCTTGTAGTGAAATAGACTCACGTAAAACACTATACTTTATTAACACTCGTTCAGCAGCAAAGGCTGGAGCGCTAAAGAATAAAAAACAGCTAGTAACTGCTACAACTAAGAATTGACGCAGCGATAAAAATTGATAACGCATTTCCCCTGATTTCCCAAAAACTTACTTTTTCTAAGATAGTATCCAGCACCATTAGTTGTAGCATCTGACTCTAGGCATCTGTCTTAGGGGAAGTAGCAGGCTAGCTTTGCCAAAGAAAAAATTAGAAGAGCCGTCCGTTTTCCAGCATCCTTATAGAAATACAGGACTTACGCAAGAACTCTCTGACACCCTCTTTACTTCGTGTCCTTTGCGTCCTTTGCGGTACCCTTCGGGTTCGGCAGTTCCTCTACTTGGGGAGACCCCAAGACCGGACTGCCTCACCGCTTGCGCGTCTACGTTTTTTCATAATTTTGCGTAAGTCCTAAAATATATAAATAGCGCTCATTACGGCTTTAAGAGGAAAAGGGAAAACCGGAAGAGCCGTCCATTTTCCAATTTCCTTGTCCTACTCGTAGAGCACCTTGGTAAAATTTTGTGAGCAGAGCAAAATTATTTATGTGTTTTCTTGCGAAACATAGCTGATTAAATGCTGGTCATCCGGTATAGTTTTGCATGGGTTTCACAGCTACACGGCTGCTACATTCAACCCTGTTTAACCAACTGTTATTCAGCACATCACAAACACAAAAATGAAATATCGAGGTTTTCACACTTTCTGTGCAAAAAATTTTCGCCCTTTTTCTAGTATTCACCTCGGTTCTACTTTACAGTTACGAGCTGGACTAACGGCTTTGTTATTTATTGGCGCTACGTCTGTGCTACTGCTTAGAGAAGCAAATGCTGGTATCGCCAACCAAAAAGCAATTGCCCCAACTTTAAACGCCCAAGTCCCTACAACTGCAACAGTAATTTATGTCAACTCAACAACTGGTGCAGATACATCTGGTGCTGGTACAACAGCAGCGCCTTACAAGACTATTACAGCCGCCCTCAGTCAAGCTCAAGCAGGTACAGTTATTCAACTCGCTCCTGGAACTTATAATGCGGAAACTGGAGAAAAATTTCCCCTTTTACTCAAACCAGGCGTAACCTTACAAGGTGATGAAGCGAGCAAAGGTCAAGCAACATTGATTACAGGTAGTGGTTTTTACACTAGTAAAACATTTGCTAGACAAGATATTACTATCCTTGCGGAACAAAATACAACTGTCACAGGCGTGAGTGTCACCAACCCAACTCAGCGTGGTAGTGGTGTTTGGGTAGAATCAACTAATCCTACTATCAAAAACAGTACTTTTACTGCCAGTGGCAGAGAGGGGGTTTTTGTTACAGGTACAGGTAATCCCAAAGTTGAAAATAATATCTTTGTGCAAAACAAAGGTAATGGGATTTCAATCGCCAAATCTGCCCAAGGTGAAATTCGTAACAACTTATTTCAAGATACTGGTTTCGGTCTAGCGATTGGCGGCACATCCACACCTCTAGTAGCGGAAAATCAGATCGTCCAGAACAAAGTTGGTATTTATATCTCGGAATCCGCTCAACCCGTACTGCGTAAGAATGTAATTCAGAACAATACGCAGGATGGTATTGTGGCTACGGTGAAGGCTTTACCCAACCTCGGAACCAATGAAGATCCTGGTGGCAATCTCATCCGCAATAACACTCGTTATGACTTGAACAACGCTACTACAAGTAATAAGATTATCGCTATTGGTAACGATATCGATCAAAAACGAATTGTTGGTCAAGTAGAGTTTGTAGCTGCAACTGTTGAGCCGCCTCCTGGAGGGCCTGTTGCTTTCAAGGATGTGCCAGCTAATTACTGGGCAAAAAGCTACATTGAAGCTTTAGCTTCCCAAAATATTATTGCTGGCTTTCCTGATGGCAGCTTTAAACCCAACGATCCGGTTACACGTGCCCAATTTGCCACTATTGTTACTAAAGCCTTAACACCACCAGTAAAACGTTCGGCAACTGAATTTAAGGATGTAAAAAGCAATTTCTGGGCTTACGCTGCGATTAAATCTGCTTATCAAAGTCAATTCGTATCTGGATATCCCGATGGTACTTTTAAACCGCAGCAGCAAATTCCGAGAGTGCAGGCTTTAGTTGCTTTAGCTAATGGTCTGGGCTTAACTGCAAATAATCAGAATGTGATTTCTTTTTACACTGATGCAGCCCAGATTCCTAATTATGCGATCGCTCCTGTAGCTGCCGCAACTACACGGCAACTAGTGATCAACTATCCCGCGCCGAAGCAACTCAATCCTAATCGGGAAGCGACTAGAGCGGAAGTTGCTGCCTTTGTTTACCAAGCACTAGTTAATGCTGGACGCGCTCAACCAATTCCCTCTACCTACTTGGTAACAGTTCAGTAAACCATTTTAGGAAAATTAAAAACGCCAAGGCTAACAAATAGTTAGTTTTGGCGTTTATAGCATTGTAAGTTTTTCTTACTCTAGGGTCTTTAAATATGGCTGACCCCATTTAAATTTGGAGTTTATATTCAGGGTCTTTATATTGGCTGACCCCGTTTGAACAATTATCAGTGTCTCAGAAATTTTCGCATTTTGAGATTTCATAATATTTTTTTTATTTTTCTCTCTTTATATTTCGGAATTTATCAATAAGTTAATTTTTATCAAAAATATAAAGATATATAAAGCTAATTTAAAGCTGAATCAGATAAATTCCTTTAGATAAAATAAGCAATTATACTTAATATTATTAAGGTCGTTGCCGACGTTGCTCCCAACGCCAAAGAAAGACCATTAAAGCAATGATTCCTACTTGGAGAGCGAAGTTAGGTAAAGCGCTGTCAATATTTCGTCCAGCAAGAAGTTGAAAAAAGAAAACAAATGCGCCAATAAAACCAGAAGCACCGACACCAAAATAAATAAATTGTCGCAACCCCCGGTAAGGAGTTTTCATTTCTGCTTTAAGTCGCGCGTATTGTTCAGGATTAAGACGATTTTTGGAATTCGGTTCTACCATAATGTTAATAATGCTATAATCATTAGCCGTGTATGCCGATGTGGCTCAGTGGTAGAGCACTCGATTCGTAATCGAGCGGTCGCGGGTTCAAATCCCGCCATCGGCTTTAATAAAAGTATTGCTGAAATGTGAGCTTGCAACCAAATGGTGTTGCAGAAGCGATCGCCTCTTCATCAAGTAAGTCTGGAATCACTCAAAATCTGTTTTGCAAAAGGCTTTTAACAAATCGATACAGTTAGCGATCGCTCCTAAATGGGCAATTTCATAGCCGTGGGTGTTTTGTGTGGGAAATGCCAAACAAGCAGCACGACCAACATGACCAAATTTCATGGCGATCGAAGCATCACTACCAAATTGACTCAGAGTTGTTAGCTGTACTGACATCTCTAGTTGTTTGGCACTACGGCGCAGCTGTCCATTTAGGTTTTCATCATAAATGCCATATGCATCTTGAGAAAGAATTACCGGACTTTTCCCATCCTCAATTGGGTATTCATCTGCTAGCGGACAAATTTCTAAAGCAATTAAAGCATCTAGGCGCTGGTTTTGGGTAAAAAATAAAGCCCCAATTGCTCCGACTTCTTCTTTAGCTGAGGCTACCAAATAAACATCAACTACTGGTTGTTTTAATGTTTGAGCCAAAGCCAGCAAAATAGCAACAGAGGCTTTGTTATCTAAGGTGTAACTAGCAATATGATCCCTTAAGCGAATGGGATGTTTGCGATGCTTACCAATTACCATTCTCGTTCCGGGTCGAATGCCAGCCGCTTCTAGTTCAGCTGTGGTAAGTTTGGTTTCAATCCAAGCATTTTCCCACTTAAGAATAGTATCTTCCTGCTGAACTTTTTGGGGGGATTCATGGGAAACGTGGCGGGAACCAAAGCTGAGGATACCGCTGATAGTTTCGTTGTCTCCTAGTAAATCGACAACGCCTTCACCGTAAACCCAAGGAAAAGCACCCCCAAGCTTGCGGACTTCCACGCGACCTCGATCGCCGACAGTTTTGACAATTGCCCCAATTTCGTCTTTGTGTGCTGTGATTGCAATCGCTCTATCTGGATTTAACCCTGGAATTTTAGCAATGATATTATCGGCGCGATCGCACCAGACTTCTACACCTGGTGCCGCAAATTGCTGGAGCAAAAACTGGTTAATTTCAGCTTCTGCACCACTAGGAGAATGGTGCATCACCAATTCTTCGATAATTTCAAATAGGCGATCGTAATTCCACATGGATATATGATTTAGAGTCAATAATACAGTATAAATATTTTCACTTTAAATGATATATCCAATGGCAATATCTAACCTATAGAAGTAGAAAGCAGTCCCGATGAAAAATTTTTCATCACCATACATGAAAAAGGAATATTCCCTACACCCCACACCCCACACCCTTTTTCAAGTCAGAAGGCAGGAGGTAAATGCCAGCTTATGACAGCGTTTCATCGGTTGGCATTTTACATTTAATTATGTCCACCTATTTACCAAGAAACACTAAACTTTCTTAGCAACCAACTTTTGTTTTATTAGGTGTATTAGGGACTTGACCTGCTATGGTCACTACTAACTTTTTGCGTTTGTACTTCATGAATGCGATCGCACCTAAAGTACCAATTCCCAAGGTTCCCAATGCCGTTGAAGGTTCGGGAACAGGCTGGGCTGATTTTTCAACTATTTCAAAGGCCCGATCTCCGATAATCTTATGAGCCGCAGCTGTCGGATGGATTCCATCCCAAAATAAATATTCTTTCTGCTTTGATGGGTCAATTGCACAAGATGGAGTCGATTGGTCAAAGATACAAGGTTTTGTCACTTCTTTGAAACCATATTTACTCGGTTCATCGATTACATTTTCTAAGACAGAATTAACATCAAAGGAAATGAGGTTAACGTCAGGAGCTAGAGCTTTGTCCAAATCTTCAATTACTTTGGATAAGTCAGAGTTATGCTCTTGAGTCAAATCGCTTAAACGTGGGGAAGTGCCGCTAGGTACGGGCAAATTAGCATCGAAATTCTGAGCGCGAGGAGTCAGACCTAAATTAGGTAAATTCACTACCAGAATATTTTTCGCACCAACATTGGTTAGAGATACAAGCGCTGTCTTTAAATTATTGATTGTTTGCGTAGTGTCAGTAAAGGGCTTGAAATTTGTCGCGTCAGTAGGCAAATAATCATTGGCCCCAGCCCATAATACATACAGTCCATTTGAGTCAGCTTTTTGATTAGTTTGAACTAACGGTTGTGTAAAAGCTCCAATTTGCTGCTGCAAGCCCGGTAAAGCTGAGGAGACTGTGTTTATACTTGTGGTGGTAGCTCCTCCGAAGGCAAAGTTAATACCATTCTTGGGGGTAGCACCATTTACGACATTAATATACGGTGTTGGTGTATCTAATTTCAGCTTTGTGGCCAGCTCCTCTATCCAGATAGGGCCATTAGAAAAGCGTCCTTGATAATACGGAGCAGGAGGGAAAGTTTCCCCAGAAGCCGCAAATACGTTACCTGTATCTGATAAACTATCGCCAAATACATAAAGGCTATCAATATTAAGACTGGCAGCTAAAGCTTTTAGCGGCAACATGAAAGAGAAAAGAACAAATCCTGCCGCCATGAGTTGCTGTTTCATAATATGTTAATTGCTGTATTACTTGCTAGACACGGAAATTCAAAAGTCAATAAATCCACAGCTTTCGCTAATGGGTTATTGCGAATTTAAGCACTTTTAATTAACTTGATGTGCGTAATTCTATTGAATTGATAATTAATAATAAATATATAGGTACGATTGCTCTCAATTTATAGATTTACTCGATTTTTACGATCGAAGAACTATATTGCAAAGAAATGATGAAGTTGACATCCAAAAATATACTAGGGTAGACAAATAGTCTACCCTAGTTTTAGGTATAAATTAGTTGTAATAAATTCAACTGGTCGCGGCGATAGCGCAGCGAAGCGCGAGTCATCGAACGTCGGAATCCCCCACCATACTTTTATGTTGGTGGCTCTAGGTACGCCGAGTCGTGGTACTGGGTACTGGGAAATTGTGACAAAATTTGGCAGGGTTTAAAGCAGAATTCCATAATTTTTCATTTGATAACCCAATCCCCAATCCCTAATCCCCAATCCCCAGTCCCTTTTACGTTGGCGATCGCTTTAACTTCAGGGCATCAACAGCTGATACACCTTCACCCTGCGTACCGAAATACCACAAAGCCCCAGCTGCTTCAGCGCGAGTCACAGGTTTTTTCGGTTGAAACAGTGTTGTATAACCAAACACCCGCCGAATATTAGATTGTTCGCCATTTTGAAAATCAGCTAAGACTGCGCGTAAAGCCTTGGGGTCAATCTTCCCGATATCTTGAAAACCCCAAGTTTGCTTAACTGCATCCAAATTCGCAGTGGGTAAAGCTTGGCGGGTATCTAAAGGTACTTTCCACAATACTAACTGCTCCCGCGTCAGGGGTGCATCTGGACGAAATAAAACTGTTGTCGAATCGCCAGACAAAGGACTAGGAATTAACCCAGCTTCAGCTAACCCCTGAATTTCTGGAAAATTAGGGTCAGTTTTTGACACATCGCTAAAAGCAGGTTGAGTACTTTCCGCAGCTAAACGAATCTGCTTGGCTGGATTGTTAGCATACATAGCATTATTGGCAGCAACTAACCAACGAGCATATTCTCGACGGGTAATAATCTTAGTTGGTTCAAATTGGTTAGTTGTCGCATTATTGCTCTTAGTTGTAGGAGATTCTACAGACAAAACACCTAAAGAGGATAAGTCTTGGATATGTTGCCGTAGTTCTTGCGGTGCTTTATTCAGATCGTTAAATGTCGCAGATGTAGCTGTAGCAGTCGTTTGGTCGTTAGACGTGCTTTGTGGTTGTGTTGCCAAGTTTGTCGGCAATACAGGGCCAATAAACTGAGGATCGCTCGGTTGGGGAACGTTGTTAGTAGTTTCAGTCGGATTTACAGTTGGGTTGGGTTGTGCTGTTGCTGTACTATTGGGTGTGTACTCAATTCGTAATCCAGTCGCTGTTTGTGGTTGATTGGGGGTGGGGTTAGTAACCGATTGAGCTTGAATCGACACTTTCACCAGCAAATCGTTACGACGTGCTTCAAAATCTCCTCCCACCTCATCTGTCGGCTGTTGCAAAATCTGCCAGTTGTTTGTCTGAAACTGGCTGCGATAAAAGCTAGCGATAAAATTGCTGGGGTCAGAACTAAACCAGCGCGTGGATACTTTATTTTCTGAACCACTGACTGGTGTAATTTCCTGGAGCTGGGCGTTGGGATATAAAGGGATATCTTTGGGAAAGTCAGCTGGTAACTCAACTTTGGGGTCATTTTGCCCTGTTTGTGTTTCACCCGCTTTCGCTTCCTCAAAGATACCAGTGTTATTTTGCAATCTCGGATCTGCCGCCAAAGATTGTTCGAGGTTTTTGGCGGTTGGACTGTTAGCACAGGCTGTTAAAGAAGAAAGTAAAACAGCCAAACTTAAAAATACAGCTGGATGTTTAAAGGGAAGCACAGGCAGTCAAAAATTGCGTGTCAATTCCTACCCTAGCGCAGACTATCAACTGAAAGCTAAAGTCTGAAGTCTGAAGTCGGAAATTTTTCAACCAACATTTATCTCTTTTAGAGGGAACGGGTTTAGCATAAAGCCTGTTTCACTTCAAATTCTGCCTTCTGAATTTTGGTGTATTTATTAAAGTTGCAATGAGAAATGCCGGAGAACAGCAAAACCGATAAGCCTCGTAGGTACGCTAGAACCTCGGATAACTTTCACTCGCAGAAAGCGTCCAGTTGCTAGCCGAGCGATTCCCTTAAGACGAGCTTTTAACCTCACCGTTAGCAATTTCATTTTGCTTTTTTCGTGGCTGGCGTACAAGGGCGTGAAAGCCAGTTTAGCGTAGAGTACATCAGCACGATGAGTTCTACTAAGCTTGTTTTGGAAATGTTCGGGATTTGGTAAACCTCCATGTTCGCCATAGTTCCGCCATCCAATGTAGTTCTTTAGTTTTCGGCGGCGGAGAAAAGAATCAACAGTGGAATCCCAAGTTGAGTAGTTAGCAGCGCCGACTTGTTCTTTAACTTGCTCTGCCAGCTCGATCAAATAGTTAGCACTTTTTGGTGTGACTATATAAGCTACCGTTGAAGTTGAAAACCCTTCAGCATAGCCATCAACTGAGACATGGTACACTTGGGGCGCACAAGTGTATAACCAGCTAACTCCCACATCACTTTGGTTGGGATTAAAAGGTAGAGGAAGCTGGCCAAAATTAACTACTGGAACAAAATCTGCTTCAATGATGATAGTTGGTTTCTTCTCTTGAGTGGCTTTGGCCCAAGCTCGTTGATGGTTCAGCAAGCATAAATAACTCCGAGAACAATGCTGAAATTCGGGTTTATTTTCCTGCCTGAGAACTTCGTACTGCAACTTTTGTTGAGTTAATACTTCTTCGAGTTGTCGAGTTGATTCTTGATAGGCAATTATCAAGACTCTACTAATGCAGTTTACTAGGTGATTTTTACCAATTTGGTTAGCAAGCGTTGCTGCAATTGCCTTCATGTCGATCCGAAGATGCGATCTAAGTAAAATCTGGCAAAAATATTATACAGAATATTTACTCTACATCTACAAATTGCGGTGCTGGTAATCGATCTAAAATTCGCCAAAGCACAGTGTAAGTGACATCAGAACGGCGACGCACTGCTCGGAAGGCAACAATTGTGTCACTGCTTTGGATTTGCTGCAATTGGTCTAGATAATAGGGACGTTCTTGCTGGGAAATTGGTTGACCGATCGCAATTGTCTTAGGAACTTGGAATTGTAGCGATCGCACCAGATAAGTATGATTTAATTCGGCCGTCGCATCTGCTAAAATCGTTTGGCTTTGATTCCAGTTCTGGTCTTTGCCAGTCAAAAATCGCCGCTTTTCTACTTGTAAAGCATTTAACTGCTTGGGAGGTTGGTAGTTAAGAAAAAATTGTCGCGTCGGCGATGCCAAAGTTTGCAACTTTCCATCCAACTGTTCTAACGGCACATCGCCCACATCCACCATGAAGCTATAATCTACTCCTTGGTGTCGGAGTTGGAAGCGATCGCCAACTAACTCAAGTGCTAAACTGGGATTAAATTCTCCCCCAGCATTACCCAACAAAGGAAAAGGATAGCGCTGGCTAACGTTAGGTTGCAATCGATTCTGGAGAGTATTCAGCGGACGTTGGTAAGCCGAAGAATGCAACACGCGGAAAATACCAGTGTCGGGCAATCCCAGAAACTTGGCGTAAGTTTGTGATTCTTGGGGGTCGAGGTCGTAGGCAAAACGATCGAGTCTCACCGCAGTTTCCTGGGGATCTGTAAATTTAGTCTCTGGGGGAAATGCCTGTTGTGTTGCGATTAAAATCTGCTTGGCATTTGCCAGAATTGTCAGTGCTTCTTTTGGCGCTGCGATCGCAGGTTGCAAAGGCGGTGTATAGTTAGCTATAGCTGTTTTTGCAGTTCTAGCGACAATTGCTGATGGGGAAGATATCTCTGTAAACTGTTGCTCGGTTGCTAAAGCGTCCATTGATATATTTGGTTCCCTTGTAGAGAAAGGTGTAGCTACCTGGCTCAAGTTTGGATGCTGTATGGGCGCAATCGAAAGCACAGGATCGAATTGGCGTTCCCCAGTCACTAAGGGTAGCTGTCTGACCAAGCCTAATTCGCCGCGTCGAGATAACAGTCTATTCAACACTGGAGAAAGTTTTGATAATTCTTGGTTAGAAGTGTACAAAGAGCAGTAAATTTGTGCTTGTGACTGAGTTAATTGGTTGGGTAAGGGGGAAGCTGATAAATCCACTCTGGGAACACACAAAGTCATAGGACTTTTGTACTGGCGGTTGAGAAATCCATCTACAGTCTTGGTTTGGACAATCGATTGTCCCCGCACAGCTCGCAAGCGATTAGCATCTGGGTCGATAAGTGCTTGCTCAATGCGAGCGATCAAATCGATTTGTTGCTGAACTAACTGACTTGCCTTAGTATAAAAATTTTCACCACTTGAGTTAGAAGCAAAGTCGTAATTGGAGGAATATCCGGGCTTATATTCCAAAGCGAGAGTGCTTTTAGCGAATGAAGTCAAGTAAAAAGGAAGTAAAAGGCTAAAAAAGATGTATTTCATGTTAAAAACCCAGATCGGATAGGAGTACGAAAAATCTAAAATAGATATTAAATTGAAAAAAGAACGGCCATCGACAACCGTCTGTCCATTTTTTCTGTAAAGCGTCGTCGGGTTGTTACCAGTGCTGAAATACGATTACATGCAAGTTTCCCAGGATCGGCCTATTCATTCTGAAGCACCACTCCAACTGTTACTATTTGTCGATGGACGACCCAAGTCCCGACAACAAGTACAGCGACTACGTGCTTACTTAAAAGAATTGCAGGCTCAGTATAAATTTGAACTACAGATCGTCGATGTCGGGCAACAACCCTATTTGGCAGAACACTTTAAATTGGTAGCGACACCAGCTTTAATTAAAATCCACCCGGAGCCTAGGCAGATTTTAGCTGGGAGCAACATTATTGCTCAATTGAAAAACTGGTGGCCTCGTTGGCAAACTGCTGTAGATACTTACTTAAAATTCCAAGAAGATTTACAAGAACGTATTGATGAACATGGTCGAGTGCCGTCTCCCAAATCAACAATCAGTTCTGTAGCCGTTTCTGCGGAACTTATGCGCCTCTCAGATGAAATTTTTCTTTTGAAACAAGAAAAAGATAAACTTCAAGAGCAGCTCCAGTTTAAAGATCGGGTGATCGCGATGCTGGCACACGACCTCCGCAATCCCCTAACCGCTGCTGCGATCGCCATTGAAACTCTGCAATCTAACTACAATACAGAAACAGGAAAATTCGAGCGCCTCAAACCAGCAATGTCGGCGCATTTATTAAAACAGTCCCGCACTCAAACAAAGATCATCGATCGGATGATCGCCGATCTTTTGCAAGTGGGTCGAGGGGACGATACAGAGTTTCCAATTATACCGCAGAAAATAGCACTCGGTCAACTTTGCTTGGACGTACTGGAGGAATTGCGCGATCGCTGCATTGCCAAATTACTACACGTAGAAACAGATATCCCCAAAGATTTACCTAGTGTATATGCCGATCCCGAACGGATACGTCAAGTAATAGTCAATCTCTTAGACAATGCGATTAAATACACGCCACAAGGTGGCAAAATTAGCGTCGCCGGATTGCACCGCACAACTCAAAAAGTTCAGTTTAGCGTTGGCGATAACGGCCCTGGTATTCCTCTAGAAAATCGCGATCGCATCTTTGAAAATCACTTTCGCCTGCAACGAGATGAAGGTACAGAAGGTTACGGCATCGGTCTTTGTTTGTGTCAACGCATAATCAGAGCGCACTACGGTCAAATTTGGGTAGACACTGCCCCTAATGGCGGAGCATGGTTTCACTTCACGTTGCCAGTATATCCTTCTTAGTCAGTGGTCAGTGTGGGAGAAAATAACAACTAACCCTTTGGGTTCGTCAGTTGTTCATGGGGGAAACCCCCAAGACCACACTGACAACTGACAACTGACAAATACTCACTTGATAACAATACGGTTTCGTCCTTCTGCTTTTGCTTGATAAAGTGCTTTGTCCGCTGCCACAATCAAATCTGAAGGTGAAGATTCCCAGGTAGGAACAGTAGTAGCTACTCCCATACTTAGGGTGACATACTGACTGACCATAGACCCATCGTGAGTAATTTGTAAATTTCTAACCCCTGCCTGCATCGTCTTAGCAACGTAAACTGCACCAGTTGCATGGGTATATGGCATAATTACAGCAAATTCTTCACCTCCATAACGCGCTACTAAATCTTGATGTTTCTGTGCTTTATTGTTTAAAATAGCGCCTACCTTTTGTATACAAAGATCCCCTGCTGGATGACCGTATTGGTCGTTATAGAATTTAAAGAAGTCAATATCACATAAAATCAGCGACAGGGAAGCTTCTTCCTGCGCTAAATTAATCCATTGTGTATTTATATAATCATCAAAGCGGCGACGATTAGCCAGCCCAGTTAAGCCATCGACGTTGGCAAGGTGCTGCAAAGCCAAGTTTGCTGCTTCTAGCTGTTTGTATATTTGTGCTTGTTGCAGCAGTCTCCGTAACCGCTGGCGTAACACTGCCCAATGAATTGGCTTGGTAACATAATCAGTTGCACCTGCCTCAAAAGCTCGGTCTACCGACTCTTCATCGTCTAGACTTGTGATCATCAATATAGGAGTACGTTCCCATATTTTTGAAATCACAGTATTGCCTAAGGCAGAGTCAGTATCAAGGCTTGCGAGTGCTGACATCAAGTTATTTCTGGCAATTTGGAGTAATTGCTTGCAGCAGGTAAACCCATCCATTACGGGCATAAGAGCATCCAGTAAAACTATGTCTGGTTTAACTGTTTCATAAGCATCTAAACACTGCTTTCCATCAGTAACCTCGACCACTCGATAGCCTTCTTGTTCCATAGCTTCACGCAATAGTACTCGGATGGTCTTGTCATCATCAGCCACCAGAATTACGGGAGGTTGTTTAGAAATAGTAAATGGGCTTATGGCTGACATGAGTTGCGTTCCACAGAAAATGAAAGTATCGGGGAGCAGTAAACCAGGAAAAACCCGGACTATTAACCAAACTGCCTACTAGCAATTTTTTTACAGCAGTCAAAATCCTACTGAAAGAACTATGAGTGAAACGGTTCGGTTATTACCAAATTGAAAAAACAGGTGAGCTATCGCTCTTCAAATGACTCATTTGTTGAAAATCAGATGGTACTTAGCTCTGGTTGGATGATTTATCTGCCCAGTGAGGTGCAGGAATATCCAGAAAATAGTCTATGATGCGATCGCATAAGGGCAATTGCTTTCCTATGGAGACGAGAAATTGTAGTAAAGGTCTACATACCTTCACAATCAATTTTTTTCGAGCAATTAACTGCTTGATGGTTTGAAGCCAAAAAAAACGTAAATAACTAGTTTGCATAGACAATTGATTGAGAACGCAAAGGTAATTGTTTCCTTTTTGTCCAGATGCAGTTCTGTGAGGAAATGTTACTTTTATATTTCCCTGGCGATAAAGTGTAATTACAATTATGAGCAAAACTTCAAATGTACACTTTATTTCTTTGGTTCTTTAGTGACTTTGGACACCAACTAATACAAAGTAGAGTAATTGCGAAAATCAAGTCAAAATATAGCTAATACTAGATCCTGCGATCGCTCAACTTCCATCCATTCAGACTAGTCAACAGGTGTCACCATACTCAAACTTTGGGATAATTACATACAATACATAAGGTTAATATCAAGCTAAACGCAAAACTAAATTTTTTAGCTATCTTCAGGCTATAGATTTAAGTGAAATTTCTTACCTTCAAGATACATACCTAATATTTGGTAAGCGAATACAGGTCTAAATTGCATAACTGCTCGTGGTGGGAGTTGACAGTCAACGGTCAACGGTCAACAGTCTAATCGAGCAAAGCAAGGATAGCTCCGCCTCCGATCGATGTGCAATTTTTATAGAGAACAGCTTAATAAATTCCATGTAACTTTTTCTGAAAAATACAAATATACTAACTCAATGTTATGGGAATGCCCAGTCTAGGTAAGTTTACTTGAAAGATAAAACTTATAATTGATTAGTCGATGGACAATAAAGTTGTGTTTTATTAGACAGAATAGCCAAAACAAAAAATTTATGTTGATTAGTTCAATAAAAATTAAAATAGATTTACATTAACAGAATTCTTCAATGCCAGACTCATTAATGTATCAACAAGATAATTTTGTTGTCTTAGAAACTAACCAACCAGAACAATTTCTGACAGCCTCAGAATTATTAGAGAAGCTCAAAATTGTTCTACAACAAATTAGCGATCGAGATTTACCACCAGACTTATACAAGTTTAATTCTGTAGAAGCTCAAGCCCAATATTTAATCGATACAAGTTGCGAGTTAGATATTGGGCCTGGAGAATACTTACAGTGGTATGCAGTGCGCTTAGAGAAATAAATTTTGAGATGAAAGTGCATAATAAGAAGCAGAGGACGCAAGGATGCGACAACAAAGATAATAACTTCTGACTTCTTACTCCTGACTTTTAACTATATTCTTAGTTACTCCTTTTGCGTACTAATCAAAGATAATTCAATTCGATTTTCATCAGGTTGTGTGATTTTCACTTCTACTCCAGGGCCAAAATAACTAGTCATTTTCTCCTGCTTTGCTTGCCAATCTTTGACTGATATGTAGGGCGAATCAAATTCTAAAGTTAAAGCGTAAGCACCATTAATTTCTGTTTCTCGCAAACCTGTGACTGTCGGTCTTTTTTCATCTGTAGGACTCAGACCCAAGTAAGAGAGCGCTCCATCTAAATGAGCGTCTTGACCATAGCAATATCGAGTAATGTCTTTGCGAATTTTATTTTGAGTAACAGTTGCTTGTTGCTGTCGCAGAATTAACACAGAGGGGGTTGTAGTTTGGCTGAAGGCAATGGGCTTTAGCTCGTTGGCTTTGAGTGCTAGTCCTCCTAACAATAAGGGAAAACCATAAAAAAAACCTACAAGATTGAGTGTGGCATTATCAGCTGCATAAGCAACAAAGCCGACAATCGTTAATATGCTACCGACAGTTAAACCGAGCGTTCCCAAGGAAATTTGGCGTAACATAAGCTGAGGATCGTATAAATTCTTTACAGATTATTTGTACTATCATCGGCTATGAGTAACAACTTAGGGAATAGTAACGCCCGAAAATCAGCAAGTGGCGTGGAAACTCCTAGGACCTTCCCTTCGGCTATGGCAGCCCTCCAGACGCTCGTTTCGACATTACGATGACTCGCTAATGCTTCGCTAGCGCTAACGATAGAAATCCCTAAGATAGAGGCTACTTCAACTTGCTGGCTCACCTTTAACCTTTTCTCCATCCTTAGGGCTTCTGATAACTGACAACTCTTACAAGTTAACTTTAAACTTAAAGATAAAGATATTGAAGGACTCAAAGAAGACAAATGGATCTACAAACTATCAAAGAACGAATTGCCGTTGTTCAAAGCAAACGCGAGTACTTGCTAGACCTTTTAGAACAACCAAACTTAGGAATTTTAAAAGTTGATGTCAATCAGGCCTTAGAAGAATTGGATGAGTTAATTGACGAGTTTAAACGCACCATCCCGGAAACAGAAAATAATTAAACTGAACTAAGCCACATATAAAACATGCGTCGGTAAAACTGCCAACTGACAGCTATGCCGACGCTATTAAGCCACGCAATATTCATAAATCCCCAGAATAGAGCTCGATCTGGGTTAATCGACCAGCAAGTTCGCAGCATCACTTATCCCGTAACTGAAGCGTTTCCTGCACGCTGCCCTAGCTGTCTCACCAAAGCAATGAGTTCGCTTGTCGGTACGTCTTTCTTGCAAATATAGTCAAAATTAAGCACAGACTTTGTTTGAGAAATATTTGCCTCTTCTACTGACGAATAAGCCAGTATTTGAGTATTCGGAGACATAGCTTTTATCTGGTGGGAAGCACTCCAACCATCCATAACGGGCATTTGTAAATCTAAAACTATCACATCAGGGTGAGAGCGTTTTACCATTTCTACAGCTTCTTTACCATTACTGGCTAACCCTACTACTTGAATATTTTCCTGGCAAGAAAAAGCTAATTGTAGGGTTAGACGAGTTAATTCGTGGTCATCAACCACTAAAACTCGCAAGGTAGAAGACTCACAAGAGAACATTAACATTCAAGAAAAAAATAAATTTTGATGACCCTTACAGTTTATGGGAATAAGTGCCAGCAATTACTCTATCCTATGGTTGAATAACTTGCGTTTACCCATAGCGATTAGTTAAATAAATTGTGAAAACATTAAAGTTTGCTAAAAAAATCAACTTAACCTAGCTGTCAGTATACAAAGAACTTTTTTTTGAATCAATCAGGTTTGAGGCTATACTCGTCGAACGTAATGCCATATTTATGAGAGTTTTTTGTGAATTAGCTTCTGGACAATCATCACCAGGACGGCGTTGAATATAACTACCATCAGCTTGTAAATCCCAAGCTTGACGGTTATCTGCTAGCAAAATACCCAGTATTTCTTGCAAATCTTTGGCAATATCTTGGTCTTTTACAGGCGTAATTACTTCCACTCGGCGGTCTAAGTTACGGCGCATCCAGTCAGCACTGCCAATATAAATTTCTTCTTGTCCATTGTTATGGAAGTAATAGATACGGGAGTGTTCTAAAAAGCGACCGACTATGCTGATAATACGAATATTTTCACTAATATCTTTGAGTCCAGGACGCAAACAACAAATGCCACGAACAATCAGGTCAATTTGCACTCCAGTACGAGAAGCTTCATATAAAGTGGCAATGATTTGAGGATCGACAAGGGAATTCATCTTGGCAACAATGCGGCCAGAAAATCCATTTTGCACATTCTCAATTTCACGATGAATTAATGCTAGAAAGCGATCGCGCATATTCACAGGTGCAACTAAGACTTCCCGATAAGCTTTTTGGCGAGAGTAGCCTGTTAAAAAATTAAATAAATCTGTAATGTCTGCACCCAATTCTTCCCGACAACTAAATAATCCCAAGTCAGTGTACAGTCGGGCTGTTTTCTGGTTATAGTTGCCAGTGCCTATATGCACGTAACGACGCATACGGTCTTTTTCCCGACGTACCACCAGGATGGTTTTACAATGAGTTTTCAGTCCGACCAAACCATAGACAACATGCACCCCAACTCTTTCTAGTCGTCTTGCCCAGTAAATATTATTCTCTTCATCAAACCGCGCCTTTAATTCCACTAGTACAGATACCTGCTTGCCATTTTCAGCAGCAGCAATTAAGGCATTGACTATGGGTGAGTCTCCCGAAGTCCGGTAAAGAGTCATCTTGATTGCCAGTACATTCGGATCGTGGGCAGCATTAGTAATAAAGCGCACCACTGTTGATGAAAAAGATTGATAGGGATGGTGTACTAGCAGATCCTTTTCCCGAATCACAGCAAAAAAATCATTTCCTTCATCCAGTCCATCACTTGATTCTCTCAATCTTTGCAGCCGCGAAGGGACGACGGACTGACGGGGTGGGTCTTTGAGTTCCGGCAATGGTAATGCCATGAAATACATCAAATCCCGCAGTCCCAAAAGACCGTCTACTTCGTAAACATCGTTTTCTGTTAAATCCAAATCTTCTAACAATCTTACACGTACTGGTTCTGGAGTCTGAGATTGAATTTCCAGCCGTACTGGAGATCCACCAATGCGTCGTTTTCGTAATTCTTGTTCGATCGCTAACAGCAAATCATCTGCTTCATCTTCTTCTAATGCTAAGTCAGCATTGCGGGTAATGCGGAAGGGATGATATTCCTGAATGTTCATTCCTGGGAATAAAGACTCTAGATTGTGAGCGATCGCTTGTTCTAAAGGTACTCCCGTCCAGTGGGCAGGTTGTTCGTTTTCTTGAATTCCTAACTCTGGCGGTAAAGGTAAAAATCGCGGCAAAACATTAGGAACTTTGACTCTAGCAAAAAATTCTTCTTCTGTATCGGGGTTTTTAACTACAACTGCCAAATTCAAACTGAGATTAGAAATGTAGGGAAAGGGATGGCTAGGGTCAACCGCCAGAGGAGTTAAAACTGGAAATATTTGTTCTTCATAGTAGTTGTCTAGATAAGTCCGCTGTTTTTGATTCAAATTGATGTAATCCAGGATATGAATTCCTTGATTTGCTAACAGCGGTTGCAGTACTTGTTCAAAATGTTGGTGTTGTTTTGTTACCTGGGGGACAAGAGTAGACCAAATCTCATCCAGTTGTTGTTGCGGCGTGCGACCATCGGGAGTTAACAGGCCGACTTTCGCTTCTACTTGTTGCTTTAAAGCTGCGACGCGCACCATGAAAAACTCGTCCAAATTCGAGCTGAATATTGCTAAAAACTTCAGTCGTTCGAGTAGCGGCGTTCGTGGGTCGCAGGCTTCGTGCAATACTCTGTTGTTAAATTCCAACCAGCTTAACTCACGGTTAAGATAATATTGCGGATCGTTTAAATTGATGGGATTGACACTCTTTTTAGCTTTTGGCATAACGATCTCAAGGTAGCCAGATGTAACCCATACAGCTGGAGAACAATAAATATAGTAAGTTAAATCGCGCCTGAGTTGAACTCTCAGACAATGGTTAGTTATGGCAACTTTTTAGAGACAAGAATTAAAATCGTAGTCAGCAGCATATTAACCATTAAGATGCACTGAAGATATAGCAAAGATATAACACGAGCATTTATAAAAATTTTGGGAGTAATTGTTAAGCAAATTTTACGCCTCACTTGGTATTACAAGCAGTACCAAGCGATGTTTGTAATAGTTGGAAAAAATGTTTAATAGAATACAAGTTTGTGTAAGCATTGCCACAACTATCATCCAAGCCTAGAAGAGCTATAAGTCATGCTGTGTAATCAGTATTGTTTAGATATTGGCACTGTCATTCAGAACTGCACTAAGTGATTTCGTGTATGAAACTTTCTCATTTAGAACCCTTGATATTTTCCAAAAATCTAGTATTGTTACTGAGATATTTCTTCTCAAGGCTGGTTATATTGAAAACGCAAAGATAAACAACACGAGGAGTTTGTTAATCATGAAAATCTCTGCGATCGTTAAGGGAAGTATTTGTTTGTTAGGTTTGGTTAGTGTTGGTAATATCCTGGCTGCACCAGCAAGTGCAGGTCAAGGACAAGCTTCTGCTCGGGGTGCAGTTACAATAGTTAGACCATCAGGTTCTTCTATCAGCGTTAGTGGTGAGTTGGTTGCAGCTGAAGGTACAGACTTTAGCGCACTAGATGTTGTCGTTAATAGTCCTGCTGGTGAAGGTACAAACCAAGAAACCGTTGGAGGGCTTACACTAACCCCAACTGTTACAACAGCTTCAACAACACCTCCCAGCACAATTGAAGGAGCTATTGCAGCACAGATTGCTGCTAGTTCTTTTTCAAATGTTGAAGATTTAGCAGCCCTTGTTAGAGCAGCTGCTTCTAATGGTGGTCTAGAGTAGATTGAATTTTTGCCTTGTAAGTACTTACAAAATTTTTCACAACTGACACAGTTGAATAAATAGAAGATGATAGGGAAAAGAAGCAGCAATGCTATATCTGTTCCCTATATTTATTTTATGGGTTAGATTCCCGGTTTCTCTAAGAAATCGGGAATTCTATATTTGATGCACTACTACAGACTTTTCAAATATTCTCTTAGGTTTCATTCCTCAACACAATCTACGCTTCACCAAAAATTGAGATTTCGTAACTCGACTATGAGGGTTTTATCTGTGTAGATGCTGCTTCTAAATACCCTTATAACTCCTCATCATTCCTTTACATAGGTTTGGTTATATCAATATAAACCCTGAAACTGTCATCAAATAATAAATAGAGCGCTTATGTAAAAATACGAACGCCCAAAATGTCCATTGTTAACAAAACGCTCATATCAGGAATTCTATATTTTTACCTACTGAAAGTTATAAAACCAAGATAAAAAAGGTTGCACCTCTACTTTTGCTAGTCGAGGTTAAATCTGCATTATCAAACAAAATCTGAAAAATAACTGAAGGTAAAAATATCAGGAGTTGATCAATGATGACTAATTTATCCAACAAATTATCTATAATCTTTCGGGGTAGTATCTGCCTGTTAGGTTTAGTAAGTGTAGGAAATTTTTTAGCTGCACCTGCACGCGCACAACAAGCTACTGCTGTTGGTGCTGTTACTCTAATTAGACCTTCTGGTGCTTTTCTCAGTGTTAGTGGAGAAATAGTTTTACCATCAGGCTCTTACATTGACGGAGGTTTAACAGTTGCACCTACCTTTGGCGGTATAGTAGGTGGAAATCAGGAAACCATCAAGAGTTTGACTATAACTCCAGGAGCTATTAAAACTACTACAATCTCTAATCCAAATTCAATTATTGATGCAGTAGTAACTTCAATAAATAATAATCCTTCTGCTTCGGTTGAAGATATAACAACTCTAATTAGAGCAGGCGCTGGTAATAATAGGGTAGGTGCTTTAGATTAAGCAGAATTTCCGACCGAAGGTGTTAAAGATTTTCTACCAAAGAATAGTAGGGTGTGTTGTTGCGCAGCGCAACGCACAATTTTGAGATAGTCTATTTATCCGGGTGCGTTAGGCGTTCCGCCATAACACACCCTACATTTTATTGACTTATTTTAAGTATCAAAATCGATAACCACCTTGAACTTGGAGGTCAAATCCATTATCGCCCGTACCAATTTGAGTTTCGATAAACACACTATTATCTAGAAAATTGTGTCTCACAATAAGTCCATAATTAAAGCCAGAAACTCGACTGCTCAAACCTACGTTATTAATGCTGTAATTTTTTAGATAAGCCCCTAGAGAAATACTTTTACTAACTTTTTGTAATCCTTGAAATATAAAGAAAAATTCTTTACCTATTTCCAGATTGCTTTGTAAGCTTAAACCATGACTAGTACCAAATTCTCCATTCACAAGACCTAATAATTCACCATTGCTATTATCTTGAACAAAAGCGACACCAGGAGCCAAGGAAAAACCAATCTTTTTCCCTTGATGTTGATATAAATAACCTAAGTACGTAGTAAAAGGATTATTTTTATTAGAAGCACTATTCCAGCTAATATTTAAGTACGGTACATGAGTATTGACAGCTACAGGTTTTTTAGCTGAATCTAAGCGTACACTAGTTTTAATATAATTAAATAGGACATTAGAATATAAACCTAAAGTTGGTTCTTCTATCCCCAAATTATTGTTGTCAACGCCAGGTGCAGAGTTGGCATCTATATTGAACCAAGTTCCTAAACTGGCACTATAGTTAAAATCTCCAGAAGAACCTGCTGCCAAAAATTCAACTGTTGGTAATGACAAATAACCGTTAAAACTGTTGAAATTAATACCTATTTTGTCAACTCTGCTGAGTTCCATGTAATCGAATGCTAAATCAGATGCTCGGACTTCGATTGGTACTATAGTAGAATCGGCTGAATTATATTGCTGTACAAATCGTTGTCCTCTGGAATTTGTTAAAATTACTTCTACAGCCGAAGATTCGTTAATAGGATTAATAGAAGTATCATTTAAAGGTATTGAATTTCCGATGTAAGTTAGAGGGCCAAATTTCTCATTAGATAGCCTGAGATCGGAAAAAAATGTATCACCTTCATCTAAAACAGTAATATTTCTTCCAAGAAACTGAACTGCTCTTTTGTGGTTTCCCGTTCTTATTTGTAGGACACTGGATTTCTTCGGGGTAATTTTGCTAGGAAATGTGTAAGTTCCAGATACTTGTTCTAGTCCGCTACCTGTATTAGCGTAAGCTAAAGTCCGATTAAGTCTGTTATTAATTTGTCTCCTTTGAGTAGGTGTAGCAGCTGTATTTAATGGAGTAAAACTTTCACCATTCTTAAGTTGATCTCTAGCTTCTTTTAGCCCTTCTTCAATTTTCTCAATTTTAATAACTTCAAAAGCTCCACCTAATAGCAATCCTAATGTAGAGTTTACTGACTGTATAGCATCGACGTTGGTATCGCTGAATTTAGCTGTTAGCGATAAACCTGGAGCAGCAAAAATATTAGAATAAGTTGCTTTAACTACTTTTGAATCGTATTGAATTAAGCTGCGATTATGAGGATAGCTAGCGTAAAGTCTGTACCAATTATAATGATCTTGTGTTTGAGATAGTGTTTCAAATGTAGGTTCTCTTCTTCCTAAAGATACCCACTCTAAAGAATTAAAATAATGAAGGTTTTTTTCTGATTGTGAAAGAGAAGGATTAACTGCTACATTTAGCAAATCATAGTTATCGAATTTTCCTAGTTGAGCAACTTTGATACCTGGAAGAGAAGAGATAGGAGCATTAAAACCAAAACCTTTTCCTGTTAAAATGTCTCCCCAAAAAATTCCGGCATTCTCTAAAGCACTTTTAGGTATAATTCCGCCTACCTGGAGTCTGACATTCCCATTATCTAAGAGAGGTTTTAGATTTGTCGTCGGAAAACTTTGCAGGATTTTGGGAGCATTAATAGCATCTAAAGATTGAAATAAATTTTCTCCACCTTGAGAACTTAAAGTTGAGCCACTACCAATATTTAGATTAGGATTTTTGAGAATTGTAACATTAGGATCGTTTAAGTCAATGCTACTACTAATAGTAACTTTGCCAGCAGGTATACCTTCAGGATTTATTAATTGTCCTGCTATTGACGTTATAGATAAATTATCAGTATCAACTTCTCCTGTTAAACTTTGAAAATCTGTAGGTATGGCGAATAAAGCTTGCAATCCCCAAAATGCCTGCTGTGAGGTGACATTTTGCGTAATGTAAGTATCAGTTTCTCTTCCTTGATAGAGAATACCTGCTTGCGAACCTTTAGTTTCTACTACTATTCTGTTGTTATTGAGAACCCAGTAAAATTGGTCATTTTTAGGAAAATCAGCATAAGTAAACTTTTCAATAATTGGATAATCTCCAGAAAATCTGACTCTGATATCTGTATCTATATAATTTTCGCTGCTATTTGGTTTAAATAATTGTGTAGAAAATGTTAAGTTATCTGTTGGGTTAACAATCCAGGGATACTTATCAGCGCTAAAAGTGAGAGCTTCAATAATTATTTTTTTTTGCGTTTGTTGTCGTTGTTGTCTGGCTTGACGTAGTTTGTCTATTAGTATTATTTGCGATGGTGTGTGTGGTTCTTGTTGATTTAAAGTTGATGGTTTATTTGTACCTGTATCGGGTTTATCTTCATCTGGTTCTAAAGGTTGAGGTGGTTTTCCCTTATAGTCTTCAATGGGAATAACATCAGCAATTATTATCGCTTCTGGAAACTTTTTTTTTGCCGATAAACTAAGCTGAAACTGTTGTGTAGTCTGTGGTGTTATTGCTTCGTTTATGGGATGATTTACTGCATCCAATTTGTTGGTTTTTTTTAAAGATGTTGGTAAATTATCAGGAGAATTTATTTTATTTAATACTTGTATATTCATCTGATTTTCACCCTTTAATACTAGGGCGATCGCAGATGGATCGACAAATATAACTTTGATTAAAATAGTGGGTGAGAGCAACCACAATGAAATAACTTGTCTATTAATTTTAAGTCTCATGAGTAATTTACTTCAGTATTTTCCTGAGCGAAAACCTTACTATTTGCCATTTACATAAAGCATGAAAAATTTTTGCGTAGAATTACTGCAAAAACTGTAACATTTAGGCAAATAAGAGACCTCAGCAAAACCACTAAAATTACAAAATGAGACTTTATTTAGCTCGTATAAATACTGACAGGACTTACGCCATATTATGAAAAAACATAATAGAGCGATCGCTTATTTAAAGTACTTACAAAATTAAGTTAAGGCTGTGTTTTTTCTTCAGTAACTAATGTTAGGCTAGTCCATTCACCTTTGTCGTTGTAACTGCGAACCATCCGCTGGCGCAGATTTGGCTGAATTAACCAACCCGCTTCTAAAAATAAAGGTTGACGCGGTTGTACCTGCAATGGAGAAGTCGCAGAAGCGCCATCAGGTAACAGTAATACTTGCACTTGCTTTTGGGAATCTTTATTAAAGTGGATGATAGAACCTTTGATGGTAGCAGTTGAAGTAATTGTACGTTCGCCAAAATTCAAGCTTTGAATTAATTGCCCGGTTTGATCGATTTGTAACTGCAAAGTTGTAGAGTAAAGATCGGGCAATCGCCAATCTGGATATATTGTTATTGCTTGCCCTTGCCATGTTCCTAATAAGTCTGCTACTTGCAAGGGTGGACGTTCTACTTTTGGAGTATCAGCTAAATGTTCTCGAATTAAGGTAAGTCTGTCTAGTTCACCGTTTTGGGCGAATAGTTGCACCAAACGTAAGCGGCGATTTTCATAGATAAAACTAAATTCTGCCCCAAATTCAGTAAATGGTGCGAGTTGAATTGAACCTTGAGAAAAAGCTCCATTTTCAAAAAATAGCAGACTCCCACCGACAGAAGTAAATTCTAAGACCATATCATTTAGCCCCGAACGACACAGAGTCAGACGAACTTTCTCGCTATCGTTCGGCTTTTCTAGTGTGAGACGGCTAGGAATATCCTTGACAAATGTACCTTCAGGTGAAAACACGGTGAATGAACCTTCCCATACACCGAGATTTTGCTGAAAACTTTCCCATTGAGATTTCATATGTCAGTTGTTAGTTGTCAGTGGTCAGTTGTCGTAGAGACGCGATTAACCCAAGTCTTTCCAAGAGTCTAACCTTTAGCAAAACGTTGCACGGCAAACAAGCTCCCCATTAATCCTACCGCTGCACCAAAGCTTAAGAGAATTAGTGGTAATAGTAAAATTTGAACAGGAGTAAGTTGCAATCCATTGCTAAGAAATTGGATAAACTCAGGTTGATTGGCTATTAATTTACTCAGAAATTGTTGAATTATAGAAATAAAACTCCAAGCGATCGCACCGCCCAGCAAACCAAAGGCAATACCTTGTAAAATAAACGGCAGATAAATCCAAACAGCGGTTGCTCCCACCAGTTGCATGATTTCAATTTCTCGCCGCCGCGCCATCACAATTAATCGAATAGTCGTAGTATTAACGGCGATCGCTGTCGAGGTGAGAATAATTGTAATTGTCAAAGTGATCCAGTTCAATCCTTGGTGTAATTGAGCGATGCGTTTAACTGCTTCATCTACATACTGCACAGTCTCAACTCCCTGCAACTTGGCTAATTGAGTTGCTAAAGTCGGTACAGCTTGAGAGTTACGAGCTTTCACTTTCATTTCATCAACCAAAGGATTATCCCCTAACTGTTGGGTAGCACCATCAATATCGGAAATTCCCAGTTCCTTGACTAACTTAGTCCAAGCTTGCTCTTTAGTAATTGTTTGCATCGCCACCACCTCTGGCATTTTCGCTACAAATGGTTCAATAGCTTGGGCTTGAATACCTGGCTCTAGATAAACTGACACTTCTAACTGGCTACCAAACTGGTTCAGGAGTTTTTCTACTTGCCAGGAAGTTTGTAAACTCAAGCCGAATAAAAATAGTAACACTGTCACAGTACTCACAGCTGCCCAATTCATCCACCCTCCGCGCAGTAAACCGAGAAAAGTTTCTTTGAGCAAATAGTCAAGTTTTGTGAGAAATTTCAACACGCATCACCTCAAAATTTGAACTTAACGCTAAGGCGCTAAATTCAGCTTTTGCGTCTTCCCTTCGAGAAGCCGCTTCGCGTCTATGCGTCTTTGCGTGAGATAACATCACCATTTATACTCGACGCAACAAACTTTTGGATGAACTACAGCCAAAAAACTATTCACTAGTAAGCTAATAGGCATTTAATCTAGATAATTAAGGCGGGCAAGATGCCCACCCCACAATAGTTTGATTGAATTCAATTATGCAATTTAGATGTTTTTTCGCTTAAGTACAACTGACTTTTGTATAGACAAGGGTTAATCGCGTCTCTACGACCACTGACCACTAACGAGCTTGATAGAATTGAAGTAGTAGGAATTTTCACAGTTTAGCCATTAAGAATCATGCCCTCTGAAATTGCTGTTGAGAAAAAAAAGTTAAAAAATCCGCCTTTGGAACTGCACTATTTAGGCGATCGCGTGCTGCGTCAACCTGCAAAGCGTATCACTAAAGTAGATGATGAGCTTCGCCAACTGATACGCGAAATGCTGCAAACTATGTACAGCAATGATGGCATTGGTTTGGCTGCTCCCCAAGTAGGAATTCACAAGCAACTAATTGTCATTGACATCGAACCAGATAACGCCGCCAATCCCCCATTGATATTGATTAATCCCACGATTAAGCAGGTGAGTAAAGAAATCTGCGTTGCCCAAGAAGGATGTTTGAGCATTCCCAACGTTTACATGGACGTTAAGCGCCCTGAAGTAGTGGAAATTGCTTATAAAGATGAATATGGCCGTCCCCGAACATTAAAGGCTAACGACTTACTAGCACGCTGCATTCAGCACGAAATGGATCACCTGAACGGAGTAGTATTTGTAGACCGTGTAGATAACTCCTTGACTTTGGCACAAGAGTTATCTAAGAATGGCTTCTCATATCAAGCTGTCAAACCAGTAGCATAGGGGGCTAGTAGTGTATTTAACTCCAAAAAGCGGTTTATTTCTGGGTGGTTCTTGTATAACAGCGATCGCAGCCGTCGGTTCAATTTTTGAACTTAGTTACGGACAGCCAGATTTGGGCGTTCCAGCAACTGCAATTATCCTCGCGTTGAGTATTCCTCTGACGGGATTATTTTTCTTTGCCGCAGTGAGGGACGCAAGGGCTAACATTAAATAAGCATCAGGTACATAAAAAGGTAAAAGGATGGAATCAAAAGGCAAAATTCATTCTTTTACCTTTTATTTTTCTACATCTTTTACGCACCTCCAGCTTTTAGAGTATATGGGGTGCTGTTAACCCTGTAATCACAGTAATTTTTACTCTTCTCAGGATATGGGCGATCGCTAGATTGCGATCGCCTTATTTTGTGCTTACTGGTGTAAAAGGTCTATTACTTGTTCGAGGTGTAATTTGGCTTTGTAGATAGCAAGCAGCATTTCTTGGTCAAAACGATTGGGATAAGGCAGCTTTTTCCCTTCCATCGTGGCTTTGATTAATGCTGACTGTTCGTCAGTAGGCGTACCCATCTCATCTAAGCATTCTCCCATAACTTGTAATTTGTCCCAGCTAGGTCTTTTCAACCCTCTAGCTTCTTTGGTTTGCTTGATGGCTAACTCCGGAAATGCCATCAACGAGGTGATATAGCTAACTTTATAACCAGGATTACCTGTTGGTTTAATGCCGTACTTGTGGCACAAGTCGCGTAATTCGTTAAGGGTTTTAATTTCGAGTTGCGATCGTGTAAACATAGTATTGTCTGCTTGTAAAAGTGGATGTGGTGGCTAGGCTCCCTGGAAGTTGCATTAGCCACCAACAAATCTATAATAGCAAGCATGCTCGCTATTTACAATAGCTAGTATAAAAAATAATATGGCAAGAAAGAAGGGAAACCCGGAGATAAAAAAATACAGTTTCTCCACGCAAAGGGATGAACCGCTAACTGAAAGATTTAATATTAGAGTCACACAATCAATGCTGGCTAAACTAAAAGCTTTAGATAGTCCGGCAGATTTTGCTAGGCAAGCTATTCAGAAAGCACTAGATGAATTAGATAATTTAGAATCTAGTGAGGAATGATTGTTGAGGGTTGCGATCTTTAATTTTGAGTTGCGATCGCATATTTAGCTAACGAGAGGCTAGCAAAATTACAATCAAAATAGCCCAATACTTACTTATCAAAAACTTTATGAGCTTGGCTCGATACCTAATATATGTATTTATCTGACGAATGGTTAAATTGAGGCGATCGCACAATATAGATTTTAATTAATGCCCATCAAGTAATAATGATAAAATTAACGCGAGTTTTGGGGCGATTTTAAAAAAATGTAGTAAGAAACTAAATTGATTGACTTGCCCAAAAGCTCTGTTTATAAGGGTTATAGTGAGGAGCGACCTCTCAACTTCCTTGCGAGGTAAAGGTTAGCAGATGGCAGAAGCATTGAACCTAATCTAAACTCATAACTAGCAATCTCTTAATTTGGGTATTCTCGAAATTCGCCAACGGTATTTGAAAATTTCAAAAGATGGATAATGCCCTTGAAAAACTAATTAAACAGCTTCATAGTATCCGTTTACCTAATAATGTAGCTAATGAAATTATCAAACTTGGTAAAGATGTTTATGATTATCTGTTAGTTAAAATAGATGATCCCAGTCTCAGTGAGTATCAAATCATCAACTTACTTCGCATTTTATATCAGATGAGGTATCACAATATTCAAGATTTCATCAAGAAAGTTTTTTTATTTACTCAAGACGAAAGAATTAATGTACGCTCAACAGCGTCATTGCTGGCGATTTGTTTATTTAAGACTTCATTATATCTGAAAAAAGAATTTAATGAATTAAATAATATGCCTTTATACCAAGAAAGGTTAATACAATTACTTGATAATTCTTTAGCAATGGGATTACATCAAACAATTAGACAACAAGTAGAAACTTTTATTGAAGACAAGATTTAGTTGAACCACTAGTTTAGTTAATTAAGTAAGTAGTAGAACTGGCAGATATTATGACGAAAACAGCACCAATGTCGGTTTATGGGGGTTAACCGACATTGAAAGGTGATTGTGAAGTCGAAGTCAGAGCGATCGCTTTATTTCACGATAATATCTAAACAGATGTTATGGAGAAATCAGCATGAAATAAACGCAGACTCATCTTTATGTCAAAAATTATCAGGAGAGATGATAATGGTCAGCAGCCTTAAAGAACTAATTGATGAGCCAGAATTAGATCATAGTAACGACCCAGAAGAAAGGTTTATGAGTAGTGGTGTAAGTTGGGAAAGCTATGAATCGCTACTGGCGAAACTAGAAAATAACTCTCATTACCGTGTTAATTATTTAGATGGAATATTAGAAATAGTGTCGCCATCAATCAGACATGAAAAAATCAAAACGAATTTAGGGATGCTGTTAGAGCGTTTTTTCTACAGCAAGCGCATTCGGTTTGTACCGATGGGAAGTTCTACTTTTAAAAACAAAGCAAGAAAAGCTGGTGCAGAACCAGACGAGTGTTACTGCATAGGTGAAGAAAAAAAAGTACCAGATTTAGCTATAGAAGTAGTTCTTACTAGTGGAAGTGTAAGCAAACTGGAAATCTACCGAAGATTAGGAGTTGCAGAAGTCTGGTTTTGGGAGAGCAACCAGTTTAAGTTATACCATTTACGGGATAATTCCCAAAAAGAGCAAGCCACTGTTTACTCTAATACTTATGGGTATGAAGCTCTCTCTAAAAGTGAGATACTGCCAGAATTAGACATTTCTTTGCTAGAGCAATGTCTGACAATCTCAGATTCAATTCAAGCTATTGACGAATTTGAGCAGGGGTTAAAAGCAGCCGATGAGCAAAAGCAATAGCCTTTACCTCACAATAGAGATGCGAAGCATTGGCTCACAATTTTACCAGTGAAGCTATCATTCATTAAATTCTATGTGTATTACTTATTTCTTTAGTAATAAAAAATCATCTTCGAGAAGAATAAGACATACTTGATAAATTGCCTTACTGTTGCGATTATGTCTTATAGAGTTGACAGTGATGACAAGGTGCGTTCATCAGAGGCGATCGCAAAAGTAATTTTGAGATAGTTCACTTTATTTAGAGAAACATTGTGCGTTAAGCGTATTTTAACTTCAAATCGATAGTTGATAAACGCTGTAACGCGCTACATGTCGTGATAACGAAGTTAAAAATCACCTATTATCCTGGAAGTCGCTTTTTCAAAGCTTCCAACCCAGCCCAGCGGTTATCAATAGGCTCATCTGAACTGTCAGCAGCACTATTCAAAATTCCTGGGCAATTGAGATCGCATAGTTGGCGCTGGGGCAATTCTAAGCACATCTGCTCGTATAGCCATTCACTAGGGTAAAAGTAACCATCAGGAGGTAAAGTCTCTACCAAATCTTCCATCGCCACTTCCCTTTCTAAAGGCAAGTCTTGTGCTTGACTGGCGGACTCGTCTAACCAAATAATTTCCTTGGTATCAACCGTCAAACGATGATTGTACTGCTGCAAACAGCGGTTACAGGTACAAGTAATAATTGCCTCTGCTTGACCGGACACTTCCAGGTAATTGCCTTGATGTTGGATGCGGACGCGACCGCGAACTGGTGTCAACGTTTCCAGACCAGGCAGAAACTCTTTCACCTGAAATTCCTCTGTCCGCTCCGGGGCTTTAGTTAGCTGCGGAATAAAAATTGCGTCCATAGGATTTGTGAGATTTCCTCACGAAAATTTATACTAATCGCCAGCAATTCTGCTGATACTTTCTTATTAGTTTATCTTGTAGGAACAATAGAAATTTTGAAATTACGATGTAGTTACAAGCTTTCAAGTGCTGAGTGCTGAGTTAGGAGTTAAGAATTTTTTCTCTGCTCCTCTGTTCTCCTACTTTCTCATCTTCCTCATCTCTTTACGTCTTTGCGTCCTCTTTCTACTGACAACTAACTCTTGTACAGACAAGGGTTAATCGCGTCTCTAAGACAACTGACAACTACTCATTCCCCCACAGCCGGACGAACTACCAAATGGCGATGCGGCTCTTTACCACGACTAAAGGTTTCCAAATCTCCAAATTCCTTCAAGAATGTGTGGACTTGACGGCGTTCGGCGGAACTGAGGGATTTGATTTCTACTTCTTGACCTGTAGAGCGCACTTCATCAGCTGCGGCTTCTGCTAGCGAACGAATTTCCGCTTCTCTTTTAACCCGGTACCCATTCAACTCAATGGTATAAGAAGCTTGACCCTCGTGTGGTTGGCTCAGATTTAAAACGGAATTAGCTAGATATTGAATCGCATCTAGCACAGAACCGTCAGCACCAATTAAAACTTGAATTTGTTCTGGTGTCAGGTTAGTTTCATCAATAGTCAACCAGTAATTATCTGGTTCTGGAGAATCACTGTCTTGAGATTGGGCAGTTTCTAATTTGCCCTGAATCTCAGCAGATACCCCAGTGAGTTGCAGCAGTGTTTTTAACCACTGCTGACCTCGCTGCATGGGACTGTCGCTCATCTATCAACCTGTAGTCTTTTTCTTAGAACTTTTTGGCTCAAAAGGTAATGACTTTTGTTCTGCCGCTACTGCTTTCTCTTGGGAGTCTACTATTTTTTGTAGTTCCTCTGGTAGGGGTTCGCGGGAAAGAATGTAGGTTTGCAGTGTTTGGAAAATATTCCCAATCACCATATACATCAATACCCCTGCTGGTAGGGGAAAGAACAAAAACATCCCAGAAAAGATGACTGGGGTAATTTTGTTGACTGTATCTTGCTGTGGGTTGCCGCCACTGGAATTTTGCCCAGAAAGCATTTGGCTTACATAAAGGCTGATCCCAAAGAAGACTATCATAGCGACGATATCCCAGTGGATTGTGTTGTCGGGATCTATTGCGCCAACTCTACCTAAAGCATCAATGAATAAAAATCCTTTGTCTGCTGCTAGTCCGGGAATTGTCCCTTGAATTGTCACATCTCCCGGTTGTAGGGCTTTTATATTACCCTCAGCATCAATCTCGATCCTATCTTCGCCTTTGGTGACTTTCCATTGAGGAATCAACTTATTTTCTGGGTGTTCTGCTAAGAGAACCTGAAATGGTTTGCCTTCAAGGGTCTGATATTGTATCTTGGTTTGTTCTCCTACTGTTAATTTGTTACCACTAGGAATAATGGCACTTACTTTAACATGATCCCCATCGGCAATGTAAATATTTTGGGGAGGAGTCGCAAAGGCTTGGGGTTGAATTCGTTCGATTTGTTCGGCAGGAAAAACTTGCAGATTGACAGAGTAGTTCACTCCAGCAAAAGGCGAACCCCGCAACGTGGCAAATAGCGCTAAAAGAACTGGCATTTGTAGTAGCAGTGGCAAACATCCTGCTAGTGGGTTGCCAAATTCTTTTTGAACGTTGACCATTTCCTCTTGCTGCTTTTGCGGATCGTCCTTAAAACGCTCTTTGATTTCTGCCATCCGCTTTTGCATCAGAGGTTGTACAATTCGCATCCGCCGCATATTACGAATTGAACCAGCACTCAGGGGATAGAGCGCGAAGCGGATTATCAATGTCAAGGCAACGATCGCCAATCCATAGCTAGGCACAATGCTATAGAAGAAGTCTATGATTGGCAGCATTACGTTGTTCGAGAGAAACCCGATACCAAAATCCATTATTCTGAATCCAACCTGAGGTACTGTAAACTGAACTGAATCTAATTTATCTAAATCATAATTAGTCTGCGACTATCCTACGCTACGGATAGCCGCACTTCAAAGAAAGTGGTGAGTTGAGAGTTAGAGACGCGATTAACCCTTGTCTGTACAAACGCGATTAATCGCGTTTGTATAGGAGTTTTGAATTCTATCTCCCTTATCTTCCTCATCCCTCTTTCACTATCACTTGTTAGCTGCACCGGTGTACTGGGGATTTTTGGCGGTGACTTTTTCATTGATATAATCGTAGACTTCTCGAAATTTAGGAACAGCCCGCATTTCCAGACGGCTACCATTTCTCAGGGTTACCACCATATCTCCCCAAATACCAAGACCGCGTGGGACTTTGACAATATTGACAATTTCTGAGTAAATCACGTCAGTGCGATCGCGTCCCATCCAACCCCCCATTACAGAAATCCGGCGATCTGTAATCCGGTAACGCAGCCATAATGCTCTAACGATTGCCCCTACTGCCAATGGTATGCCGACGACAGTTAGCCCAATTAACAGGTTTAAAATCAAGTCCCCAATGTGAGGGCCGCCTTCATAATAAATTTCTTCACGAATTCCCATTGAATACCTCAGCTTGTGCCAACAACTGCTCTAATTCTTGCAGAAATTGTTGGCTTACGCACTTAGATTCTGCTGCTGTTGGTTTCACAACAACCACTAGCCGCCAGCCTGGGGACAATTTCGGCAACAAGTTATGTAAAACAGCAGTAATCTGACGTTTTATCCGGTTACGAACTACTGCTCTTTTGCTAACTTTTGTACTAATCGAAATGCCAATTCGCGTGCTGGTGAGCTTTTGTGAGTTAGTTGGAAATTTAGTTATGGCAGCATCCAAGGATGGCTTGGTGAAGCATGATGGCCCTAAAGCTCTCAAAGTGAAATGAGAACTATGTCGCCGGATTCCTTGCTGGAAAACTGCCTGAAAATCTTTTCGAGATTTTAGTCGATTCGCCTTGGGCAAAGCCACAGTTGTTTTAGCTGAAGAACCCTAAACGCTGAGACGATAACGCCCTCTTTTTCTTCTTGCCCGAATCACGTTTCTTCCATCTGGTGTCCGCATTCTGGCACGAAAACCAGAAGTTCTTTTTCTCTTACGGCAAGTGCCGCCCAAGGTTCTCTGCATACTGTTCTCCTGCTAGGCGTTTTATATAAAAACTCACAATCTATTATTGTATCACTTTACATGTAAAAGCGAAAGATTCCGGCAAAAAATTAGTTTGTACATCTTTTGGTGTTGACTGGTGACTGTTGACTGGTGATTGTTAACCGTCTGCGAGTGACGAATTTCACGAGTAATTGTGGAATTTCAAAGCGAAATAGCTTAACTCATTGATTTTTACTCAGCTTGAGGTCAGTCAGTTACTGGGAAATTCTACAATCAATAAAAAAATAACCTCCGTAGATACGGAGGTTGATTTATCTTAAACTATTTTTTCAAAAAATCTCAAAATGGAGCGATCGCCAAACAAATTGCAGCCAGGAAAGCAGCGACTATATAAAACACCCCAACTACTTGCAATTCTGACCAACCAGTTAGTTCCAAGTGATGGTGTAAGGGAGCCATTCTCAACAAGCGTTTGCCTTTACCATCGGGGCCTTTAGTAGCTTTGTAATAACTCACTTGCGCCATCACAGAAAGGGTTTCCACGAAAAAGATGCCACTAAGAATAAACAGCGCTACTAAGCTATTAGTTAGCAATGCGACAGCAGCTAAAGCCCCTCCCAACGCCAAAGAACCTGTATCGCCCATGAATACGCGGGCTGGGTTGCGGTTATGAGCTAAGAAACCTAAGCAACCACCACTCAAAGCAGCACAGAAAACCATCAATCCAGGGGAAACAGGTGCGATTAATGCTCCTAATGCTAGTAAAGCGATCGCTACGGTTCCTGCTGCTAAACCATCAATACCATCAGTGAGATTAGTTGCATTGCTTTCTGCCACTAAGACAAAACCAGCCAAAGGCCAGAATAGGAACCCTAAAGGTAATGCAAAGCTCACCCAAGGCAAAGCAATACTTGTAATATTAGAAGGTTGATTGAACATCAACCACAGACAAAACATTGCTGCAAAACCGATTTGCAAAGCTAGTTTCATCCTGGGAGATATACCTTTATTCGATTTCCGGCGGAGAATCTGCCAATCATCGATCCAACCAATAAATCCGTAGCTAAGTGTTAATGCAGATACAGCAAGTACTTCTTTATTAAAATTAGACCCCACGCAGGCAATTATCACAGCTACAGGTATAAAGAATATACCTCCCATTGTTGGAGTCCCAGCTTTTTTTAAGTGGGCTTGAGGGCCATCTTCACGAATGATTTGCCCCGTTTTGAGTGCTTGCAGCAGTGGAATTACCACAAAGCCCATAGCAGCCGAACTCACCGCACATAATACTAGTGGTAAGGTGAGCGAGGTTACTTGCCAAGGCAATCTATTGCCCATCCAATCAAAAATTAATGCTGCCACACTTAGCCCTGCGGCCAAGCCAGAGGCTAGCCCGATTCCAGAAAAGTTCAATCCTTGGTTAGGAGATAATTTAGCGTCCACAGAATTCCCCTTCACTCCACACTTAAAAATATTTTGGATAATAGGGACGATAGATATCACCAAGTCCCAGCCGCAAAGGGCTAGTCTTCAGCTATGCCGATATCATCATCGTCATCATAATCAAGGTCAATACCATCTTCTCCACCTAGAAACTCTGATATTTCTTCTTCTTCATCGGAAAAATCAGGTTCGTGAACGTCACGCGCTATGAGACGACCGTTGCTTTGCAACCAGTCCAACAAAGAGGATTCTTGTTTTAATGGAATTACAGCAGCTCGCTGATTGCGAGGTTCTTCACGTAAGGGAGAATTTAACATATGACAAATACACAATAACGTTCATGTAACTAGACATTAAGAAGTCTATCACTTGACACGGCTTTATTTAGTTATTCATACATTCAACTTGTGGATTGATAAATCCGCAAGCTGCCATAAATATTTTATTTAATAGTAGTAAAGCAACCAGAGATAGATGTTTAGCGATTTGCACGGCTTGAGACATAGGAAATTAATATCGAATTGTGTGAGTTTAATCCTGATAATTTTTGAGGTAATAAGCGATGATTGGAAAAGCGGCCTTATTAGATACAATCGCTGGTACAAATCGCGGGTTATTAGCTAGCGAGCAACAAAAACAAGCTATTTTATCAGCGATCGCTCGATTAGAAGACGTTAATCCGACACCGCGTCCAGTGGAAGCAAACAACTTGCTAGATGGCAATTGGCGATTACTTTATACCACAAGCAAGGCTCTTTTAAACTTAGATCGCGTACCTTTTTATCAACTGGGTCAAATATATCAGTGTATACGGGTACAAACTACCAGTGTTTACAACATTGCTGAGATTTATGGCTTACCTTATCTTGAAGGATTAGTCAGCGTAGCTGCTAAATTTGAGCCAGTTTCTGGTCGTCGCATCCAAGTAAAATTTGAGCGCTCTATTATCGGTCTAAAAAACTTAATAGGGTATGGTTCTCCAGAAAATTTCATCCAGCAAATTGAAACTGGTAAAAAATTTATAGGTATTGATTTTCCCCTAAATGACGATACACAACAAGGCTGGTTGGATATCACTTATATAGATAGCGATCTCCGCATTGGCAGGGGGAACGAGGGTAGCGTGTTTGTTTTGAGTAAAGCATGAGATTCTACTACGTGTATTTGAGTATTTGCGAATGAACTTAGTCTATTGTTTGGACTTTGTCAAGGAGGGTCTGAGACCATTTTAAATTTGAGATTTGGAATGGGAAAGTACCAACAGGGGGAGATGGGGGAGCAGGGGAGGTAGGGGGAG
>NZ_JAECZA010000203.1:16513-26762 GCF_016056275.1 Dendronalium phyllosphericum CENA369 | reverse complement strand
GTGGATGGTGGCTTTAACGGTGAGCCATTCATGCAGTGGGTGATGGACTTTTGCCGTTGGATTGTCCAAGTGGTGCTACGACCAGAACAAACCAAGGGATTCGTGTTGCTCAAAAAACGTTGGGTAGTGGAACGCACTTTCGGTTGGCTTATGGGGTGTCGGCGATTGGTTAGAGATTATCAGTTATTGCCCGAAACATCACAGACGTTTATCTACGTTGCCATGATCCGGATCATGGTCAGGCGATTGGCATAAAATTTGACCCATCAAAACTTTTCAAACACCCTCTAAAACAACTGCAACGCCTTGAGTCGCTTTGCCCCACACACAGCCGCCGGAGCGAGGAGCAAATTCAACTTCAACAATTCTCGACTCCATTGCCTCTGGCTTATTTAGTATCCTTAGCAGGGCAGATTACTCGCAATGACTTGATTCTTGAGCCAAGTGCCGGAACTGGGATTATCTGCGAATTTGGTCAACTCCAGGGCGCAAGTCTGATGATTAACGAATTGGCACAAGACAGAACTAAGATTCTAAGTCGGCTCTTTCCTCGCACACCACTATTTTCTGTGAACGCGGAACAAATTAACGATTATTTGGTAGGGCAAACCAAGCCCTCAGTCGTGCTGATGAATCCGCCGTTTTCGTCGTCGCCCAAGGTAAGCGATCGTAATCCCGATACCACACCCCGACACATTAACTCTGCACTACAAAGGCTGTGCGCCGGTGGACGGCTGGTAACAATCACAGCTAATTGTTTCTCTCCAGCTAACCCAAGCTGGCGAGAAACTTTTGTGAAGTGGCAAGAAAAAGCGCGAGTTTTAATGTCTGTAGGAGTCAGTGGTCAAGCTTACGCCAAGCACGGGACAACAATCGAAACCCGAATCACCGTTATTGATAAAGTCCCGGCATCTAAAAGAGGCGACATTCCTTGCATTCGAGAAACTCTGGAACTGCCTGAACTGCTGGCGTTGATTGGGCAATTGCCTGAGCGATCGCAGTGGAAAGCTGGAATTGTTAAAGCGGCGGCGAAGGTTGTTAAATTGCCCAAGCGTACTACAGTGACACAACCAGAACCATCCGCAGAAATTCCAGATGTGGTTGTTCTGGAATATGAGGTAGTCGAGTGGTCTGCCACCGATGGATTGAAAGATAGCCTTTATGAAACCTATCGCCCACAACGCCTTTTAATTAAGGATGCCCTACCCCATCCCTCGCTACTTTGCGAGAGTGCAGCACTAGCACTTGTCTCACCCCCGGTTCCTACATACAAACCTCACTTACCTAGCAATATTGTTTCACAAGGCTTGTTATCAGCAGCACAAATTGAAAGCGTGATTTACGCAGGGCAGGCTCACTCAGAATTTCTGTCTGGGTCTTATATTGTGGATGATTCATGGGATAATGTGACTGTTGCGGCTCAGGGCGAAGAAAATGCTGTCAGGTTCCGCCGTGGCTGGTTCTTAGGCGATGGGACGGGTTGCGGAAAAGGTAGACAAATTGCGGGAATCGTTTTAGATAATTGGTGTCAGGGCAGACGAAAAGCTATTTGGGTATCAAAAAGTGCCGCATTAATTGAAGACGCACGTAGAGACTGGTGTGCGCTAGGTGGTGCTGACAAAGACATCATCGATCTCTCGAACATCAAGCTGGGTGAGCCAATCCCATTCTCTCAAGGCATTTTGTTCTGCACGTACTCAACTCTACGCTCTCAAAAGAACGGTAAAAGCCGACTTAAGCAAATTGTTGAGTGGGCTCTTAAGGACTTTGAGGGTGCGATCGCTTTTGACGAGTGCCACAGTATGGGAAATGCAATGGCAGTTGAGGGGGCGCTCGGTATGGTTGCAGCATCAATGCAGGGTATTGTCGGACTGAGGCTGCAAAATGCTTTACCCAAGGCACGGATTGTCTACGTGTCAGCAACCGGAGCAACCAAAGTCTCAAACCTATCTTATGCGAATCGTCTCGGACTCTGGCAAACTGGAGATTTCCCGTTTACGAACCGTGAAGACTTTGTAGAATCTATCTCTGTTGGTGGAATTGCTGCAATGGAGGTTGTAGGCAGGGATTTAAAGGCTTTGGGCTTTATCTGGCGCGGAGTCTCTCGTTCGAGGGCGTGGAATATCAGACACTCGAAATCGAGTTAACGCCGACGCAAGAACGCATTTACAATAGTTACTCTGACGCTTTCGGTGTTATTCATAATAATTTAGAGAAGGCGTTAGAAGCTTGCAATATTTCCGGTGCAAAAACTTACAACCGTGCTGCTAAGATGTCAGCCAAGTCGCAGTTTGAATCCCACAAGCAACGATTCTTCAATCATCTGCTGACTGGTATGAAGTGTCCGCAGTTGATTAAAGCAATTGAACAGGATATTGCTTAGGGTCTTGCAGTTGTAATCCAGTTAGTTTCAACTAACGAAGAACTTTTGAAACGGCGACTTCATGAGGTTCCGTCCGAGGAATGGAAAGATTTGAATCTTGACCTAACTCCGCGTGAGTATGTTCTTGACTATCTCATCAGTGCGTTCCCAATTCACTTGCATGAGATCCACTCTCTCGAAGATGGTGATGAGCGTTCTGAGCCAATATTTGACGCAGACGGTTCCCCCGTAGTATCAACTGAAGCTGTAGCCTTGAGAGATGCCTTGGTTGACCGACTGGCCAGCCTTGACCCCATCCCCGGCGCACTTGAACAACTGCTGTGGCACTTCGGTCATAAACAAGTGGCTGAAGTTACTGGTCGTAGCAAGCGCGTTCTCAAAGATGATTCAGGACGCTTATTTGTCGATTCACGGGGTTCCGGCGCTAATATTGCCGAAACTGCTGCATTTATGCAGGGGGATAAGCAGATCCTCGTGTTCTCTGATGCTGGTGGCACAGGTAGAAGTTACCATGCCGATCTCAATGCTGTAAATCGTAGGCGGCGATCGCATTACTTGTTAGAGGCTGGTTGGCGCGCGGATAACGCCATACAGGGGCTTGGGCGCACTCACCGCACAAACCAAGCGTCTGCACCCGTGTTTAGACCAGTGACTACCAATGTCAGGGGCGAACGCCGATTCATCAGCACTATTGCTCGACGGCTGGACAGCTTGGGCGCACTCACTCGTGGTCAACGACAAACAGGTGGTAACGGCATATTTGAGGCTAAGGATAACCTAGAGTCACAGTATGCTGAACACGCGCTATACGAGTTGTTTAAGCAGATTTTCCAAGGTCGATTTCACGAAGTTCCACTCGGCACTTTCGAGCAAATGACAGGTTTATCGCTAACTTCTCACGAAGGCGGGATGAAAATCGACCTCCCACCTCTGCGTCAATTCCTCAACCGCTTGCTGGCTCTACGCATAGATATGCAAAACATCATTTTCGAGCGTTTTGAGTTATTGTTAAGCCAACAAATTGAAGCAGCCATCGCGGCTGGTGTTTACGAAGTTGGAGTAGAAACACTTCCGGCTGAACGCTTTAATGTTGAGAGCCAGGAAGCTGTATACACTCATCCTGCCACTAGTAGCATGACAAACTATCTCAAGATAGAACGTGCCCAGAAGAACAACATCAAAACTGCTGACGAGATGCTTGAGTTCGCCACTCAATATCAAGGACGGCTCATGGTGAATGAGAAGTCAGGTAATGCTGCTGTGTCAATTCCAACTCATGTAAGGATTCAGGTCTAATATTGCGGAAGCAAAGAAGGGCAAGACAGAGAATTATTAGAAACAGCCAATAGTGCTTGTACAAAAAAATCAATCACAGATCGGCCTTGACGACGACAGGTTTGCACCACCGTCAACAAATTGGCAGTGTGTTGAAACCGTTCCATTGAACGGGAGCCACCACTAACCTTACGTTTTGTGACAGCTAAACGCAGCGAGCGTTCAGCCTGATTATTATCAGGAGGAACTTCAGGATGGTCAAGGAAATACCACCATTGATGAGCTTGATCGCGCAAAGAACGTAAAAGCTGGCCTGCTGTTGCTCCGGCTAAGTTAATCCATTGATCAATAGAGGATTGCAACTTGGATTTGAAGTGGTTGACCCAATCGTTGTAATTGGTGGAGTTAAGAGTCTCAAACCATCGTCCATAATTTCTAAAGGCTTCATCAATTAAATCAACAAACACTTCACCAATAGCTTGGTTGTGAAGACCTGGAAGTTGAATTAATTTTTTGAAGTGACGGCGTAGATGCGCTAAACATTTTTGTTGGGCAAAAGCTTGATAGCCATTGTAAACACGCTCAATCGTCGCTGATAATTACGCCTTGATATTGGGTTCCTAAAATTGCTGATAATTCGGCTCTAGAGCGAGTATCAGCCGCAGTAAACAGGCAGAATTCAGAATTGGCAACTACCCACAACCATTCTTTGGTTCCTTTGACTGACCAAGGTGTTTCATCCACATGAATGTTAGGCTGCGTCTGTTTTACCCAATCGCTTAATTCACTAATGCTTGGTTCTATTGCCCCAGTAATTCGTTCATTAGTTGTTACTAACGTTCCTAACCCAATTTCAATTTGCCCCAATTCCCAAAGCATTTCCTGCTGTTTCTCATAGGGCATATGTGCATAATTATTTGCCCATCCTAAAAATGCCTGTAATTTCACTCCTAAATCTTGTCCTGGGATGATCTCTTCTGGCCAGGGGGAAGTTTGTAGCTGTCCACAGCACTCACACACACAGGTTTGGCGTTGATACTCAACTATTTCAATGGGGCATTCCACTAATTGCGCTACAGTGTGTTTCTCTACTTTTACGGGAGCAGGTGCAAATGCTTTGTGACCACAAAAGACACAATCCGTAGGACGCAAAATTTTATAACGATCTACTCTGCCAAAACCCTTACGAGTCTTACCTTGATGTCCCGGCTGCCCACCCGGTTTCTTCTTCGACTGATTTGATTGGTTTTCAGTAGGTGCTTTTTTATTTTCGCTCTTTTTCAAAATGTCAAGAGACGGTGGTTTCGACGAATTAGAGCTATCTAAATCCCTACTGACTTTTAAACGCTCTATTTCTTGCTGTAGTTCTACAATGATTTTCTGTAACTCACGTATTACCTTGCTTTGCTCAATAATTATCTCTACCAGTTCTTCTTTCGATAACTGGTTCAAGCTTTCTCGATCTAATTCTTGAGGCAGGTTCTGGTTCATATCTGTGATACTCTCCCTCAAGTGTTCCCTTTGTCAATACTCTGCCACCTGAATCCTTACCCACGTCCTTCTAGCCAACTATAATTATTAACTAAATTTGTAATAGCTTGCCGAATTGAGTCAGAGTTAAAATTACGTACTACAATATCTGGCAAGATAGCTACTTGTTTATCTATCCAATCAAGATTATTAATCTGGTTGTGGAGGTAATTTTCACTCCAGATATTAAGAGTAATCCGTGAACCATCAGGATAGCATATTATTACATTACAGAAGTCTTCATCTAAATTCTGCTTTTCCATTGCATCATATTCATCAAGCTCAACCCATATATCAAATTCCTTAATTGAAGCACTCATTTTATTTTTAAGTATTATTACAAAATCTGATTTAAGCCCCGACCACGCAAGGAAGTTGCAAAGAATAGGCAAGCTGAAATCTTAGTACTTAGTATTCCAATGTTATGGTGTTGAATTTTGGTGTATTGTCCTCTAAGTCAGTATTTGCTTGCTGATGGGTGATGTCTTCTTCAGCAATTATTTGACTATTTAAAATCGCAAGACGCTGCTGAATCTGATGTCGGCGTGCTTCGAGTTTCTGTAGTTCCTGCTCTAAACGCTCTTTTTCCAACATCATTTTGTAAGCATTTAAGTAAACTCTTGCTTGTGAACGTTGAGGAGGCATTGAGCTAAGTTTGGCTTGAATTTGTCCGCGGTTTGGAGTGCGATGCATAATAAATTTCTCTTTGGGTAGAAAGTATTTAGTCTAATTAGCTGTTAAAATAAACAGCCGGCGGCTGCTTGGATGCGTTCTAAAGGCTCAACTGAGCGAGGAAGCACTGGTAAGCGAACCGTTGTCAAACCTGGAAAATCGCAATTAACGATCGCTGTAGAAGTAAAGCGGTTGAGAACAAGGTAATTCTGGCTTACACCTATTTCTTGCAGAGATTTGAATAGGCGTTGTTGTTCGGCAAGTACGCTAGCTTGGTTAAGTGTAACCCCAATGAACTCTGCTTGCTGTGGGTCTTTTAGCACTTTTTGGGCTTTGACTACGCGCTGTCGCAAAGTTCGTAAACGTCCCATGAACTCTGTACGACCAAGAACATTTTGATACTTGATCCAGAGTTTGAAAATCCAAGCTAGCCAGTCTGACAGTGCAGTTGGCATTTCTAGAAAACGCAGAAGATGACCTGTAGGAGCAGTGTCTAAAATAATTAAGTCTTCTTCTTGTTGCTCTAGCAATTCCATTACTGTTAACAGGGAAAGCATTTCATCAATCCCTGGTAAAGCTTGACCGACTATTTTGCGCCAAGCAGCAGGAGCATAAGCCATTTCAATAGTTTCGCTTGTTTGGGTTTCGCCACTCATCATTTCGGCCAGTTCCCACAGGTAATCGCCTCTGAATTGCTCCAGAAGGCGATCGCTATCTACTTCCTGACCTCGAAGATTGGCAGTTATTTGATATGGTTCGTGTCCCAAACTCAGACCAAAGGCATCACCCAAGGAATGGGCTGGATCGATGGAAACCATACGAATTTTGCGATCGGGATGTTGTTGAGCCATAGCCCAACCAATGGCAGCTGCTACTGTAGTCTTGCCTACTCCACCTTTACCGCCAATTAATAACAGGCGACGACCTTGGGTGAGAAAATCTCCAAAGTTAGGAGGAATTGTTTCAGGCCATTGAACTGGGAGTAGATCGATAGGAAATAGCGGTTCCAGCTGAGGAACATGGATTTGGTCGATCAGATGGCTGAGGGCTACAATTCCCAAAGGCTCCCGATCTTGCTGTGGCACGATAAAAATCGGCTTGCCGTTAGCAAGATCCGTATACTGACCGATCAGCGGTTGTTGTTCTTGGTAACGATCGCGGTCAGTCGCACTGGCAAGAACTTGGTTGACAAACAATCCTCCGCAAGGAACCTGCATGGTTTGTAAGGCTTCTAGGAATCGTTTTGACTCCAGCCAACTCATTGGTTCGGCGATCGCAACTAACAAACAAGCTGTATGCTTAGGATCTTGAAGCAGACGACGACCTTGGGAAAGTTCAGCTTTCAGGGTTTGCAAAAATTCGTCAGCGCGATCGGGTTTGTAACTTCCAGCAAAGGTCTTGCTAATATACCGATGCTTTTCTTGAAAGAGTTCCAGAGAGTGGAGGAAAGTATCTAAAAAATCCATCAAGCCAAACAAGTTGAGAGTATGACCGCTAGGAGCCATATCTACTACTACTCGGTCTACCTGCTGTTCGTTGAGAAGGCGTTGGATCTCTAACAAACCCATCAACTCGTCCAGTCCCGGCCAGTTTAAATCCCAAACTGGAGACAAGTCTTCTCCCTCAACAAAACTACCCCGTTCCACTAAAAGTTCTAAAACCTGACCGTAACGTTCTTTAAACTTTTGTAGCAGAAGCTTTGCATCCAACGCCCTGACTTGTAGATTGGGTAGTTCCGCTATCGGACGAGGAATGTCATCAACGCTAACTTGTAAGACATCTCCAAGAGAGTGAGCCGGATCGGTTGAGATTAAAAGAATTTGCTCGTTGACAAATTTCTGCGCCCAACGATATGCAAAGGTGCAGGAGATTGTTGTTTTTCCGACTCCACCTTTGCCGCTAAACATAGCAAGGTGTAGGTTATCAAAAAGTTCCATCTCGTTTGTCATTTCGGGCGTTTTAGGATCAAGTTACTCCAAATTTAAAAAATTGACTTAAGTAATTTCGCTGAATAAAGCTATTTAAAATCTTAATTTTTAACCACTGGAGTCCCTGTGAAGCAAGAATCCCCGAATTTCTAATTCAGGGAGTGTCAAAAAGATTAGCTGAGGAACTATAACTGAGGGAAAGATTTGGCCAGGGGTGTCCAAAGGTAAGGAGATAAGATGGTTAACAGTTCTGAAGGCGATATAAATATTGGATGTCATGTCCAAGGTATTTCTGAATACAATTTTTTTTCTGACAGTCAGTCTGAGGACATTCATCGTCGTCCACTCAAAATAGACTCTCCCTACTTAGGATTAAAAACTTTTGAAATTAAAGATAAAGACAAATTTTTTGGTCGGGATAAGTGGATTGCTGAGATTAGCGATCGCTTAAAAAAAGATGATGCACTCTTGCTTTTAGGAGCCGCATACAGTGGCAAATCATCGTTGATTTTAGCAGGTTTAATTCCTTATTTAGGGTCTTATAAAAATTCATTAATTAATATCACTTTTCAGCCAGATGAAACTCCTTTTAAATCTCTTTATAAATGTCTTGCTGTTACTTATGGAAAACAATCTAAAATAGCTGATAGCTGTCGAGAAATAAGAAAAAATACCCTAATTAATATTGTCACATTACTCAAACAAAATTATGAGCGCGTTCTGATTTTTATTGACCGATTTGAAGAAATATTTACGAAAACTCAAAAGCCAGAACGCGACCAATTTGTTGCTAGTCTATTTCAATTGAGCCAGCAGCAGGATAGCTCTGTCAAAATTGTTTTAACAATGCGATCGGATTTTTTAGATAGATTTAGTGAGTATCCGCAACTTGCGAAGATTCACGATCGCTATAGTTGTATACTCACTAGGATGAGCGATGAGGAATTAAAGTTAGCGCTCGCTGAACCTGCTGCGAGACATGGCGTTACCTTTGAACCAGGACTAATTGAGCAAATTATTGATGATTTTCACCAACAAGGTGATTCTTTACCACTGCTGGAATACACTCTGGATTTACTGTGGAAAAGCGAAAATATTCAAAACCGGATTCTGAAAACAAAGACTTATCAAGAAGTAAAAGAGCAAATATTTAGTTATTTCAGCGAACAAGCTAATCAATTTATTAATCCTAGTGTTGGATGGCGCGATTCCCATTTGAGAGAAAAGGAACAAGAGATTCAAAAGTTAAACCTTGCACTGACTGAATTAAAACTGCGCGAACAATCCGCCAGGGTATTGAATTTACTGCCCGTCCAACCGCTAGAGGGTTTGGTGTTGGCAATTCAAACAATGGGTGAGAATTTAGAGAAAAACCCAAACCAGCTTCTAGCTCCTGTTTTGGGAAGCTTAAAGGAAGCAACGAACACACCCACAGAAGCAAATAGCTTGCGCGGACACGAGCAAGAGGTGAATTGTCTAGCTTTTAGTCCTGATGGCAAGTTTATTGCCAGTGGCAGTAGTGATTCTACGGTATGCTTGTGGAATATCATTGGCAATCCTACTGCTCAATTTTTGCTGGGACACGAGCAAGAGGTTAATTGTCTAGCCTTTAGTCCTGATAGCAAGTTTATTGTTAGTGGCAGTATTGACGGAATTTTGTGTTTATGGAATTTGCAAGGTAATCTGATTACTCTACCGTGGCAGGGACATGAGGAAGGAGTTATTGCCGTCGCCTTTAACTCAAATGGCGATTCTATTATCAGTGTTGGTTTTGACGGAACGGTGTGTTTGTGGGATTTACAAGGTAACGCCATTGCTCAACCTTGGCGCGGACACAAGGAAGGAGTTATTTCCGTTGCCTTTAGTCCAAATGGCGATTCCATTATCAGTGTTGGTTTTGACGGAACGGTGTGTTTGTGGGATTTACAAGGTAACACCATCACTCAACCCTGGCACAAACATGAGGCCAAAATTATTTGCGTCGCCTTTAGCCCCGATCGCAAGTTTATTATTAGTGGTAGTAGTGATTCTACAGTGCGGTTGTGGGACATTCAAGGTAATCCCGTCGGCCAACCTTGGCGCGGACATGAAGGAAGTGTAAATTCTGTCGCGTTTAGCCCTGATGGCAAGTTTATTGTTAGTGGTAGCTGCGATCGCACAATCCGCTTGTGGAATATCAATGGCAACCCCGTAACTCAACCTTGGCGCGGACATGAAGGACAGGTTAATTCCCTAGCCTTTAGCCCCGATGGCAAGCTGATTATCAGTGGTGGCGATAAAACTGTGCGTTTGTGGGAGCTAGATCAAATATTACAAGATCGGGTCATCGGGCGATCGCAGCGCAAATATGAGAATTGGGTCAATTCTATCGCTTTTAGTCCTGATGGCAAGTTGATTGTCAGCGCCAGCAATGATTCTACTGTGCGCTTGTGGGATATTCACGGCAATCCTATTGGTGAAC
>NZ_JAECZA010000203.1:16147-16413 GCF_016056275.1 Dendronalium phyllosphericum CENA369 | reverse complement strand
CTTGGCGCGGACATGAAAAAGAAGTGAATTCTGTCGCCTTTAGCCCAGATGGCAAGTTTATTATCAGCGCCAGCAATGATACTACAGTGCGCTTGTGGGATATAAACGGCAATCCTATTGGTGAACCTTGGCGCGGACATGAAAAAGAAGTGAATTCTGTCGCCTTTAGCCCAGATGGCAATTGGATTGTCAGTGGCAGTAATGATACTACAGTGCGCTTGTGGGATATGAACGGCAATCCTATCGGTCAACCTTGGCGCGGACAT
>NZ_JAECZA010000203.1:0-16047 GCF_016056275.1 Dendronalium phyllosphericum CENA369 | reverse complement strand
GAAAAAGAAGTGAATTCTGTCGCTTTTAGCCCTGATGGCAATTGGATTGTCAGTGGCAGCAATGATTCTACAGTACGCTTGTGGGATATTGACGGCAATCCTATCACCCAACCTTGGCGCGGACATGAAAAAGAAGTGAATTCTGTCGCTTTTAGCCCTGATGGCAATTGGATTGTCAGTGCTAGTAATGATTTGACAGTGCGCTTGTGGGATATTCACGGCAACCCCATTGGTCAACCTTGGCGCGGACATGAGTATTGGGTAAATTCCGCAGCTTTTAGCCCTGATGGTAAACTGATTGCCAGTGGTAGTCTTGATGGAACAGTCCGCTTGTGGCGCTGTGGGTGGCAAGAGTGGTTGCAAGTTTGCTGCAATAGGTTACATTATCATCCCGTCTTTCAAAATCCTGAAAATGGCAGTGATGTAGAAATTGCCCACCAAACTTGTCAAAAATATGTATGGAATCCACAATGCCCTAAACAGTTGAACAACCAAGGTAAGCAAAAAGAGAAAGCGTTTTCAGCAGCTTTGGAGGACTTTAAGCAAGCAGTTCAAGTTAATTTCACATCGCACTGGAAAGACCGCCTTGCTTGGCAATCAGTACCCACAGAGAACCAATAACTCGGCTTGCGTCTTGTTCAACTATTCTTATATCTGCTTAATTCAGACCGCAATCAGCAACGACCAATATTACGAATTACGAATTGGTATGAGTTGCTAATATCACTCTAATGTCAACTCAGTGCGGACAACTCCCGCACGTTCGTGACGGGCTAGCAGCTTGACCGTACTACCAAGAGGCGCACGTATAACCCATTCCGCCTTTGCGCGGTCTTGGGTGGGGTCGCTTAACCTCCTTATAGGAGCTGAAGGTTTATAGGCGCGTCCTTCTAGTTCGCCCAACTCTTCTAGAGGTTTACCTATTTCTAAAGTTGCATCAGCAGGCAGTTCAATTTCACAGATACAGCCTCGCACCAACTTTTTATCTAAGGCTTTTTGAGTAATGTAACTGGGTAACCAACCTGTGTTTTGTACAACCAACCGCACCCGATACATATCATTACCTAGCTTCTGAACGCTGGCTTCATAAATCTCCAAGCGAGGGGAGATTAATAGATGCCACACTAACCACTCAGGAAAACGGGCAATCTCTTTTTCTAAAAACTCAGGAGGTGGATTTGTCCAGGCATACATAGTATTCCAACCGCCCAATTCCACCCGACCGAGTTGGGGATGGTCGAAGGGATACCAGTCTATGTAGCCCTGACCTGCGAGTTGTTCGTCGTTCCAGCGCAATAGCTTCAGGTCATCTTCTAAAGGGTGTTCCTGATACCATTCAATAAATTTATAATCAGTAATTCCAGATTGGCGCTGAGGACTCCAAACTTCTACTGTCCAGGCAAATATACCTTGGTGTTCGTAAGCCCAATCGTCGAATGTACCTGTGATTATGTCTTTGGGGTCATAACGAAAATCATGAAATGCAGAGATGGCTGGATATTCAGTAATTTCAGTGCCTTTTTTACCAATGTGCTGGTAAGTCCGGAGGTCTTTTACAGGGAATCCGTCATCGCTGAGGTGGGTATAAGGGCGGATGAAAACGCCACCAAAGGTATGAAAAGTAATCGCCCCTGTAATATTGGTATGATTCGTAACAAATTGGACAAGCGATCGCACTTCTGTTTCAGATGCTGGATAAGGGCCGGCTCCTGGTTGCTCTAATTCTTGCCGCCATAAAAAGGGAAAATTCCGGTTCAAATCTAGCCCTTCTTTGGAACGTTGGATTTTAATCTCAACGCCGTCATAATTTTCTATCCTTCCTTCTGGCAGTAAGCGATAATATTGACCGCCTGTTTCTGTCGGTTCGCGGCGCACCAACAGACGCGGTTCGCTGGGGCAAATTTTCCACGCACCATTGTCATCAGGAATTCGCATTAATAAAATCCGACCATCACCATCGATATCTTCCATGATTAACCCATCCTTGCGTTCCTCTTCATCGGGATAGGGACGGGTGCTAGAACGAATAAATTTTGGTTTTTCTGCAAGTGCCAACTCAGCACCATCTGGGTTGACGCGAGGACAAATGTAAAAAGTGCGGGTGTCTAAACAACGGGTGATGTCTGGGTGAGTGCCGTAAGCTGTGACTAATGTTTGCAGAAGGTAGAGACAGACACTCGATGCTGCAAGTTCCGTGGCGTGGATGTTGCCATCAACCCAGAGGGCTGGTTTTTCTCTATCGGCATCAAGGGCAAAGTTGGTAACTGTCAACAGCCAGATATCTCGACTTTCATAACTTTTGCCGATACTTTCTATACGCACTAAATGGGGAAATTCCTTAGCATAATCATGCAAAATCTGTGTCAGTTCTTCGTAACGATAATATTTATCAAATCGAACATCTGGCATAACAAACTCTTTGATGCAGCGATTAAATATCATCTACCATACCACTATCAACCGATCGCGCTTCATTGCACTCTCGCCGCGACTAGTTGAAAAAGTCATCGGTAAACTAGGATTTGCTAGTTAAATTGACTTGATTTTTAAATTTTTCTATGATAATTTTTGCTTGTATCTACGGTTATCCGACCGAATTACCGTTTTTTACAGCAACTAAATCACAGCTAAATGAGCCGCTAAGACGAGAGTACTGGAGTTTATCTCTAGGCTCTCATCCTTTCTAAATATGCGCTGACAACAAATTGCTTAATAAAGCGAAATCTACGAGGTAAAACATGCTTGGTATATAGTTTTGAGACTTAACTTGTGTACTTCACGCTCTTTGAATAATGAAGTACTTGAAAAAACCAAATTATCCTCTTTTCTCCCCTAGCTTTTTTTCTGCCATTCTCCCTTACACCCTTTTTCTCACACATGACTAAAGTATTCGTTCTTGATGTTAATAAACAACCCTTATACCCAGTACGTATCAGCCATGCCAGGATGCTATTATCACAAAATAAAGCTGCCGTATTCCAGAGATATCCTTTCACGATTATTTTGAAGGAAGCTTTTTCCCAGCTAACGATTGAGCAACTAGGCTTGAAGGTAACTTCTAGTGCTGTTGTCACAAAGGGCAAAAAACTTGAGATCGATTTGAGTCAGTTCCCGAAGCGAGGTAGAGGAATATAGATGACACACAACATCCTAGAACCACTGCCAGAAGACCAATGGTTTATTGAGAGTCAAAAACTACGTTCTTTTGTGGCGACAGTTCGAGAAATTAGTGCCAGCACTAGTGAAAACCGCACGCAGACTCTAGCTAGATTAGAACCATATTTTCAAGAATTACTTGGCCAGCAAGAGTGGCTAGATGAAAAATTCCTGCAAGTAAATCCTGAAAGCAAGATGGGCGGTGGTATAGGTCAATGGCTACTTTATCGCGCTCAAGACCGTTCTCTTACAGTCTTCAGTTTAGTAATTCCTCCTGGTTCAACAACTCCTGTGCACGACCATCTAGCTTGGGGATTAATTGGTTTATACAAAGGCAACCAACAAGAAACAGTCTATCGCCGTGTAGATAGCGGTAATTGTGAGGGACATGCAAAATTAGAAGTAGTTGAAGTGCGATCGCTGCAACCAGGTGATATCTACCGCCTGTTACCCCCAGATGGTGATATTCACGCTGTCAAAACCACATCCGAGACTGCATCTGTATCTATCCATATTTTAGGTAACGATACTGGCTGCATCTTACGCCATCAGTTTATCCCAGAATCTCATAGCGTTAAATCGTTTCGTTCTGGATATTCCAACGCTCCTTGTCAAGAGCAGGAAAAAGAACATGCCCAAGTATGAAAGACCGCAACCCCCCATCTTCGAGCGAGTTGAAGACGAACGCTTGCACCGCAAGCAACGCCTGGCAGCAGCATTTCGCCTGTTCGGCCGGTTTGGATTCAGCGAAGGAATTGCAGGACATATTACAGCTCGCGATCCGCAATTTACAGACCATTTTTGGGTGAATCCATTTGGAATGTACTTTGGTCATATTCGCGTCTCTGACTTAATATTAGTTAATAAAGAAGGCGATGTCGTTAAAGGCGATGCTTCTGTAAATCAAGCCGCTTTTGTCATCCATTCCCAGCTGCACGAGGCTAGACCCGATGTGATCGCGGCGGCACATGCTCATTCAATATACGGTAAAGCTTGGTCTAGCTTGGGTCGTCTGTTAGACCCGTTAAATCAAGATTGTTGCTCGTTCTACGAAGACCATGCATTATTTAACGATTATACAGGTGTTGTATTAGATACCTCAGAAGGCAAACGACTGGCGGAAATTTTGGGTAACAAAAAGGCTATGATCTTGCAAAATCACGGCATTTTGACCGTGGGACATACAGTGGATGAAGCGGCCTTTTGGTACATTACTTTAGAGCGATCGTGCCAAGCGCAACTGTTGGCAGAAGCTGCGGGTAGACCCCGTATCATCAATCACGAAACAGCTCGTTTAGCACAAACTCAAGTGGGATCGCACTCAAGTGGGTGGTTCAGCTTTCAGCCACTCTATGAAAGGATTGTCCGCGAACAACCAGATTTACTTGAATAAAGTTGTATTTTTAGCATTCTCGCAAATATAGCAAAGTGCTGAGTAAAAACCTAGTTACTTTAAGGCTTTGAGCAATCACAACTGTCCTAAAGGGTGTGGCTAGGCTATACATATAAAACGGCGCTGGATAGCAACTGTTTACAATACTTTACCTAGATTGGATATTATTAGATACCCTTAATATCTACTGTTTTTATATCAAATTTTCCTGACATATATTTATATACTACGGTAACACTATAGATTTATAGTATTTAATGAAATTTGGAGAAATCATGCTGATGATTAGACTAATAGTCCGTCGCTTAATTGCGAAATGGATCTCATTCATAAAATTTGGCAATTCAACATTTAGCAAGCAACAGAAATTTCTTTTATTTGATGCGCGTTTAACAGTAACGGGAGCTTTTCTTACAGGTCTTTGTTTAAGCTTGTTATTTGCCGCTTGTTCTGCACCATCATCTGTTAATTCATCCAATCCCAGTGCGACATCTGTTAATAACTCTACTCCTAGCAAAGCGACTGTACTACGATTTGGCTATCAGAAATCGAATATTCTCTTAAAAACCAAAGGAGTATTAGAAAAGCGTTTATCACCAGAGGGTGTATCTGTAAAATGGATTGAATTTCCAGCAGGGCCGCAACTTTTAGAAGCAATGAACGTGGGTAGTATCGACCTTGGACACGTAGGAGAATCACCACCAATATTTGCCCAAGCAGCAGGAGCGTCACTCACTTACATTGCGGGAATTGCTGCTAGTCCTGCTGGCTCGGCGATTCTGGTTCCGCAAAACTCATCAATTCAAAAGCTAACTGACCTCAAAGGTAAAAAAATTGCTTTTCAAAAAGGCTCTAGCGCTCATTTACTGTTAGTCCAAGCTTTAGAAAAAGCTGGCTTGAAATATACTGAGATTGAGCCTATATATTTGCCACCACCTGATGCCCGCGCTGCCTTTGTTAAAGGTAGTGTAGATGCTTGGGTAATTTGGGACCCATTTTATGCAGCAGCGCAAGAAGCAACTAAAGCGCGGGTTCTTATTGATGGCACAGGCATTAATAAACAGGGTGGCTATTATTTAGCAGATCGCAAATTCGTTACAGAAAATCCTCAAATTGTCAAGGCAACACTAGAGGAGATTCAAAAACTAGAAGAATGGTCTAAACAACATCGTGAAGAAGTAGCACAAACTCTAGCACCTGTGTTAGGAATTGACATAGAAACAATGAGAAAAGTAACTAATAGGCGAACTTTTGGGATTGTGCCAATAGATGATAATCTGATAAGTTTACAACAACAAGTTGCTGATACATACTATCAATTAAAATTGATACCCAAGCAAGTGAATGTCAAATCAGCAATACTGACAAAAGAAGAATACGCGGCGTTTTCACCCAAGATTTAAAGTTAATTTTTCCCTATTTTTCTTCAGACTTGATATTGATTATGACCAATCCAACAGAACTACTGCGATCGCGCTACGGTGAAATTCCTTTTAATTCTGAAATTAACTGGAATGAATCTGTCACAACACTGTTATCTCACCGCTCAATTCGAGCTTATTTAACTGACCCTTTACCACCAGGAACTTTGGAATTAATAGTTGCAGCGGCTCAATCTGCCTCTACTTCCTCAAATCTGCAAACCTGGAGTGTGGTAGCCGTAGAAAATCAAGAGCGTAAAGAAGAGTTATCAAAGCTAGCGGGCAATCAAGCACATATCCGACAAGCTCCGCTATTCTTAGTTTGGTTAGCAGATTTAGCTCGCATCGCTCGCGTTGCTGATAGTCGTGGTATTTCTCATGACGCTCTAAAATACTTAGAAATGTTTGTCATGTCCACAGTCGATGCAAGTTTGGCGGCGCAAAACGCAGCGGTAGCAGCTGAGTCCCTAGGGTTGGGCACAGTATACATTGGCGGCATTCGCAACAAACCAGAAGAAGTAGCAAGAGTCATCAATTTGCCTAACTCTGTATATGCTGTGTTTGGCTTGTGTGTGGGTTATCCCAATCCGGAAGTGGCAACCGCAGTTAAGCCGCGTTTACCTCAGTCAGCCATAGTACATCGGGAAACTTATAAATTGGCAGACCAAGAAGAAGCGATCGCCCATTACAATGACATCATCAAAGACTTCTACATAGAACAAAAGATGGACATTGCTGGCGATTGGTCAGAACACTCAGCCCAAAGGATTGCAACAGTAGAGTCATTGAGAGGACGCGATCGCTTGCGCGAAGCCCTCAACAACCTTGGCTTTCAGTTGCGTTAACTAGTAGTCTGTCCCATTAGTTGTGAATGGTTAGAGCTGATATGGGGACGCGGGGATACGGGGACAAGGGAGGATTTTAAAGCTAGCAAAATTAATGGGACAGCACTAGGAAGAAAAATTATGGATTTGCAACTCAGTGGCAAAGTAGTCTTAGTAACAGCTGCTAGTAAAGGTTTAGGCAAAGCTACAGCACAGCAATTTGCCCGTGAAGGTGCAAAAGTTGCGATTTGTGCCCGCAGTGAAATAATTGATAAAGCCGCTGCGGAAATTGAAAGCGAAACTGGCACAGAAGTGTTAGCAGTACGTGCAAATGTCACCCAACAAGCAGATATTGAACAAGCGATCGATGCCACTGTGGAGAAATTCGGCAGGTTAGATATCCTCGTCACCAATGCAGGCGGCCCGCCTGCTGGCACTTTTGATGACACCGATTTAGCAGCGTGGGAAGCCGCAGTTAATTTAAACTTGCTGAGTACAGTTCGCTTAATTCAGTATGCTTTACCTCACTTACGGCAATCTCCAGCGCCTGCAATATTAACAATTACCTCAACTTCAACCAAACAACCAGTTAAAAATTTAGTATTGTCTAATTCAATTCGACTAGCAGTGATTGGTTTAACGAAAACCCTCAGTCAGGAATTAGGTAGCGATAAAATTCGAGTCAACAGCATCTTGCCAGGATGGACGTATACAGAACGAGTGGAAGAATTGATAACTGCCAGGATAGCTAAAAGCGGTCAGACAAAAGCAGCAGAAATCGCCAGCATTAATGCAGCTGTTCCTTTAGGTCGTATGGGAACTCCAGAAGAATTTGCCAATGTTGCTGTATTTCTCTGTTCGCCAGCCGCCTCATTTGTGAATGGAGTGATGCTACAAGTAGATGGTGGATTCAGCCAAGGTACATTTTGAGTAGCATTGTTAATTGATGCAGGCAAACTGATTTCATGCTTACTTTGGTAATCCTTTAACTTGCATCAAATCCAATCCCCGCTCAAAGATTTCATCAATTGGCAGCATTTGTCCATCAGTAGTCATAAATTTATGGTCTTTTGTGGCTCTTATAATTGAACCGTCTTCTAAAGAATACTCAAAAACTTCTTGTTCTCCGCGATTATGCCACTGTGCCACAGGTTGCGCGTATACATTGCCATTACTATCAACACTGAACACATTACATTCAATACCTTTTTCTACAATTTCGCCTATAGGAATCAAGCCATATTCTACTGTCAAAACTTCTGTATCATAGCTTAAGCAGTATTCGGCAAACTTCAGCATTTGAGCGAATAATTCTTCAGCTATTTGTTTTTTTACCCCATTTTTCGCCGCGCCGTCTACAAATTTTTCTTGCTGCTTTTGCATTTCGGAAACTTTCTTTTTACCCATTGCACGACGCAACAAATCAGCTTGTCCTAGAGAATAGCCAGCCATATCTTGAGCAATTTTCATAATTTGCTCTTGATAGACCATAATTCCATAGGTTTCATTCAAAATCGGCTCTAGAATAGCAGTATCATATTTTATTTCCTCTTTTCCATGCTTGCGGTTAATAAATTTAGGAATTAGTCCCGCATCTAATGGCCCAGGTCGATAAAGTGCCAAGATTGAAGAAATATCTTCTATGTTAGAAGGCTTCAAATCTCGCACGATCTGACGCATACCCGATGACTCTAATTGAAAAATCCCTTCTAACTCTCCAGCTTCTAACAATTCATAAGACTTTTGTACATCTTTTGGCAAGGTGCTATGTTCGCCTTTAGCTAATATTTTCTGAGCTTTTCTTTCTTGACGTGTAATTTCATCTGGATCGATACGATAACCTTTAGTTTGTTCGACTAAATCAATTGTCTTTTGAATTAGTGTCAAGTTCCGCAAACCCAGAAAATCCATTTTTAATAAGCCCATTGATTCCAAGTCTTCCATGAAATACTGGGTAATCACAGAGCCATCATTATTTCTTTGTAGCGGTACAATTTCATCTAGTGGTTCGGCAGAAATCACTACACCCGCTGCATGAACGCCAAAAGTTTTGTTAGTACCCTCAATTCGCATTGCCATATCAATCCAATGGCGAACATGGGGGTTATTTTCATATTTATCTTTAAATTCTGGTTCTGGAGTTGCATCAGAAATCATTACTTTGAGTTTGGTGGGTTTTCCCCGCACCACAGGAATTAATTTCGCCATTTTGTCAGCTTCCCCGTAGGGAATATTCAATACCCTGGCGACATCTTTTAAGACAGCTTTGGAAGTTAGACGATTAAAGGTAATAATTTGAGCAACTCTATCTTTGCCGTATTTTTCAGTTACATACTCAATCACTTTATCTCGTTGTTCAATGCAAAAATCTGTGTCAATATCAGGCATAGATTTTCGTTCGGGGTTCAAGAATCGCTCGAAGAGTAATCCATGATGTACTGGGTCGATGTTGGTAATTCGCATAGCATAGGCAACCAAAGAACCAGCGGCCGAACCTCTACCAGGGCCAACGGGAATATTATTATCCCTAGCAAATTTGATGTAGTCCCACACAACTAAAAAGTATGTAGAAAACCCCATTTGCTGAAGCATTTTAAGTTCGTATTCCAATCTTTCTTTGTAAATTGGATCGACTTCGTTGCGGGATTTGCGATTTAATCTTTCTAATAATCCTTGCCAAGCAACTTCTTCTGCGTAAGTATCAGGAGTGTGACCGGAAGGAATGGGAGGAGTGGGAATCTGAGGCTCGCCCATAATATGGTAAGGCTCGACTTTATCTGCAACTTCTTCTGTGGTAGCAATAGCTTCAGCAATGACATCATCTGGCAAATGATCGCGAAATAGTAGCTGCATCTCTTCAGTAGATTTGAGATATTCTGTGCCGCTATAACGCATCCGTTTATCTTCACTAATTAATTTGCCAGTTTGAATGCATAGTAAAGCGTCATGAGCATCAACATCAAAGCAAGAAATAAAATGAGAATCATTAGTTGCAACAAATTTAATATCTAATTCCCGTGCAATTTTAATAATTTCTACGTTAACAATTCTGTCTTCTTGCGAGCCGTGGTCTTGAATTTCTAGATAAAAATCATCAGCAAATACATCTTTATACCATTTAGCAACTTTCCGAGCTGCATCTGGTCTACCGCTGAGAATTGCTTGAGGAATTTCTCCACCCAAACAAGCACTAGTGACAATCAAGCCTTCATGATATTCTTTGAGTAATTCTTTATTAATGCAAGGACGAGAAAAAATACCTTTGCCTTGTACGCCTGTGAGGTGAGAAATAGTCGTTAATTTAACTAAATTTTTGTAACCTTTTGTATTTTTAGCTAAAACTACTTGATGATATTTAGGGCGATGACGTTCTTGTTTTTCCAGAGCGCCGTTGAGGATATACATTTCGTTGCCAATAATTGGCTTAATATTTTTACTGCGGCAGATTTTGAGCAATTCCACAGCACCATACATGACACCATGATCTGTAAGAGCGATCGCTTTGATTCCCAGTGCGATCGCGCGATCGACCAACTCTGGCAGCTGGCTTGCCCCATCAAGCAAACTGTAGTCACTGTGAATATGTAACGGCACAAAGGACATATGCATCTCCAACCACTAGCCAACTATATCTCTGGGAACAATCCTAACGAACACTTGTTTGAGCAGTATTTTGTTAAACAATGGGATCTTAGATTAACTCGTTTGCGAAATTTTCACTTCCGAAAGTGATGTTTCAATAGTTACATCAGTTTAGTTACCCAGCATTTAGCAATGAGCCAAACAGAGAGCAATCATTCGCCTGAAACCAAAGCTAGCCCTTGGTGGCAGCGCATCCCTCTCACGTTGCAAATAGTTATCGCCTTAGTACTCGCAGTCAGTTTAGGAATTGCACTTGGCGCAGGAAATCCCAACCCCAGCAACGCCGCCTTTATTGATAACTTAGCAGTTCCTTCAGAATTGGTGCTGAAAGCTCTGCGCGCCTTAGCAACGCCGCTGATTTTAGTGGCAGTGCTGCATACATTCATGACTACAAATATCCCTGGTAAAGCCGGACGACGGCTAGCAATACTGTTGTTCACCAATACTACTGTAGCTATACTGATTGGGCTTTTCGTAGCCAACGTTTTACGTCCGGGGACTTGGGGACGTTTGGCAGCTCCAGGAATTGCCCAAACATCTAAAGCTGGTCTCGATCCTTGGGAACTACTCAAAGATGCTGTACCGGAAGCAATCCTCAAGCCGCTGGTTGATAATAATGTCATCCAATTAATTGTTATTGCCCTTTCCTTTGGCATTGTCTTGCGGGGATTAAAATCAGAACAAATTGCTCAAGGAAAATCAGGATACCAGCCAATTGAGAATGTGATTGCAATATTGTTTGAGACGGTGATCCGCATTTTGGGATGGGTAATTGCTTTAGTGCCGCTGGCAGTTTTTGGAATTGTAGCTAGAACCGTTGCGGAAAAAGGCTTTGAGCCATTTAAATCTTTAGGTGCATTTGTGGTAGCAGTATTGTTAGCTCTAGTGTTACAAGCTTGCTATTACCTGACTAGAATCAATTTTGGTTCTTGGGTAAATCCACTAAAATTCCTAGCCGGCGGTACAGATGCTTTTTTGACAGCTTTCTCAACTGGCTCCTCAACAGCAACAATGCCAATTACTTTTGAAGTTTTGCAACAAAAAATCGGCTTACGAGAATCTTCTGCTTCTTTGGGGGCCTTAGTTGGTTCTAATTTCAACAATGATGGTACTGCCCTTTACGAGGCAATGTCTGCGTTGTTTATCTCCCAAGTCCTGGGATTGCATCTGAACCTAGGACAGCAGTTAATTGTCATTCTCACATCGATTTTTGCCTCGGTGGGTGCTGCTGGTATCCCAGAGGCAGGACTGGTAACGATGACCTTGGTGTTTACTTCCGTTGGTTTGCCTACGCAATATATAGCTTTGTTAGTGACTGTAGACTGGTTTCTAGACCGCTGCCGCACTGCAATTAATGTGATGGGAGATATGACCGTTAGTGCATTATTAGACGGCAAAAAGCCGCGTTCTATAGACGAGGCTTAAACTACAAACTTTAAGTTCAGTGCGGCGGTTTTTCACAAATCTAAGACTGTTGAGGCCCCTTAGCATCACATTCTCTAGTCCAACACCTTTTTAGAAGTTTAATTCGCCAACTGTGAGCAAAGCGACGGGGATTCAATTCTAATTGAGAATCGCGGCTAAACAAAGGTTGGTTGAGATACTGCCAAATAGGAAATTTAATTTTATTGTTTTTGTTTTGTGCGGTCATAGGAGGAACAAGTCGTATAAAAGCGTTGTAGAAGTAGTTGGCATTTTGTGTAAAAACTGCCAGATACTGAGTTTCTAGTTCAAGATGACATGATAATTATTCAATTGTCTTGGTGGCAATTGCGGAATCTTACTTTAACTTTTCTGCCACAATCGCTAGACTAAGCTTCAAGCTAAAAGTTCCTCACGAGGTCAGCAAAAATAAATGTAGAGACGCTATTAATAGCGTCTTTATTCGTAAGTATCGTTATTTATTTCAGTGCTAATTTGTTAAGTTTATTTGTGAGAAGTTACTTAGTTTCTATTGCCAATTACTAACTATCTCAAGTAAATATACAGGGCAAATCAAAGATTTCAAAGTATTCCGCCGAACTGTAACTTGAAAAATGTTATTGTTACGGAGAAAACAGCCATGTGTGGGCTGGTATGAGAAAAGTGTACGAATCCGATCGACGCATCTGGGCAAAGCAATTACTTAGTTATCGCGTGTCATTATTGAAATGCGATCGCCATCAAAGAATTTTTTTGATTTGTCGCAGTTTAGCAAGCAGCACTCTAGTAGCAATTCTCAGCAGTTGTAGTTTTCAGCCTGATAGCGTAACTCTCTCCAGTGGGACGGCTGGTGGCTTCTACAATCGCGTCGGCGAGCAAATTAGCAACTCTACTAAAACAACGGTTGGATTAAAGGTTAGCAATCTCGACTCCCAGGGTTCCTACGAAAATTTGCAACGCTTGCTAGAACGTAAAGTAGATTTTGCTCTGGTACAGCTAGATGTTGCTAGTGAGGCAATGCGACAGGGAAAAGTCCAAGCAGTAGCAATTTTAGCTAACGAGTATTTACAGATGATTACCCGCAAAGACTCTGGGTTGCAGGTCTTTGCCGATCTTCAAGGAAAGCGCGTAGCTACTGGTACGCCAGGAAGCGGGATTCGGTTTACCACCAGTCAACTGATTAAAGCAGATAAGTTGCAAATTCAAGAGGATGCTGCTGATTTTGAGAGAGCATTTCAGAAATTGAATACTCGACAGATAGATGCGATCGCTTATGTCGGCAGTGTAGGAGCCAGTCAAAAACTGCGGCAGCAATTTATCAACGATCCCAATCTCAAAATTATCCCTATTCAAAAAAGTTTAATCAATAACTTAACCATTCTTGACCCTGGTTCCTACCAAAGTGCAACATTGCCAATGGGAACTTACACCTCACGTCCACCGATTCCAGAACAAGAGATATCAACTATTTCAACGGCTACAGTTTTGGTAACTCGTCCCGACATGGATAAAAACAAGGTAGGATTGGTTACTTGGTCTATTATTTCCACTGCTCGAACTTACTCTCAGTTTTATCCAGAACTTCAGACTACAGAAGCCAGCGAATCGCTACGAAAAGGATTATTTTATATTCACCCAGCAGCCCAGAAAGTATTTGAAGAGGGAGATCCGCGTGCTGCTTTTATTCGTTATTGGCAAAGTAATAGTGACTTGCAAGCTGGGGTATTTATTTTAGTGTCAACTAGTGTCGTGGGATTGTTAATTGGACAATGGCGCAAGCAAAGTTCTCAAAAATTGCTGGCTACAACTGTTAACCGCATTAATGAACTCAAAAACTTGTTAACAGAAAATCCCCAAGAGGCATTGAAAGGAATTGAAGATTTAAGACAAGAGCATCGGTTGAGGTTTATTGATGGAGCAGTGACAACAGAAATTTACGAACAACTGCAACACAAAACGCACATATTTGCTGACGAGTGCCGCTTAATTTTAGAACGGCAGCGCAAAAAGTTTGTCATGGACACCCTATTGCTACTAGATGAATGGCAAGCAACCTTGCAAACTGACCCAGATGTTGCTCTTCAAAAGCTGGGCCAGATCAAGCAAGATTATCGAGATATGCTGTTGTCCGACCAAGTTGACATTGAGGCATATGTAGAACTGATGCAGTTAACTTTAATGTCGGTGATGACCTTGATGCCAAAATCTTCCCAAGGGTAGTAGGGATTGGGGATTGGGGACTGGGGATTGGGGATTGGGAATTTCACTTCCTTGTCTCCCCTGTCTCCCTCATCTCCCTCATCTCCCTCATCCCCCTGCCTTCTTTACTTGGTCATTAGCTCTTTAATAATGAGTGCCAGTTTTCCGATGGTTGATCGCAGTCAAAGCATCAGGTTGGATCAATTTACCGTTATCAACGGTTGCATATACTACCCAATGATCGCCACATTCCAGACGCTGACTTACCGAACATTCAACATAGGCTAGAGCGTCGGTAAGAACTGTGCAGCCATTGTCGGCAACTGTAGTACCAAAGTTGGCAAATCGGTCTTCACCAGGCGCAAAATTTTTGCGAAAATGTTTCATGTAATCTACATGATTGCCTTCAGGTAAAATGTTCAAGGCAAATTTACCACCTGGATACATCAAAGATTCTATGGCTCGGTCTTTGGCGATCGCAACTGTTAAACCAGGTGGATTAAAGGTAGCCTGAGACACCCAAGCGCCTAACATCCCGGTGGAAACTTCTCCTTGCTTGGCTGTAATCACGCAAACTGAACCAACAATCCGACCCACAGCTTGTTCTGTCGGTGTTGCGGCTTGTTGGGGTACGCGGACTTTTCTAGCTTTTTTCAATCCTTGAGCAAAGTCTGTGCCGACTTCTTCACAGAATTTGAGAGTGACATCATCGGGTTTAAACTTGACTTTGAGCGTTTCAAACCCAAACCGATAGCCAGCATCCCGAAGTTTACCTTCAATTAAGTCAAAGGCTTCACCACTCCAGCCGTAGGAACCAAAAACGCCTGCAATTTTACTGTTGTCGCCAACTTTCAGGACGATACCCAAAGCAGTGTGAATGGGGGTAGGTGCATGACCGCCGATGGTAGGAGAACCGATGATAAAGCCGTCTGATTTTTCTACCGCTGCTTGGATTTCATCGGGTGTGGCAAATTCGCAGTTGATTGATTGAACTGCAACTCCTCCCTTGGTTAATCCGAGAGCGATCGCCTGTGCTAAGGTTGCTGTATTTCCGTAAGCTGAGGCATAAAGTAGGGCAACAGAAATTTCTCGATCTCTTTGAGAACGGCTCCATTCTCCATAAGCTTTGGTGAGTTCGATTAAACTGGTACGTACCAAAGGCCCGTGAGCAACAGCATACATTCTCACTTGCAAATCTGATATCTTCTCCAAAGCCGCTTCCACATGGGGAGCTTGGGGAGCCATCAAACAATTGTAGTAATAGCGCTGGTCTTCCTTGAATGCTTCCCAGTTGTCATCAAACACTTCATCGCCACAGATATGCGCTCCAAATAACTTATCTGTGTAGAGAATTTGGGTTTGCTGGTCGTAGGTACAAAGTCCTTCCGGCCAGCGGGGACTGGGAATAGGCAAGAATTTTAAAACATGACCCTTACCTAAATCAAGAGTTTCTTTCCCACGCATCACCAAAATATTTAAAGCGTCATCTGGGAAAGCTGCGCGTAAATTACTAGCACCAAGGACAGAACAAACAAAAGTAATCTGCGGTGCTAGTTCTAAAACTGCCTTCAGGGTTGGTACGCGGTTGGGGCTGAAATGACCCAAGATGACATAATCTAACTTTTTCAAGTTCAAGGTTTGCTGCAAAGCTTCTAAATAAATTTCGGTGAAGCTTTCAGCAGGTGGGTCAATAATTGCGGTTTTATCACCTTCAATTAAATAGCAATTGGAGGTAGTACCTCTTTCTAATGCATATTCAATTTCAAACCGCAGACGTGACCAACTACGCGCTCTGATAATTTTAGTGTTTGTAGCAATGGGGAGAACTTGTACGTCACGGGGTTTGGAATCGCTCATGGATTTTAGTTTAAGTGTGGAGAAAAAATGGAAAAACCGGGTAGATTTTGCCCAGTTTTTAATGGATTGAATAAAACCAGTCACGGGAGGGTGTGGGGTAAAGAGGACGCGGGGACGCGGGGACGCGGGGACG
>NZ_JAECZA010000024.1 GCF_016056275.1 Dendronalium phyllosphericum CENA369 | reverse complement strand
CAGCCCCACACCCACTCAGCCCGCCCCAACGGGGCTTGGTCATCTGTCATCCATTCCCTATTTTTGATCCATGAATGAGGTGATTTTGACATTGGTTGTGTAGTATTTTTGGTGCTAGTCTGTCTTAAGGGATCGTTCGATGCAACAGCTCCTCAACCAATTACTTGGAATTAAAAAACACATTATCCGGTTTATTCTACCGCTGCTAATCGCTATTGTAGGTTCCTCGCTGTTGGCTTTACCTGCATTCGCTACAGGCGTGTATCAAATGCCAAGTCTCGTAGCTGGCAATACCACTTGGGTATTGGATGAAGGTGACGTTATCAGCCGCTTGAATGAAGGTAAAATTAGCAGTGCCTTGGATGACTTGGCAAAAAAAACTGGCAACGAAGTCAGATTTGTTACTGTTCGCCGCCTCGACTATGGAGAAACACCAGAAAGTTTTACTAAAGCGTTGTTTAAAAAATGGTTTCCGACAAAAGAAGCGCAAGCCAATCAAACTTTGTTAGTCCTGGTTACAGTAACTAACGGTACTGACATAATTACCGGGGATAAAGTCAAGTCTGTGTTAACAGACTCGATTGCCGAGAGTGTGGCTTCTGAAACATTGGGTGCACCTTTACGGGATGGAAACAAATACAATCAAGCATTTCTAGATGCAAGCGATCGCTTAGTTGCTGTTCTCTCTGGAGAACCCGACCCCGGCCCACCCGAAATTGTTGACAAAGTGCAAGTAGAAGGCACATTCAAAAAAGCAGAAGAAACCGACCAAGGTAATGCCACTGCTTGGGTAGTAGGACTTTTAATTGCCGCCACCATTATCCCGATGGCGACTTACTACATTTACCAAATCAATCAACCATCATCTGGTGGATAAATTTAACTGTTGACTGTTGACTGTTGACTGTTATAGCAAAGTGCTGAGTGCTGAGTGCTGAGTGCTGAGTGAAAACCCAGTTGCTTGGTGGCTTTGAGCTATCAATACTGTCCTAATCTATATGACTACGGCTATATCAGTCATCAGTCATCACTCTTAACTTTAATCTTGAACATACTCTTGTCCTGTTACTAAAGCTACCTCAGCGCGGACAAATTCCCGACCTAAATAAGCTGCGTGGTCTAACTGAGTAACTACACAAGACCGATCTTCAAAGATTTTTACGCACAGTTCCTTTGCCGTCCTCCCACTAAAAATTGTTGTGTGAGTGCGTTCTACTTTTCCCTTTGCAGGAATCACCTTTCCTGTCTCTGGATCTACAGCCAAACCACGTTCGTCAATCACATTTGTGAAATGTTTGGCATAAATTAAACCAGCTGCTCGATCCAGGTAGATAATGAAATATCCACTCGGATCGAGGTCTATATGGCGCTGAGAAAGTTCGCGATCGATTTTTGCTAAATCTTTAACCATCAAATCCATAAGCATTATAAAAAGTAAATTTCTTTCTTCAGGATTTTTACACTCTATATCAAGTGTAATTCCTATATTCTTAGCTTTATTTATATATTGAAGATTTTTCTGATTACTTATAAGAAAAGGGGTAAGGATACTTTTTAAGTATTTATCCTTACCCATTAAAATCAATATTGGTGTAGTTATACCAACAGCTCGACCTACAAAGAATTCATAAATAACTGTACCTTTTCTAGCAGTGTCTCATATTCAATTTCTCCAGCTAATTCTTGGGCGTTTTGATAGCACGATCGCGCTAACTTTTTGCGTTTTGTTGTAGCGTAAAGGCTTCCCATATTCAGCAATGTTGAAATTTCTCCCAGCCGATCGCCCAGTTCTCGATGAATGGCAATAGCTTTTTTGTAGAACTTCAGTGCTTGTCTGTGCTGCGCGAGGTGACTGTAAGTGTAACCGATGTTGTTCAGGGTTGTTGCTTCACCAGAGCGATCGCTTAATGCCCGACGCGTCAACAGAACTTGATGATAGAGTAATAGCGCTTGTTGAGGTTGTCCTATATCGCTATAGATAGAGGCTATGTTGTTCAGGGTTGTTGCTTCACCAATCAAATTCCTGACAGCTCGTTGAATTGGTAGCGCATCTTCAAGAAATTGTAGAGCTTTCTCAAATTGGCCTAGGGTGCTGTATGCAAATCCAATGCCATTTAACGTTGTGGCTTCACCAGAAAAGTCTCCTAAAAATCGCCGCATTGCCAAAATTTGATGATGTAATAGCAATGCTCGTTTTGGTTCTCCCAGTTTGGTATAAATTAGTGCTACATCGTTGAGAGTAGAAACTTCGCCTTGAGTGTCCTTTAATTGCCTGAAGATTTTGGCGGCTTTGTCAAAATACTCTAACGCTTGCGAAAATTGTCCTAGTCGGCTGTAAGTAGAACCTAGATTGCTAAGTGTTGTAGCCTGCGCTATTGCGTTATCAAGTTCAATAGCAACTATCAGCGCCTGATGAAAACATTCTAGTGCTGTTTGAAGTTCCCAGCAACCGAGGTAAGCTAAACCAATGTCGTTTAATGTATGACCTTCTCTAGCTCGATCTGGAATAGCTCTAGCTAACTGTAGGTTCTTTGTTGCTAGCTCTAAAGATTCTTGAAATTTTCCACGCTGGTAGTAGCGATTGGCTTCATAACGACGTTGTTCCCACACTTTGACTTGATTTGAAGGTTGCGTCATTTGACCTCGGTTGCACTAGAGATAAATAGCTATCTTCTTGGGAATGAACCCTTTTATGGTTTCCCAAATTTGAATTAAACATTATTTTCTACCTTTAGATAGAAGATGTAAATAGTTAAACCTACCGTTGGATATAAGACCCAGATAAAATATTATGGTAAAAATTTTACTCAAAATTTGAGATATCTCACCTCAAAACAATATGAGATGTCAAGCAGTCTGCTAACCCAAAATTGCTGAGTGAGGGGAAGCTGGGGGAGAAAAGAATTGGATTTTTTAGCATTAACCTAGCAAAGTAGTCTAACAGGGCAACTTTGCTAGTGGTCTATCGCATTAATTTTGCTAGCTTTAAAATTCTCCGCGTCCCCGCGTCCCCGTATCAGCCCTAACCATTTCCTGGCAGCAGCTACGACTAATGACTAATTTGCCACATTCTAATGGTTTTATCAGAACTGCCACTAGCGAGAAACTTCCCGTTTGGGCTAAGGGCAACAGAATTTACTGTTTGTGAATGTCCGGTGAGGGTTTGCAGCAGTTCACCTGTAGAAAGCTGCCAAATTTTGATGGTTTTATCGGCACTGCCACTAATGAGGGTTTGTCCGTTGGGACTAACAGCTAAAGATTTCACTTCGTTGACGTGCCCAGTCAGAGTATAAAGAAGTTTACCTGTAATTAGATGCCAAATTTTGATGGTTGTGTCAGCACTGCCGCTAAAGAGGAGTTGTCCATCAGGACTTATGGCAATTGATTTTATCTCTCCATCGTGACCGTTGAGCGTGCGTAATGGATCGCCACTGCGTGGGTTCCACAATCGAATTTTGGTATCAGAACTACCACTAGCAAGAATGGTTGCATCGGGGTTGATAGCTACAGCATGAACGGCCGATGAATGCCACAGAGTACAAATGCGATCGCCTTTATAAAGATGCCAAATTTTAATTTTATTACTGCCACTAGCGAGAATCTGTCCGTCTGGGCTGATTGCTACAACGTTGACTGGTTTTTGATGTCCTAGGAGTGTGTGGAGTAGTTTACCTGTTTTCAAATGCCAGACTTGAACATTACTTTTGGGGTGTTCGCAACTACCAACGACGAGGAAATTGCCATCGGGACTAACGGCAACGGATGAAACTTCTCCTACATTCCCTGTCAAAGTACGAATGAGTTTACCAGTGTTAATATTCCATACATTGATAGTTTTATCTGCACATCCACTGACTAAAATCTCACTATCAGGACTAATGGCAACAGATACAACTGCATCTAAATGTCCAGTTATGGTGTAGCTGACATCTGGAGATTCTAGGGTACGTTTGTATTTGAGAATGGCGATCGCATCTAAAAGTTTTTCTACATTCAGAATATTTTGGCGATCGCCTACTATCAGAAAATATTCTTTTAATTTTTGAATATATTCTTCATCTTCTATTTTGATGGCTGATTGCATCGCCTCTAAAGGGTTAGCAAATTCTTGTGCAGAGATTTGACGCAGTTCCAACCATGTGGATAGAGAGTATTCTATTTGTTCGTTTGCCCAAGCGCGATCGGCTAAATTAGATAAACTTTGAGCTAACTGCAAAGCTAACTCTGGAATCCAGTAACGTCGCTCGTTTTCTAAAGCTTGGTAGACTTGTTTGTAACCTGTAACAATTGCTTGCACTGATTGTAAATCAAGTGCATTTTTGAGCATACTTGGTAGCAACTTTGGCAGCAAGGGAGGCACATCATAATGCACTAAATGATATGTATCCGCTACCCAGGCTGCAACTAGACAGTGACAGGCAATTAATACTTGGCAAAGTTTTTCAAAATCTTGACGATCTACTTGGTATTGTAAAGACAGTTTACTAACATCAATACCTTGATGCTGCCATTTTTCTAATTTTTCTAAAATTGCCAAATTATAGACATTATCTCTACCTAATAAATTAATTTCTTCTAAGTTTTCTCCTAGTGCTAAGAGTTCATCTCTAATTTTCTTCCATTCTAAAGCGCGAGTTTTCGCAGATTCTTGAATTATTTCTTTATAAGGTAAACGAGCAATAGTTTGGTAGTAATATTTGTCCTGTCCCAATCCCCAATAAGCAATACGGAAATTGAAATAATCTCCATCATTTTCTGATTCTAAAATTAAAACAGGCTCTGTCTTCAATGCGCCAAACAAAGCTTTTATACTAGATTCGCTATGAAAACGCTTACTATCCCAAGCTCCTGCTAATAATTCTGTTGGTCTGCTTGGAGATTGCAGCGAATAATACTTGTTAATAAATTCTCGTATACCTTCAGCCAATATTAACTCTATTTCCGAAGCTCCTTCAGTCCTGCAAGCGAATTGGTCAAAATGCACTTGCGGAGGAGCAAGAAAAATTTTTAGCGGGGTGCGGTCAGAACTAGCGCTATCTAAAATTTGTGAAGGATATAATCTTAAAGGCCAGCTATCAAGAATTTTGTGAACTTCTGGTAACTTGAGTGCCGTATCTCTTTTTTGGTTGACTATTTGTAATTGTGTTTCCCGGTGGTAGATTGCTAATTGCTTTTGTAAGAGTTTTTCTTGTTCAAATCCTCCGGACAGATAATTATTGATATTAGTTGAGATATTTACAGATTGGGCAAATTCTTTGATTGCTTTGGGAAATTGGTAATTAGTTGTAGCTAAACTTTCTTCCGTTCTCTTTTGGATGAGAGATACAATTACAGGAGTGAACTCTAACACCAGTTGAAGAAGTAATCTTAACCCTTGCTCCATAAGGAGATTCCTGTTAAATAACACTAATACTACGCCACAAAGATAAATAGGAATTTATCGCTAGCCACTACTTAGACTATTCCCTTGTAACTTGTTTACCTTTGCAGTTCATTAATAAAATTACTAAACATTGCTCATGGTACTACTTTAAGGGTACATCTTTGGGGAGAAAAAAATAGTCAATATAGGAAGTATGCTAAACAAAAGTATAAAAGTTAGCATCTAACAATGTTCTTAATTAACTCTATTGCTTACCTTACACTTAATTGCACAATATTATATAGCAATCCTAAGTCATTCATGAGAAATCTGGAAATAATTAGCCAATATAGAATTCGTTACTACACAAGTAAAATTTACCTACGGAGACTTCATTAAATAACCCACGCAGGCGGTGAGTCCACTATTGCAAAGAGAAGTTGCTACAAAAAGCTAGTTGCTGGGGGTTGTTCCAATTGCAAGCGAGACACCTTCGCACAGTGTATAAAGTGGCATAAAGCAACTTGCAATCTTTGCAATGTTAGTATTTATAAAACCTCATACAAAGAAGTTTTGCCTGTATAGCTGCAATTACTAATTACCTCGTACAAAATCTCTTTTTTTGCTTTAAGTACATTAACTTATTGACAAAATCTGTAATTTCTTAGAAATTTTGGCATTAATTGGTTTCGCTCTAACCGCTCATCTGAATTAATTTTAAATAGTGAATATTCTCCTAAGCTAAAATAAATACATTCCAGCTTTATCAAAGCTTATTACATATATTTATACAAGATTTAACTATTTTTAATATTTATTTAATAATATCTATCTAATAGTTGTAGTTTTGGTGGTAAAACTCTATCTAATAGTTGTGGTTGAGATAGTAAAGCTCTATCTAATAGTTGTGGTTTAGGTAGTAAAACTCTATCTAATAGTTGTGGTTGAGATAGTGAAATTCTATCTAATAGTCCTATTTTAGGTAGTAAAACTACCCTAAATTTAAGTAAATCCTGATGCTAACAACTGAATTATTACCATTGCGAAAGTTCTGATAGAACTGGAGAATCACTCACCATGTCCTTACCAACAGAGCCTAATTTTGTTGATTATGCAACTGCTGAAAGTCTGAAATCGAACAGCCCTGAGTTAGAACTTGACGATGTCGATAGTAAAGACAGTTCATTAGTAACTGCTATTTTTTCGGAAAGAGACTATTTAGAATTTGATGATGCCAATATTAAAGATATTTCATCATTAACTACTATTTTTTCGGAAAGAGACTATGAAGATGTTTACTATTTCAAAGACATTTCGATTGAAGGAAAAATCAAGCGAATAAAATTCGGTGATGCTGTCAGCAAACATGTCGTTAATCATCCAATATTTTTAGAAAATTTAAAACGAGGAACTAAAAATTGGACAAAAATTAACTATGCGACAAGTCTAGAGATTGCCGCTTATATGAGTGCCGAATCTATTAACAAAGGTGAATCGATTGATGTAATTGCAAGTGTTCTAACTCCAGGAGACATCAAAATCGAAGTTTATAGGTTGGGGTATTACGGAGGTGTAGGTGCAAGATTGGTCAGCACAGTTGATAATATTGCAGCAATCAATCAACCAACATCTAACGAGAAAGTTGACGATAAAACCAAGCTAGTTCGTTATGACTGGGTGAAAACTTATAGCCTTGCAACCGATGATACTTGGGTTACTGGTTGTTATATGGTTAAACTCACCGATAAAATAACAACTAAACAATGTTTAGCATTCTTTATTCTGCGAGACGATTATCTCAAATCTGATATTCTTTATAAGTTTGGGTTTGCAACTCACCTTGCTTACAACAGCTTTGCATACGATAAAGCCAACAGAAAATCAACATATTCAATCGAAGAAAGGGCACTACAAATTACCCACGATCGCCCGTGGGAAGGTAACTGTTATAATCCCAAAATGGTGAATAGCAATCCCCTACGCTGGGAAGCTAATACTATTCGTTGGTTAGAAAAGAATTGCTATCGAGTTTCTTACTGTTCTGGTCAAGATATCGATAAAAAAGGCTCAGATTTTGTCAAAAAATATCGCGTTTTTATGAATAGCGGTCATGATGAATACTGGAGCTTCAAAGAATATAAGGCAATAAAAGAAGCAGTAGAAGGTGGCGTACATATCCTTTCATTGTCAGCGAACACTTGTTACTGGAATATCAAATGGCATGATGACTATAGAACCGCCGATCTTTATAAACTGAACGATCCAATGGCCGGCGGTGTTATCTCTAACTATGTAGAAGACACAGTTAATTTTCCCCCTACTTACCGTTTTCGCGACCCAGATTTACTTGGCCAAACATTCGATGGATGCAAAATAACAGGTGAGTGTGGTTTATTTGGTGTTGGTTATATCGGGGATATTGGAAATGCTTTTGGAGGCTACGATCTCACGGTCAAAAAAGACCATGATGTTTTCAGGGGAACTGGCTTAACGGCAGGTTCTAAATTGACTCAATTACTTGGTTATGAATGGGATCATGTCGATCCAGATCCTCGCGCACAGCCTCTAACCAAACCAGGTACGCCCAAATTTTTGGACTGTATTATTTTTGAATCAAATATCCCTAATCCTATTCCTGCGACTTCTAATGTTTCTCAATCATTTGTCGGTACTCTACCGATGAACGCAGTGCAAACATCGCATGGTGTATATTTTACGGCTCCTAGTGGTGCTAGAGTTTTCGCTGTTGGTTCAATTCAATCAGTTTGGGGGTTGGATTCATGGAATGTATTGCCTGCTAGGGAATCGAAGCCTTATCAGCGATTAATTTACAACGTACTTGAGGATATGGGAGTATGGGGAGGATATGACCCTATATCTGTTCGTGTTACACAAAGTGATGTGTTGAAATCAGGCTGGAATCATTTAGTCTATTTGAGTAGTTCGGTTAATACTTCCAGCAAGGCATTTGGCTATCGTCTGTTAAATTATCTAATCAGACATATTCGACCTCAAAAAGTCAGAATTTAGGAGTTAGAGTCCAGAATCTAGACCACTTCTAACTCCTAATTTATGCTTTCATAACTAGGTAGGCGTGTAACAGAAAATTCAATATTAAATTATTACTCCCTTGACTATAAAACAAGTAAAGGGAGTAACATAATTCTTTGTGAGTAAATTTAGCCGATCGCTTGTTGCAATGTCGCAGTGAAGTTGGGATAGGAAATGGCTGCTGCTTCTGCGCGGTGAATTGTCGTAATTCCCGTGGCAACTAAAGCAGCGATCGCTAGACTCATGGCAATGCGATGATCTGTATGGCTATCAACATCAGTACCCGCTAAAGGAGTCCCGCCAGTAATTTCCATACCGTCGGGTAATTCAGTCACTTTCGCTCCCATTTTATGCAGTTGTTGTGCCATTACGGCGATGCGATCGCTTTCTTTAACTCGCAACTCTTCTGCATCCCGAATAATTGTTGTACCTTCGGCAAACACCGCCGCCACTGCCAAAATGGGAATTTCATCAATCAATCTCGGTATGATCTCCCCCGCAATCGTGCAGCTTTTTAAGCGACTAGAACGTACTCGCAGATCGGCCACTGGTTCGCCAGCAACTTCTCGCTGATTTTCCAGTTGGATATCTGCTCCCATTAAATCCAAAGCTTCTAAAATGCCTGTACGGGTAGGATTCACGCCGACATTCTCAATTACCAACTCCGAACCTGGGACAATTGCCCCAGCCACTAACCAAAAGGCAGCGGAACTGATATCGCCTGGTACAATTACCTTTTGCCCGAACAGTTGAGCGGGGCCATTAATAGTAACGCTTTTGGCTTCTGGGTCTGTGGTCAGGTCTGCACCAAACGCCCTCAGCATCCGTTCGCTGTGGTCGCGGGAAATAGCAGGCTCTATAACAGTGGTTTGTCCCTCAGTCAATAGACCTGCAAGTAATATACAGGATTTAACTTGGGCTGAGGCAATGGGGGAATTGTAGTGAGTGGGTTTAAGAACTTGTCCTTGAATTGCAAGTGGTGCTAAAGAATTGCCTTTACGTCCCCAAATTTGCGCCCCCATTTGTTGCAAAGGTTTCACGACACGGGACATCGGACGCGATCGCAAAGAACTATCGCCTGTGACTGTAAAAAAGCGCCCCGAATGAGATGCCAAAATTCCTAACATCAGCCGCAGCGTTGTACCAGAGTTACCAGCATTCAACACATCAACTGGTTCTTGCAAATTCCCCAAACCAATGCCTTTAATCCGCACTAATTCTGTATTTAATTCAGAAATTTCCGCGCCCAAAGCTTGAAAACAGCTAGCAGTGCTGCGGGGGTCTTCTCCTAACAGCAGACCTTGGATCTCAGTTTCCCCTTGAGCCAAAGCACCCAACATCAGAGCGCGATGAGAGATAGATTTATCTCCCGGTACTCGGATGCTGCCTTGTAAAGATAGCCCAACAGCGGGTTGTTGGATAATTAACTTGTGAGAAAGGTCTTCTTGAGTTTCTACGGTTATAACAGAAGCCGACATTAGGATACACTGACTTTTAAATATACTGATTTTTGATATATCGGGAGTTCATTAGTGAGTTATGCAGCCACCGATGACTTCCTCTCTAGTATGGTATCGCTTTTCATTCTATGAAATTTCATCAAATCTATTAAAAGTGATTCTGATGTTCGGTTATTCTTTCATAAGACACTATTTTAGGTGTCTTATGCTTCTCCAAAGACTTCTGCTGTCTTGATGCTCTCATCTGAATTATTCACAAAAATTTAAGTATTCACTAGCTTTACTTATAGCTTTACTCTCCGTAGAAAAAGTATCGTTTTTACTGTTTATTTATTAATATTTTACTTTTCATTTGTATCTATCTAGCTTACTAAATAAGCATATTCAGTTAATATTAAGCATGTTTTACTATTTAATTGCTTACCATGACCTGCTAGAGATACTTGTGTTGAGTTAACTTGTTCATTAGCTTTTAGCCCTTATCGCTCCCATGCTGACCCATCACCGCAAGCCCGTGTGCTTATCACTTATTTCTACCGATCTGCCATTCTGGTCTGTTGTTGAAACGGCCGGGACGCTGTATCAAAAAGACGTTGACCGATTTCATTTACTGTTGACTGCACCTCCTCTAATTACCTGCGAAGTGGGTAGTTCCTTCAATTGCGAGGATGAGAAGACTCTGACTCCAAAAATCAGCAAAGCTTATGCGCCTAACAGTCCCAGAATCTTATGGCTGGAAATTTCCCCTTACCGGGTAATCATGACTATGCAAGGTAACGGTCAAGTCAGTTACCGTCACTTCTGGGAACAAGGCGTTTATGGCGTTAGCCGCTACTGGTTGCCAACTGAGTCATTGCAACCTAGCGATCCGATTCGCTTACGCAATTTTACAACTAACTTGTCGCTAAACGGACATTCATTACCAGAGCATCTACGGCTGGAATACGAATTATGGGGAGAAAAAGTCCAACTCGGATGTTACATCCTCAATTTAGAAATTAAACATTAATAGATAGCAATTTAAATTCTCCCCTACCCATCATCTATGTTGAGTGGGGGAGAATTTTAATTTTGTTATCAAAATAGAATTCAGGAGTCAGAAGCCAGAATTCAGTATGAATTGGAGTGCGAAGCTGCGGATGAATAAATGGTGAAACACTACACCAAATTGAAAGTATAGATATAATATCAACCAAAATAACTGGGTGCGTTCTCAGGTTTCCATTTAATATTGCAACCAACACTTGGCTTTTGTTCGTCCGTCACGGGTTTATTCGCTAACACTGCGTCAATAGCGGCACGTAAATCTGCACCTGTTACGGGTTTACCATTACTGGGGCGACTATCATCCAATTGTCCGCGATAGACAAGTTTTCGTTCTGCATCAAAGACAAAAAAATCAGGCGTGCAAGCTGCTGTATAAGCTTTCGCTGTTTCCTGAGTTTCGTCGTAGCATAAGGTAAAAGTAAATCCTTGTTCTGTGGCAAATGCCTTTAATGACTCTGGCGCATCATCGGGATAATTTTTAGCATCATTAGCACTGATGGCAACGATCGCTAAATCGCTTGTGAAATAATCTTTACCTAACTGCGCTAATTCTTGTTGCACGTGCTTTACAAACGGACAATGCCGACAAATGAACATTACCAACAGTGCTTTTTTGTCTGCAAAAGTAGCAAGTGTAGTTGTTCTCCCAGATACTACTTCTGGTAGATTAAAATCTGGGGCTTTTGTGCCTAACGGCAACATAGTTGAAGTTGTTAAAGCCATGATTCACCCTATATCTAGACTCGGAAAACGGCTTTTATTATTACTATGTTTTCAACATATCACTAAAAATTTGATAAATTAACGTAAGTTTGATGTTTTAGGCATGAGTGCCTATACTTCTAAGCAGTTGATAGTTTAGGTATTTTTCACTGAATTATACTTGAAGCGCCAGTATCTGATTTTTGCGATCGCTTTGTGTACCTCTGTGTGATTATATCAATAATTTTTCAACCGCAGAGGCACAGAGAGCGCAGAGAAGAAAGTAAAAAGCTAGTCTTCTATACAAACTCTTTTTCTCTCCGTACCAGCATTTTGATAAGTTAGTACATAGTCTGAAACAATAGCAGTTAACGCAAACAGAAGAGGGGATTTACGTTGAGTCACCATCCAGATGCCATTGCACCGCACGGTGGACAGTTAATTAATTGCATCGCCACACCCGAACAAAGGGAAGAATTTCTCTCAAAAGCCGAGTTTTTGCCGCGAGTGCAACTTGACGAACGAGCGGTTTCGGATTTAGAAATGATTGCGATCGGCGGTTTTAGTCCACTCACGGGTTTTATGAACCAAGCAGACTACGAGCGCGTGGTTACAGAAATGCGACTGGCCAACGGTTTTGTGTGGTCAATTCCGATTACACTTTCGGTAGCAGAAGAAGTTGCTGCTTCCCTAAAAGAAGGTAGCTTAATCCGTCTAGATAACCCCAAAGGTCGGTATATCGGAGTTTTGCAACTCACGCAAAAGTATAGTTACGATAAGACCAAAGAAGCAATCAATGTCTATCGCACCGATGATGCTAATCATCCAGGCGTGCAAGTCGTTTATAACCAATGTTCTGTACATCTTGCTGGTGATATCTGGCTACTGCAACGCGATCCCCATCCCCAGTTTCCTGCCTACCAAATAGATCCAGCCGCCTCCCGCCAGATATTCCGCGAAAATGGCTGGAAAACCATTGTTGGTTTCCAAACCCGTAATCCCATCCATCGCGCCCATGAATATATCCAAAAGTGTGCCTTGGAAACAGTTGATGCTTTATTTTTGCACCCGTTGGTAGGGGCAACCAAAGATGATGACATTCCCGCCGATGTGCGGATGCGCTGCTATGAAATTTTGCTGGAACACTATTATCCCCACGATCGCGTGATTTTAGCAATTAATCCGTCGGCAATGCGTTACGCTGGGCCTCGTGAGGCAATTTTCCATGCTTTAATCCGCAAAAATTACGGTTGTACTCACTTTATTGTCGGGCGGGATCATGCAGGTGTTGGTAACTACTACGGCACTTACGATGCACAGTACATCTTTGATGAGTTTGAGCCTGCTGAATTGGGGATCGTGCCCATGAAATTTGAACACGCTTTCTACTGCACGCGCACCAAACAAATGGCGACAACCAAAACTAGTCCCAGCAAACCAGAAGAACGCATTCACCTGTCGGGAACAAAAGTTAGAGAAATGCTGCGTCGTGGTGAATTGCCACCACCAGAATTTTCCCGTCCGGAAGTGGCAGCAGAACTGGCGCGGGCAATGCAAATACCAGTCTTGGTTTAGGATAGTCTATGAGGAGGAGTCAGTATTCAGAATAACCCCAAAAATTCAGGGGTTTCAATTTAGTTAAGTTTTAAGGCTTGTCTTCTTCTCAATAGATAAATCCCCTTTCTTTGCCACCAATCACATAGAATTCATCCTGAATTCTTCTTAGTCAATAGGCAATAAGTATAAATTTGAACTTTACACACAGATTTCAGCCCTTTCAGCTGTTAGCTGACGGGCTAATAACTGATGGCTAATTATGAAGCGTCGGACTTTTTTACAACGGATTGGCTCGATACTCGCGGTGTTGGGTGTAACTGAGGCTGAGTGGTTAACTTTAGGCGATCGCTATTACCAAGCTTTAGCACAACCTAATCCGCGCAAATTAGCATTACTAGTAGGCATCAATCAATACCAAAAAAGTCCATCTTTGAGTGGCTGTCTCACCGATGTGGAACTGCAAAAAGAATTGTTGATTCATCGGTTTGGCTTCCAAGCCTCAGATATTTTGACTTTAACAGAGGAACAAGCTAGCAGAGACTTTATTGAGGCAGCTTTTTTAGATCGTCTGGGTAAGCAAGCAAAATCCGACGATGTAGTTGTTTTCCACTTTAGCGGCTGCGGTACTCGCATCCAGTTAGAATCTTCAGATACACTGCAAAATGCTTTAGTTCCAGCCAATGAAAATCAAGACGAGAAAATAGTTGACTATTTGTTGGAAGAAACTTTGCTGCTGTTGTTGCGATCGCTCCCCACGGAACGCGTTACAGCAGTATTAGATACTAGCTACTATACTCCCGATCCAGTCCCGCTAGCAGGATTGAAAATTCGTTCCCGCCCAGAACTATTAGCAGCACAGCTAGCAACAACAGAACTCGAATTCCTCCAAAAACTGCAAACTCAGAATTTATCCAGCAATCCGATTGTGCTGTATGCTACTTCCAACCCGAAGCAGTTCGCCAGAGAATTACAATTTTCGGGTTTTAGTGCGGGGTTATTTACCTACGCCTTAACGCAATACCTTTGGGAAACTACGCCAGCAAGGACAATTCAAGTTAGTCTATCCCATGTGGGAAGTTCGATGTCCAAGCTGGGTAGCAAACAGCAGCCAGGTTTGTTGACTAGTAAGAAAAATCAACAAGAAGTAGAGACGTTACCTGTCACTTCTCTATTTTTAGACAATAGCGTTAGTTCAGAAGGCACGGCGATCGCTATTGAAGAAGAAAAAACAGCTACTCTGTGGTTGGGGGGGCTACCTCCCCAAGTACTGGAACACTACGGAGTCAATTCCCAACTGAGTTTATTAACAGGAGAGCGGTTAGTATTGCGATCGCGTACTGGGTTAACAGCTAAAGCTCGAATTTCTAAAGTTGAAGGCGCAAATCCTCCACAAATCGGACAATGCCAAGAAGCAGTTCGCGTGTTACCTCGAAATATTAATTTAATAGTTGCCCTAGATACCGGACTCGAAAGAATTGAGCGAGTAGACGCGACAAGTGTCTTTGCTGGAATTGCCCGCGTTTCTACTGTAGTAGCGGGAGAACAAGCAGCTGATTACGTGTTTGGCAAACTTCCCCAAACTACCAGTCGCTATGGTTTATTTACATTGGGCGGCGAACTAATTTCCAATACTGCTGGGGAAGTTGGAGAAGCAGTAAAAGTCGCAGTACAACGATTAGTGCCAAAATTGCCAACCCTGCAAGCAGCCAAGTTATGGCGACTCACAGAAAATGAAGGTTCTTCCCACTTACAAGTTAAAGGAACCCTAGAGATAATTAGCGGTATATCGCCTCGCGTAGTCATGCAACGCGAAACAGGGCGAATTACTACTGAAAGGACAACTAAAAAACTCAGTACTCAGCACTCAGCACTCAGCACTCCCATTGTGCCTATCGGCAGCCGGATGCAATATCGAGTGCAGAATAATGGCGATCGCCCAGTATATTTAATGCTAGTGGGATTAAAGAACAATAGGACAGCGATCGCATTTTATCCTTGGCAAACTCCCCAAGAACCAAACAATTCAGAAACGAAACCTTTGCTCAAGCAAGTAGTCATCGCCCCTCAAGAAACCCTCACCTTACCACAAACTATTACCGCATCTGAATGGATGATTTCAGGGCCAGCTTACGATTGCGAACATCAATTGATCTTCAGCACTAACCCTTTCAGCGAAACTTTCAAAGCTTTAGAAACTGCTAAGTATCCTACAGGAGAACAACAGCCTATTGCCCCTTTAATCAACCCTTTAGAAGTTGCCCAAGCTGTGCTGCAAGATTTGCATAATGCCAGTGCAGTCCAAGCTGAAATCAATAGTACGGCAGTTGAATCCTATGTGTTGGATGTGAATAATTGGGCAAGTCTCTATTTTAGTTTTCAAGTAGTGTAAGCAGCCAATCTGGTAAGATTCCCCCACCTGCGGCGACCCCTTAAAAAGGGGTAGATGAATTGTTTGTAAGGGCGAACGTAACAGCGCCCCTACCAAGATGTCTGTTGCATTCTTTTTTCAAATTGGTTAGGACTTACGCAAAAAACCTCTCAATCCCTCATTAAAGTGAGTTCGACAAACCCTTTTTTGACCTCTCCCCCAACCCCTCTCCGACGCGGAGAGGGGAGCCAAAACCCTAATTTCTCATTGCTCCTCTCTTTCCCCGTGGGAGAGGGAGGTTGGGAGGGAGAGGTTCATCGAACTTACGTAAAATTATGAGCAAGTCTACAAATACTTCTGCAACAATAACTTTAACTTTTCCTTTGTTGCTGCTGGTGCTTTGTCCAATTGCGTCAAAATTGCATACTTCAAAGCCGAATGAGCATCGCTAGGCGGAGGATTTTCACTCAACTGCCGCACAGTTTCTTGAATTACCTTTTGAGCGTTGACTGCATTTCGCTGCAAATTACCAATCACCATCTCCACGGTGACACTATCGTGGTCGGGATGCCAACAGTCGTAATCAGTCACCAGCGCTAAAGTTGCATAGGCAATTTCTGCTTCTCTTGCTAATTTCGCTTCTGGTAAATTTGTCATACCAATGATTGTTGCACCCCAACTGCGGTAAAGATTCGATTCTGCCTTGGTTGAAAATGCCGGGCCTTCCATGCACACATAGATCCCACCGCGATGCAAAGAAACTTCTGGTAAATTTAGAGAAGCGATCGCATCCGCCAGCACTTTCGAGAGATTTTGACAAATCGGTTCGGCAAAAGCTATGTGAGCCACAATTCCTTCACCGAAAAAGGTTGAAACCCGATTTTTCGTCCGGTCGATAAACTGGTCTGGTACTACCATATCCAGTGGTTTTGCTTCTTCCTTCAAGGAACCCACAGCACTAGCTGAGATTAAATACTTTACGCCTAGTTGCTTCATCGCATGAATGTTGGCACGAAACGGTAACTCAGAAGGCAATAAAGTATGATTGCGACCATGACGAGCTAAAAAAGCTACTTGCGTACCGTCAAGTGTTCCCAAAATCAAAGCATCAGAAGGCGAACCGAACGGTGTTTGGACTTGCACCTCTTCTACATCTTTGAGGGCATCCATTTTGTATAGACCGCTACCACCAATAATCCCAATACTAGCTTGAGCCACGATCCTAACTGTTCCTTGCTGAGTAACTAAGTTATTTTACCGAAAAGCAGAGTCAAGCAAGCGATCGCTTTTCTCGTTAAGAAAGTAGAGGGCAGAGGGCAGAAGGGAATCCCCTGATATACCACTACCCCAATCCCCAGTCCCTTTTACTAATGCATAATTTTGACAAACGGTCAATATTGTGATTTATTAGTGAGAGTTTTTGCTGAATCCTCCTCACACACAAACCGATCGCTAAATGTTAGTCACACCTAAAGTAAACATTGCCAAAGCCAGCTGGTTGTTATCCAGCTTTTTAAGTGTTTTTCTGCTTGGTTCTAGCGTCAAAGCTGCTACAATCGCCAATTGGCATTTTGATAGCAATCGCAATAATTTGAACTTCACCACAGATGAGAATGTTCAACCTCAAGTACAAATGTTTGCTAACCCGACTCGTTTGGTAATCGATCTGCCAGGAGTTAGCTTAAAATATCCACTCAGTCAAAAAGTGGGATTAATAACCAGAGAAGTTCGCATCCAACAATTGACCGCAAATACCACGCGCATCTCAATTAGCCTCGCACCTGGTTATACCTTCGATCCAGCACAAGTAAAGCTGCAAGAACAATCACCCAACTCTTGGTCTTTGCAGTTACCTCAGCCGATACGATTGGCTATAAGTCAACCAAATCCCCCAGAAATTGCGACGAAACCAAGTACGGAACCAACAGTTACTAATAGTAATTTGTTTGCTGGTGTGGTTCCGATGCATTCATCAATGAAGGTGCTGGAACCTCAAATTAAAGCTTTGATGGCGCGGTACAGTTTTCTGCAAACAGGAATGTTTTTTCTGGATTTGGATACTGGAAATTATCTAGATATTGGAGGCGATCGCGTCTTCCCCGCTGCTAGTACAATCAAACTGCCAATTCTCATTGCCTTTTTTCAGGACTTAGATGCTGGTAAAGTCACACTCGATGAAATGCTAACGATGCGGGGTGACTTAGTAACCAATGGTTCTGGAATCATGCAGTATCAGCGAGTTGGTAAGAAGTACACTGCTTTGGAAACCATTAACAAGATGGTGACTATTAGCGACAATACAGCCACCAACATGATTATCGATCGCTTGGGCGGTGCAGCACGACTCAATCAGCGTTTTCGTAGTTGGGGACTGAAAGACACGGTGATTCGGCATCTTTTAGCCGATCTCCGAGGAACCAATACCACAAGTTCGCAAGATATGGCGCGGGTGTTGGCTTTGTTGGTGAATGACAAACTTGTGACTCCAACTAGTAAAGAGCAAGCTTTGGATATTCTGCGTCGCACCACCATTCACACACTGTTACCAGCTGGTTTAGGGAAAGGTGCAGTCATTGCCAACAAAACAGGAGATATCGGTTTTCTCATCGGTGATGCCGGATTTATTACTATGCCTAGTGGCAAGCATTATCTGGCTGCAATCTTCGTCAAACGTCCTTATAAAGATGTCAGGGGAAGAGACTTTATCCGCCAAGTTTCTCACCTTGTCTACGATTATCTAAATCAGCCTAACCCAGTTGCTACGGTTGATTCTCCTGACAGTGCTACGAGGTAAAAACAGTCTCGCTTAATGTATGCTGGCTGTGGCAGCGCAACTGCCACAGCAGCTTATAATTGTCAGCTTTTTTACAAATTACCTCTTAGTTGTCGAGGTATCATAATTACAAATTCTGTACCTATACCAGGAGTGGAGTTATATTCTAGTTTACCTTGATGGTTTTCAACAATGATTTGATAGCTAATAAATAGACCTAAACCCATACCTTTACCTACAGGTTTAGTAGTGAAAAATGCGTTAAATATTTGTTGAGTTACCTGCTCATCCATTCCCCAACCATTGTCACTAATATAAATTTTTACCCAGCTATCTACTAACTCTGTAATAATGTGAATTGTCGGAATTAAATGTGATGAGCAGAAAGTAGATTGTAAACAATCTATACCCGGTTTTTGGTAAAATTTCTGTTCATTATCTAATTTCTGCTCTAAAGCATCAATTGCATTTTTAATAATATTTAAAAATACTTGATTGAGCTTACCTGCATAACACTCTATTAAAGGAATACTGCCGTATTCTTGAATAACTGTAATTTCTGGACGGTTTGGTTGAGATTTTAGCCGACTTTGCAAAATCATCAGAGTGCTATTAATACCTTCATGGATATCAACAGCTTTAAACTCTGCCTCATCCAAATGAGAGAATGTGCGTAAAGACTGGACAATTTCTTGGATGCGTTGAGTACCATATTGCATAGACTTCATAAGTCGAATAAAGTCTTCTCTAATAAAATCAAAATCATTAATTTTAATTTTTTTTGCTATTACTTGATGAGAACTACAAGAAGTTTCTTGATAGCACTGTAATAAATCTAAAATATCACGAGCATATTCAGCAGCATATTGAAGATTGCCATGAATAAAATTAACAGGATTATTTATTTCGTGAGCAATTCCAGCCACTAATAGACCCAAAGCTGACATTTTTTCAGATTCTACTAGTTTGCTTTGCATGGCTTGTAGCTTTTTTAAAGCTTGTTCTAAATCGTAACTTCGCTCCTCTAATGTTTTTTGTGATTCTCTGAGTTCATTAATAACATTTAGAAACAAGTTTTCTTTTTTATCATTACTTTTTTCTAGTAAAATACGATTATTTTCAGAACGTTCTAGTTTTTTTTGGAGAATTCTATTTGCTTTTTCTAGCTCCTTAATTTTTTGCTCATAGTCTAATTCTGTCATTGTTTAATGCATTCCTATTAGAAGAGTCACAAATGTTTCGTGATGCAATCGAGTTTCTCCTCCATGAGTTAAAGGTGAAATTTCACCATGAGTATAAAAACCACAACCAGGTATTGTTGTGTTTAAACATTCTTGAGCAAGCTGATACTCTTCGATAGTGCGCGTGCCCAGCAATTGCCGCCGAGCTGCACAGGAAAAAAATATGGCTGCATCCGGCTTTGTTCCCGGATAATTTTCTAAAGCATTTGTAATTGAGGTTTTAGCAGCACCGAGAATATCTTCTCGACTCGCTTGGGCAATTTGGACAAAAGCGTTTTCGGGAATTTCTCCTAAAAATGTAATGCTTCCCTCTAGAGCGTTATGACTACTAGGGGCGCGCATATAAAACCCCTGCTCTTGTTCATCAAATACTGCTAAAGGATATTCTCCAGAAGGAGGCAGACCGCCGAGATAATGATAATAAAAATCTAATGCTGGCTTTCCATCAATTTCATAAAGAAGATTTTGATTAACCTTAGTAACTTTTCCTTTATTTCCAATAGGATGCCAACCACTAGCTACTCCTTGAGAAAACAAAAAGTTACCTGAAAATAGCAAGATAGGAACAGAATCAGACAAAACTTCACTTTGAAAAAATTGATATGTATTTTCAAATTTCCATTGATCTGCGGTCAATCCACCAAAAATAGGAATATGTTTTCCTAGTGCCTGCTTTAATCCATCTACAATTGAGACTCCATCAACTGTTAAACTTTCTGGAATTGTTAAGCACAATTGAGACGCAAATTTATTAATAATTTTTGATTGTGCTTGTTCGACAGCTTGTTTAGTAGCGGCAATTGAGTTTTTTGATAACCCTCGACCCAAGCCTGCACAAATCTCAATTTCTTCTGACGAAAATAGCATTAAGGTTACAGAGTCTTGCTGAAACTTTAACACTGAAGAAATTTCGGCATCGGTTGTCCCACCGATTAACTCAATTCCTGTAAAGGCTCGATCAATTTCTTGCAACATAAGTGCATGATCGAAGTCAATTGCTGCAAACAAAATACCAGCTTGAGGAACTTTCCCAGCTAAAGCATTATGGCATTGCTCTATAACTTCAGTAATCGCTGACATAGAATCTGGATCGTTACTATGACCAACTACTGCGTTCAACATATATATTTGTTACTAGCTTTACGGTAAGGTTATTATTCCCAAAATTGGCAACCTTTTTATATCAGCTAGAGGATATTTATAAAGTAATACCAATTTGAAAAAAGAATGCAACAAATGGGTAGGGACACGGTACTACCGTGCCTCTACGAAGAATTTATGTGTCGCAAGCATTATTTAAATTGGTATAAATTTAAATGAAAATATCTGTTTAAAGACTATAAAGTAGGATGCATTTAGTCAGTATATATACCGCTAAATTATATATCTTAAGCCATGTGTTGACTGGAAAATCCTGATATGCAACTTAAACGTATCGCTATTTATTGATAATTTGAATTTTACTTGCTGCTTTTGTAGCCTTTTCTCGTGCTTCTTGGACATTCGCAGCTTTTGCTAACGCCACTCCCATACGTCGATAAGGATGAGCTGTGGGTTTACCAAATAACCTAATATCTACATCTTTTTCTGATAAAGCTTCAGCTACACCTATAAAAGCAATTGCATCTGATTTTTTGGAAGCTAAAATCACGGCGCTAGCTGACGAACCCAACTGTTCTATATTGGGAATGGGTAAGCCTAAAATTGCTCGCAAATGTAGTTCAAATTCATTGAGGTTTTGTGAGATTAATGTCACCATTCCTGTATCGTGGGGTCTGGGCGAAAGTTCGGAAAAAATTACTTCATCTTTGGTGATGAAAAATTCAACGCCAAAAATTCCGGCTCCTCCCAAAGCATCAGTGACTTTTGTGGCTATTTCTTGGGCTTGCAATAGCTTTTCTTCAGAAATACCTGCTGGTTGCCAAGACTCTTGATAATCTCCTCGTTCTTGGCGATGACCGATAGGAGGACAGTAAATTGTTGGTGCATTCCACTGTTTAATTGTCAGTAAAGTTATTTCGATTTCAAAGTTGATGAATTCTTCAACTATAACTTTTTGGCTGTCACCTCTAGAGTTGGCGATCGCATAATTCCAAGCTTTCTCAACTTCGCTTTTATCTGATACTACAGACTGTCCTTTACCAGAGGATGACATTACTGGTTTGACAACATTGGGAAATCCAATTTCATTAGAAATAGCAATCAATTCTTCTAAAGTTAATGCATAGCCATATTTAGCAGTTCTAATGCCTAATTCTTGATGCGCTAGTTCCCTAATTCGGTCGCGATTCATTGTGTAGTTAGTTGCCGCCGCAGTCGGAATAACAGTAATGCCTCGTTGTTCAAATTCCAATAGTTTTTCTGTTCTAATCGCTTCGATTTCTGGTACTATAAAATCAGGCTGATGTTTCTTAACTACAGCTTCTAATTCATCAGCACTCAGCATAGAAATCACTTCATTACAGTCTGCGACTTGCATCGCTGGAGCGTTGGCATAGCGGTCAACGGCGATTACGTAATTACCAAGGCGTTGAGCAGCAATTACAAATTCTTTGCCTAGTTCTCCCGAACCCAGAAGCATTAATTTTTGGGGCAGTTTAATCGAATTATTCATAAATTTCTGCTATATAACTTTTTATCTTTTAGTTATCTTCTATTGAAGAGTTAAACTTAGCGCCACGCAGTTGTAAATCTTTACGTTGTAGTTCGGTTAATCCAGTTTTGCTACTAAACTGACATCCTTCTACTAAAGCATCCAACCAAATGGTTTCATTAAGAGTTGCGCCTCTTAAATCTGCATTTCTTAAATCAGCTTTTGTAAAATTGGCAAATAGTAAGTCTGCATTTACCAAGCTACTGCCTTGGAGGTTGCTTCTTGATAAATTACCCCTAATAAAATTTACTTCATCTAAAACTAAATTAGATAAATCTGCCTCAACTAAATTGGGAAACTTTAGCTCATTAGGATTTTTCAAAAATCGCATTACACAAGTTATGTTTGCCTCATTAAGACGCATCTTAGTTAAAAAATCATAACGACCTAGACCTAGCACTTGAAGAGTTTCTAAACGTTTAATGGGGCTTTGTTCTAAAAATTGAATAGCTGAGTGGTGGAGAGATTGAATAGAAATATTTATCATTTTTTTAGCTAATATTTTTATAAATGATTTATCAAGTAAATCTTTGTTTTGTAGGGTGTGTTACGGCGTGAAGCGACTCAGGGTAAAGCGATAATCATATTTTTGCCGTAACGCACCGAGATATATGGTGCGTTGCGCTTCGCCATAACGCACCCTACTTTAAGTAGCGCCAGTACGTTCTTATTTATCGCCTATTTTATTAGGAATCCATCTCAGCTAATTCTAACCAGCGTTCAGTTGCCATATCAATGGCTTGCTTAAGCTTTTCCACTTGTTCGTAGAGTTTTTGCACTTGGGTGTAATTTCCAGGCGACACTTTCGTTAATTCTTTCTCAGTTTCTGCTTTTTCGTCTTCTAACTGAGCAATTTTACCTTCCAATTGCTCGAATTCCTGCTTCTCCCAATTTGATAATCTGCGTCGCTTTTTATTTTCTGTATTTTGCGATGAAGAGGTAGCTTTTTGAGTTTCTACATCTTTTGATTTTTCCTTTGTGTTAGCAACTTGCTGTTCTTCTTCGGCTTTTTTGTAGTCTAGATAAACAGAGTAATTACCTGGATATTGCCGTAAATTTCCACCTGCTTCTAAGGCAAAAATTGTGTCTACAGCGCGGTCGAGAAAGTAGCGGTCGTGAGAAACTGCAATGACACAGCCAGAAAAGTCTTCTAAATAATCTTCTAGGACTGCTAATGTCTGGACATCTAAATCATTTGTTGGTTCGTCTAAAATCAAAACATTCGGCGCGCTAATAAGAATACGCAATAAAAATAACCGCCTTTTTTCTCCTCCTGAGAGTTTGTGAATGGGAGCATATTGCTGGTTTCCAGGAAACAGAAACCGCTCTAACATTTGCGATGCAGTAATTTTAGTACCGTCGGCTATTTTGATAAATTCTCCTTCTTCTTTGATGTAATCAATTACGCGCTGATTTTCATCTAAGGCTGTGAGTAATTCTTCAGAATGTTGGTCAAAATAACCGATATGAATGGTAGTGCCAATTTCCACACTACCTGAGTCTGGCTGAACGCGTCCGGTAATGATATCCATAAGGGTGGATTTACCTGCACCGTTACCGCCTATAATACCAATGCGGTCTTCTGGACTAAATTCGTAACTAAAATTATTAATTAAGGTGCGATCGCTATAAGCTTTCGATATATTATTCAGTTCAACAACTTTCTTGCCAATACGACGACTAACTGTGGAAATATCGACTTTACCCTGAGCTTGTTTAAACTCGGTTTCTCGCATCGCGTGAACGCGTTCAATTCTCGCTTTTTGTTTTGTACTCCTAGCTTTTGGGCCGCGTTTTAACCATTCGAGTTCGCGTCGCAATACACCTTGATGTTTGCGTTGACTGCTAACAGCAGATTCTTCCGCCAAAGCTTTCTTTTCCAGGTAATACGAATAGTTACCCGTGTAAGTGAAAATATCGCCTCGGTCAATTTCAATAATACGATTGGTAACTTTATCCAAAAAGTAGCGATCGTGGGTTATTAATAAAAGTGCGCCGCGAAAGCGGTTCAAATAACTTTGCAACCATTCCACAGAAAGAGCATCAAGATGGTTTGTTGGCTCATCCATGAGTAAAACGTCTGGTTCTGATAGCAAAGCTGTTGCTAGGGCAATACGCTTACGATAGCCTCCTGATAAAGTTCCTATTTTGGCATTAAAGTCAGAAATTCCTAACTTACTCAGGATGATTTTGGCATTGGTTTCCAATTCCCAAGCCCCACTTGCATCCATACGCTGCATTACCACAGAAAGCCGAGACATTAATTGGCTATCCTCTGGGTAATGAGCCAGCTTATCAGTCAGTTCTTCGTATTCACGTACTAAAATCATGTGTTCGCCACTATCAGCGAAAACTTGCTCTAAAACTGTACGGTTTTCGTCTAATTCTGGCTGCTGAGGTAAGTAAATGATTTTAGAACCAGAACTGAAAAGAATTTGACCGCTATCAACTGATTCTAGCCCCGCAATCATCTTTAATAAGGTTGATTTACCAGAACCATTTGTACCGATTAAGCCAACTTTATCAGTAGCATCCAGACTAAAATTAGCATCTTTTAAAATTTCTTTGATGCCAAAGTCTTTTTTTACTGACTGTAGTGTAATAATACTCATAAGATTTAGTCATTAGTCAGTTGTCAGTTGTCAGTTGTGAGTCAGTGTGGTCTTGGGGGTTTCCCCCATGAACAACTGACGAACCCGAAGGGTCAGAAGGCAATAGGTAAGAGTAGTTATTATTTCTCCCCTACTCTCTTGTCCTCGCGTCCCCGCGTCTCCCAGTCTCCGCGTCTCCCAGTCTCCGCGTCTCCCAGTCTCCGCGTCCCCGCGTCTTGATGATGCTAGTTAAAGGAACATTAGCTTACCTACTGACATTGCCACATGTTACACAAATAAATCGAGGGGTAAATGTCCATACAATTCATTGATTCCCTCTTCGTCGTAAGACTGACAAGATACTAAGACTCCGCGATGATGTCCTGAGTAGGAATCGAGATGACAGAGACCATTTTTGCCATTTAACTTGATATAAACAGGCCCTTCTACTGTAGGTAAATTGCTTGGGGCTTCATAACCAAAAGCATGAGAATAAGTTTTCATAGCAAGTATGCCTTCTTCTGCTGTATCAGCACAAATTCCTAATATTTGGTAATCAGAAAGGCTAGCAAGCAAAATTAGAGCACGACGAGTTAAGGCTTTTTCTGATGGCTTGAGGATAGGTGCAATATCTAAACAGTTGAATTTAATCAGAATTTTTTTTGCTTCTGAGGTTGTGAAATTGTCGCGATCGGAAGTTGACATATACTTGGTTTATTATTCTTGAATTTGCTTTGGTGTCTGAGGTAGGCACAGCCCACTATACTTGATATTATTTACTCAAATTAGGGTTGGTTTGGCATATTCCCTAGGTTGAAAATAAAGGGGACACTGCCTTTTGATTCATCACCCATAACAAGCACTTTTGGCATTTGCGCGCCGCCAGTCTTCCAAGCTTCAATTGCTTCTTTTTGGAGAACTAACTGGCCGCCTTGAGCTTTAAGTGTCTCTGCTAAGAGTCTTTGAGCTTCTGCTTTTCCTTTAGCGCGGTTAATTTCTGCTTGTGCTTCTTGTTCGGCTTCTCGTGCTATGTAAACGGCTCTTTGCGCTCGCTGTTCGGCGATTTGTTTTTCTTCTACAGCTCTGGCAAATTCTGGGGAGAAAGTTAAGTCAACTACGCTAGTATCTAATACAATTATCCCATATTTATCTAAGCGATCGCCTAAAGCATTATCAAAGTCTTCTTTCAATTCGCTGCGTTTGGTAATTGCTTCTTCTACAGTTCTTTTAGCAGCAGCAATTTTAAATGCTTCCTGGGTTTGAGGAGCGATAATTTTCGAGACAATATTTTCTAAAGTTCCTTGTTTCCTTCTCACTTCAACTACCTGGGTGGGATCGAGGCGAAAGTTAATCGCAAATCTCGCTGTTAAATTTTGCAAATCTTTTGTGGAACTTTCCGCTGGCACTTCAAACTTTTGCACCGTCAAATCGTACACATCTATTACTGAAATAATCGGTGGTTTTAAGTGAATTCCCTCCAGTAAAGCGCCATCTCTAGCTTTACCCAAAATGCTAATTACTCCTGCTTGTCCTGGATTGATAATAATAAAAGAATTGAAGCTGATAATCGCAATTATTGCCAATACAATTCCTAAAACTGTAGTTTGCCAATTTGCCAATTGCTGATTTTTCAAATTCTCCCTCCTGTATCTACAAGCAACTCTTGTATTATGTTGGCATGTCTGACTACTACTGTAGGTAGGGTCAAGACTACAAAAGTGCGACGTTTCCCGATCTCGTGGTAATATCAATTGCACGCAACTGCAAAAGGCTGTGGCTAGAGTATTAAAATCTCATCGTTTATCAAGAAGGCGTAATTCAGCGCATCCACTCCAGCGTCTGCTTGAGTATGGACACCAGTATCGGAAACAAATTTGGCTAGCGATTGGTTGTTCCATCCTAAATAAACTCTTTGATTTGGCTCCACCTGCATTAATTGGAATTGCGGTGGATGTCGTGGTAAAACAGCAGGATTCTATCATTGCTCAACTAGGAATACGCGATGTTTTTGGGCAATTTTTAATTATTTCCCTGCTCACTGTCATCATTTGGATACTAGAATCGGTTTTTGAGTATGCATACGCTCGAATTTGGCGCAATTTAGCACAAAATATTCAACACAACCTCCGTCTGGATGCATACAACCATTTACAAGATTTGGAATTAGCTTATTTTGAAGAACGCAGCACTGGCGGTTTGATGTCCATCCTTAGTGATGATATCAATCAATTAGAGCGTTTTCTGGATATCGGAGCTAATGACATCATCCAAGTTGTCACAACAGTAATCATTATCGGTGGAGCTTTCTTTGTTTTGGCTCCTAGTGTAGCGTGGATGTCGCTGTCGCCGATGCCATTTATCCTCTGGGGTTCTTTTGCTTATCAACGTCTCTTAGCACCTCGCTACGCTAAGGTACGGGAAAAAGTAGGTTTTCTGAATGCGCGGCTGGTAAATAATTTAAGCGGGATTGCTACTATTAAAAGTTTTACCGCTGAAAAATACGAGACTTCACGTTTAACAGAAGACAGCGAAGCTTACAGGCAAAGTAACGCCAAAGCAATTAGACTTTCGGCTGCATTCGTCCCCTTAATTCGGATGTTGATTTTGGTGGGTTTTACCGCATTACTGCTGTATGGCGGGATGGCAGCGGTTGCTGGAAAAATGTCTGTAGGTACTTATAGTGTGTTGGTATTTTTAATCCAGCGCTTGCTCTGGCCTTTAACCAGATTAGGCGATACCTTTGACCAATATCAACGAGCGATGGCTTCTACCAATCGCGTCATGGATTTATTGGATACTCCGATCGCAATCCATCCAGGTAACATAGCTTTACCAGTAGATAGTGTACGCGGCGAACTTCAATTTAAAGATGTGACCTTTGCTTATCAAGATAGGTTTCCAGTGGTAAAAAATCTATCTTTGGATATTCCCGCTACCAAAACGATCGCAATTGTTGGTTCTACTGGTTCCGGTAAAAGCACTTTAGTCAAACTTTTATTGCGGTTGTATGAAATAAAAACTGGGAGAATTACTCTCGATGGTATAGATTTGCAAGATTTGAAATTGCAAGATTTACGCCGCTGCATCGGTTTAGTCAGTCAAGATGTATTTTTATTTCATGGCACGGTAGCCGAGAATATTGCTTACGGTACTTTTGATGCCACAGAACCAGAAATCATCACGGCTGCTAAGGTAGCTGAGGCGCACGACTTTATTCTCAGCTTGCCCCAAGGTTATGAGACAATCGTCGGAGAAAGAGGACAAAAATTATCTGGCGGACAAAGACAAAGAATTGCGATCGCTCGTGCAGTATTGAAAAATCCGCCCATCTTGATTTTAGATGAAGCGACCTCAGCAGTAGATAATGAAACAGAAGCCGCAATTCAGCGATCGCTCGAACGAATTACAGTCAATAGAACGACCATTGCGATCGCGCATCGTCTTTCCACCATCCGCAATGCCCATTGTATTTATGTCATGGAACACGGACAATTAGTAGAGTCAGGAACCCACGAACAATTGCTAGATAAAAACGGTATTTACGCCAGTCTTTGGCGCGTACAAAGTGGATTGAGATAAATCCCACACAAAGGCGCAAATAAATTACGAATTACGAATTACGAATTAATTATGTTGTTTGGTACTACCCAGCCGGAATCAGGAGATAGCAAGTGGCGTAGCCAGTTGGATAAATTTGTTAAACAAAATCAGCGAGAATTGGCGGCGGTGTTTTGGGGATTGTGGTTAGAAAACGGCAATAGCCAAGGTACTATCGGCATTGATTTACAACCGACTCCGCATTTTGTTTATTGTCCTCAAGAGGCGATAGAAAAACTGAATGATAAAGTTGAAAATCGACTGCAAGAGATTTTAGGAATAGTCGAGAATCATCAACCCGAAGTGGAAGTTGTGATGATTGGCATTGGTAAAGGTGAAATTAAGCTAATTCAGTTTGCACCCGAACCAGCACCGCCAAATTGCTTTGAGCAAGTTGGTAAAGATGTGGATGGATTGTTGGAACTGCTGGAACAGCAGATGAAAGAGCAGTTGAAGTACTAATTAATACTCTTGTCAATTATATAATTATGTAAATTCTTGCAAAAAGACACTGAATTAGTAGTAATTTAATTCGGAATAGTACGAACGTAATAATAGTTACTAGTACATTACGAGGTAAATTATGAACATTAACACTACTGTCAAATCTTTTTTTAGTTATTTTGGTTATGACATCAAAAGAGTACAGAGGGGCTGGGGAGATATTTTCTCTATACAAAAATTTTTATTAGAGAGTCAAGATGTGAAAGTTATCTTCGACTTGGGTGCTAATGTAGGCCGTACAGTTGGAAGATATAAAGATATATTTCCTCAAGCTACAATTTTTGGATTTGAGCCTTTTATTGAGCCTTTCTCTCAAATGGAAAATACCTTTCAAAATGTTGAGAAAATTCGGCTATATAATATGGCAGTATCTAATATTAATAGTAACATTAATTTCTTCCTGAATAAAGCTAATGAAACCAATTCATTGCTACCTATTACTAAGGAATGGGACAAGTATTTTGGTGAAGATATAGCTACTCAGGCAGGCACTGTAGAGGTAAAGACAACGACACTAGATACTTTTTGCAAGCAAGCGGGTGTAGATAAAATTCAAATACTGAAAATGGATATTCAGGGAGCGGAATTGATGGCATTAGAAGGTGCAATAAATTTACTAGCTAATCAATCAATCAATTTAATTTACACGGAAGTAATGTTTGCAAAATTTTATGAAAATCAGGCTAGTTTTTATAAAATATACGAATTACTAGAAAAACATAACTTTGTTTTATATGGACTTTATGATTTAAGATTTGGTAAAAATGGCTCTTTAGGGCAGTGTGATGCTATTTTCCTTCACCGCAGAATCGAAGAAAAACTTCCTATTAGATTCTAGTAAAAGTGGTGTAAAAAACTCTGCTAGTTGGCGAATGCAGCTTACTACAGGAGATTGGAGACAAATTGTTAAAACTTTTAGAACAGTATATGAAAGAGCAGTTGAAGTACTAATTAATTAAATTTTTACTTAGCACTTTGCTGTCAAAGCCCATCGGCAGCTATAAAACATTGCACAATAGCTGCCGATGAACACTTCGTTATTCATTCTTTATTGCTACATAATTGGTTGTTCTAAATTGCTCGAATACTTCCTTATACGATTTGATAGGATACAAGTAACCAGCAGGAATAATACGAAATAAGCTCATATTTATATCCTTGAAAAAATAGTAGAAGTCTTGAAAATAAGTTCGAGTATCAATATTACATCCCCCAAACTCAAAACTAACTATATTAATTGCTTGTTTACTAAACATTTCAGATGCACCTGCAAGCACATCTAGCTCATGCCCTTCAACATCCAGCTTCAGCAAATTTATCTGCTGAACATTATTTTTATTAGAATAGTTATCAACCGTATCGACTTTTACAACTTCAGAACTGTCGAAATTGATACCAAAATGCTCGAGTCTGCGCTTAGTGAGAGAAGCTAAACCTGAACCTGCTTTGTTGTAATGCAATGTTAATTCGCCTTGTGTCTTTCCGAAAGCTAAATTGTTTAACTTAACCTTACTCTGTGCTTTTGGCTCTACACTAGATTCAAGAATTTCAAATGTGTAAGAACTCGGCTCAAAACAATGAACCGAAAGGTTGTCTTCTGGAAAATTTTGTAATATAAGTCTTAGATACTGTCCTTGATTAGAACCTACATCAAAAATGCAGTAAGGAGCTTTTTGCTTTTGATGTACAAAATTAAACACCGCGCTCTCACCACTCGATTCAACACTAGTTCCAGAACCAAATCCCATCAAGAATTGAGCGCCAGTAACACCTTTCTCCAACAGCTCTTGTGTAAAACGGTTTCCTGCAACTTTGGCAACAGTTTTTCTTAGCGTCGACATTTTCTAGCCTCCTTATTTTCCATGGTCAAAGGCGCAACTTACAGTCGAAAACGCTCTTGGTAAGAGCTCGACCTTTTTACCGCCCTATGCAGTCAGTTGTTGTACTAGGTTATTTAATCTACTTAGAACACTAGACTCTAAACCAAGACCAGCAGAAATAGGGAAAATCGTAACTGTATACGGACAAAGCTAATACTCGCTATCACCGGAACATCGCCATCTGCTGATGGCAAAATGTTTATTCAGCCACACTTATGCGGTTAAATTTACGGAATAATTTTATTACAGTTTTATGGTGTTGTACTTAAATTTTTGTAACTTTTACTGAAAAACCATTTTTACTAAAAAGATAGGTTGATGACTAGAATCATCGTTTTTTCGTACTTTACAATAAAGTAAATTCAACAACCAAACTTAGAAGCGATCGCTCCTTGTTTTACCCTTTCAGAAGGAGCGATCGCTAGGTGATTATTGTATTAAAATCTGACGGATTAAAATACTCATCACCTCATCTGGGTTAGCGGTTGGGAGTAGCGGACTCCAATCTCCAGTGCTGGCGTAACCAACCAAGTGCAAACGATGGATGGTACTCGTGACAGCTTTCGGAGAACCAATCAGTAGATGTTTTAGCGGTTCTCTTTTGGGCGATAGATTTTCAGGAAAATTCAGAGTAGGTGTATTGAAATTTTCGCCACGCAAGTATTGTTGCCGCTTGAATTGGACGAAATTTTGATACTCTACAATTGTACTTGTGTCATCATTATAGTCATCTCCCATTGTGGAGGTCTAGTGAAAGGCGATCGTGAACTCTTGGCGGAGGGCGATCGCCTTTCTTTTATATCTTCTATTAAAGTAGAAAATAATACTAGTTTCAATACCCTATGCAAAAAAAATTAAATTGAAAAATAGGCGATCGCTCTCTACAATTTACAAATAAGAAAAGCGATCGCTGTCTTGATTTGCCAAGAAACGTTATATTCAAATAGAGAATTTATGTAAGGAAAGTGTGTAATGGCTAGCGTTACCATCACCACCAAAGGAGAAGTAATTATTCCTAAAGAAATTCGGGATTATCTTAATCTTGATATAGGTAGTAAGGTCGATTTTGTCATTGATGAAAATGGCACAGTCAAACTAATTCCACTTAATATTCCCGTTCAAAGCTTGTCCGGCATTTTACATCGTGCCGCAATAAAAAGTGCGACTTTAGAAGAAATGGAAGCATCAATCCAAAAGGCGATCGCCACTCGTTCTATAATTTAGGTGGAGCGATCGCCCTTTAATTCATCTCTGATTTTATAGCTATAGGTTTGATTCTGGAGATTGTTTACTATCTTTATCTTGATATTCTTTAATTTTGTCATATAAACTGGCAACTGTTTCTTCAGCAAACAGTTTTTCTTTAAGTTGCAAATAGTCACCTTCACTTAGTTTACAGGTTGCCCAAAACTTCATGACCTTCGATGGTTCTAAGTGGGTGAGTAAAACCTTTATTACTTCTTGTAAATTTTCTTGTTCATTGATAACTTTAATTTCCATTTTCTATTTTTCGAGTATTAGCCTCAATTCTTCTAGAGTTTCAGATGTGAGAATAGAACGTTGAATTACTTTTAATTCATCGATATCAGATATTTAAGAAATTTTTGGCATGAAATTCAATCCTTCATTGCCGAATTTGACTTCTAAGGTTAATTCGATGCTCGATAGCCTATCTTCTCGCTGTCCGCGTTGGAATATTTCTTCATACCAGGGCGATGAGCGTAATACTGTCATATCCCACCTCATAATTTGTTGGACTAAGGCACTATCTAATACAAACGTAGCAAAAAATGCTAAGACTGTTTCAAATAGTAGTTTGCTGATTCTTCTCTAATTTAAAGAGAAGAATCGCCCTCAGAACACCATCATTCCACCTCGGAACAAGAACATTCTCGTTTAAAACAGGAAAGTTCTCGTTTGGAACAGAAACATTCTTGTTTGAAACGAGAACGTTCTCACTTGAAACAGCAACGTTCTTGTTCAGAACACGAAACTTGGAGTTCAGAACATGAAACTTCGACTTCAGAACACGAAACTTGGAGATAAAAGCTTGATTGATGAAGCTGAGAACTTGAATTTTACTGTTGTGAGTTGAGGCGATCGCCTAAATCTGCTAAATTTTTACGCACAGTCACAGTATTAGGATGATTTATTCCTAACCGTTGCTCAAAAATATCTAAAGCTTGGATGAATAGGGGTTCAGCTTCGCTGTATCTGCCTTGAAAGTTGTAGAGTCCCGCTAGGCCGTTGAGACTTTGTGCGACATCTGGATGTTCTTCTCCCAACAGTTTGCGCCTGAGTTCCAAAGCTTGGATGTGAAGGTCTTCGGCTTCGCTGTATCTGTCTTGGTCACGGTAGAGATACGCTAGGTTGTTGAGACAAGCAGCAACATCTGGATGTCCTTCTCCTAGCAGCTTGCGCGTGAGTGCCAAAGCTTCGATGTAAAGGGGTTCGGCTTCGCTGTATCTGCCTTGGTAGTTGTAGAGTAACGCTAGGTTGTTGAGGCTTTGTGCGACATCTCGATGTTCATCTCCCAGCAGCTTGCACGTGAGTGCCAAAGCTTCGATGTAAAGGGGTTCGGCTTCGCTGTATCTGTTTTGGAAGTCGTAGACTGCCGCTAAGTTGTTGAGGGTTTGTGCGACAAATGGATGTTCTTCTCCCAGCAGTTTACGGTAGAGTGCCAAAGCTTGGATGCAAAGGTGTTCAGCTTCGCTGTATCTGCCTTGGGAACGGTAGAGATATGCTAGGTTGTGGAGGCTTTGTGCGACATCTAGATGTTCTTCTCCTAGCAGCTTGCGCCTGAGTGCCAAAGCCTGGATGTAAAGGGGTTCGGCTTCGCTGTATTTTCCTTGGCCATAGTAAAGTACCGCTAGGTTATTGAAGCTTTGTGCGACATCTAGATGTTCTTCTCCTAGCAGCTTGCGCCTGAGTGCCAAAGCTTGCGTGTAAAGGGGTTCGGCTTCGCTGTATCTGCCTTGCAAACGGTAGAGTACCGCTAGGTTGTTGAGGCTAGTGGCGACATCTAGATGTTCATCTCCCAGCAGCTTGTGCCCAAGTGTCAAAGCTTGGATGTAAAGAGGTTCGGCTTCGCTGTATCTACCTTGGGAACGGTAGAGTTCCGCAAGGTTGTTGAGGCTAGTGGCGACATCTGGATGTTCTTCTCCCAAAAGTTTTTTAGTAGCTTCTAGACACTGCTGATACCAAGGTTCAGCCTGAGTATATAATCCTTGACCATTGTAAAATCGAGCGTTGCCAACAAATGCCCAAATCAAATCATCATCGCTGATATATTCAATGAGATTATTCGCTACTTCAGCTATATGAGGTATGGCGAAGGAGACGGCGTTGATTTGCTCAAGGATGGGTTCTTGAGGAATATCTTTAGCAACTGCTACCATTACTCGGCAAAGCGATCGCTTAAATTCCTCTGCCTGTTCTAAACCTGTAAGCTTATCTTGAAAGAACTCCCGCAGCAGAGGATGTAATTGATAGATTCCCTCACCTTTGCGCTGGAGTAGATGTAACTGTAACAAATCCCGTCTAGCTTTTTTCCAATTTTGAGCCTCATTATTTATTGTTATACCCTCCACCAATTCCCAAGGGATCGGAGCTAAAGCAAATAAACTCAGAAGACAGCCTAAAAGTGGAGCATTTTCTTGCAAACTTCGCCAACTCAATTCAAAAGCAGCAGCGACACCCTCCGTAGCAGTCATTTCTGATTGAGCTTTTTTTAAAGCCTTATTCTTCAAACGCTCTTTTTCCAAATCTTGCAACATTTCTGTTAGGGATAACTCCTCATCACCTAACAAATAACGCCCAACTAATTCTAAACCCAAGGGCAAATATCCCAACCACTTACAAAGTCTTCTCGCAACCAAAGGTTCGCGTCGCAGTCGTTCTCTACCCACTATAGATTTTAATAACTGCATTGCCGCTAGTGGTGTCAGCACATCTAAATCTAATCGCACTATTGGCAACTGTAATTTTTCCCGTGTGGTAATTAACTGCTTAAACCGGGAAGGAACAGACTCCAGATAACACCTAACTTCTTCTCTATAGTTAGTGACGTTATCAATTACTAGTAAAACTTCACCCTGATGCCATTTTGTGAGGCAATATTGAACTCTTCCAACTAAACCTAAATCTTCTGGTGGGTTTAATTCCAGCTTATTACGAGCAAAGTCCACCAATTGCACTCCTACATCCTGCGATGCAGACAACCAGCAAATCCCGCCTTGATAAGTGACGCTGTGCGAATTGGCATATTGCAAAGCTAGTTCTGTTTTGCCGACTCCACCCATCCCCGCAATAGCCGCAATTGCTATCTGTTGATTTTCTTGCAACAGCCAATGGAGGTTTTGCAACTCCGCTTCACGTCCGACAAACTCCACCACACCACTTAAGGGAATATTCTCGTAACGCGTAGGTGTGGGTTTAGCTTTTCTACCTTCAGCACGCTGCACGCCAGGTAATTCTTCTCTACGGCGTTGCCATTCTGCATCAAATTTTCTCAAATTTCCGTCTTTGTCGCCTTTGTCATCCCAAAGCGTCAGCCGAAAGTACCATTCTTCCGAACCTTGCTTGTGTACGCGCAAATCTTCGAGAATGCCTAAAAAATCTTTAAGTGCATTTAGTGAGTTTCTGACTTTTTCTTTGTTTAAACTGCTAAGTTCCGCCAGAATTCTTAGCTGTGTTCTCACTATTACTTGCTGCGACGTTTCCCAATTAAGAGCAATTTTGAAGCGTTCGCCGTTTTCTATCTCATCATTGGCATAAGCCAAAAACCTTTCTAACAGCGTCCTTACTCGCGCTTTGACCTCATCACCGTAGCTAACACGCGCCATCAGTTATTCTTGCCCAAATTTGCGACAAAGTTTCGGGATTCCCCAAACTTAAATCTAGCATCCCCAAACTTGCAGCACCGCAAATTCACGCATGACAGCCAACAGACAACGGCTTTTGCTTTCACCTACTACCCCAAATTTACCTTTGCTTCAGCGTTTGAGGTAAAGCGAATGAAAACTAAGAAGCTGATGGCGGTTGTGTTATTTCTGATTCCCTTAATTGCTGACTGGTTCATCCCCGGTTCGGGTATTGTGATTGAGTTAGCCTTCCTGATTTGGGAATTGCTGGAACAGCAGGAAACAGAGGAGTGATAATTAATTCTGCGTTGTCCAAAATCCTTAGTAGGGGCGCTGTTACGTTCGCCCTTACATCATTTCTGGATAATGTCTATTAAAGAAACTGTGGGTGGATCGATACACCCTTCAGTTTTAGAATGATTCAACGTTTCGAGACTAACAGCTAGGGAGACGATTCCCTAGCTTAGTATCATAATTAGATGTGCGATCGCTGTAATTTTTTACTCAGCACTTGTCAATGGCTTCGCCTTATTTCTTTTTCAGATCGCGGGCCATGTTGAGGTAGTAGTCCATTTTAGTATTAGGACGGCGGCGGGAGTTGGAAGGAGTTTCAGCAGAAGTATCATCCTGCTTAACCTCAGTTGGCTGTTGAGCCGCAGCTTGCTTGGCATTTTGCGTCTCATAAGATTCTAAAAAATATCCAGAGCTATTAAATCCAAAGAGGTTAGTAAAAAAACCAAAGAAATTTTTGATAAAACGCCAGAAAGTGTTGAAAATAACAGAGAAAAAACCTTCAACACGAAGAAATAAGTTCTGAAGAATTTGAGGTAAACGAAACATAGTAGCACCTTACTATGGTTGCTTATTATTATTGTGCCTGAAGAAAGGGGCAGAGGAGCAGAGGCGCGAGGAAGAACTTATATCATGTTTGGATGAATGCTTATTAATTAGGGCTGACGCGGGGACACGGGGAAGCGGAGAATTTTGAATTAAAGTTTTTCTCCCTCATCCCCCTCATCCCCCTCATCTCCCCTATCCCTCAGTTACTCTCTCTAAAGAAAGTCAGTATTAATCTTCATCCAGCGCTGGAAAAGCTTCCTCAAACTGCCACAATTCATCTTTATGGTTGAGAAACCAGATACGAGTTTCTGGAGTTAATTGACTCCAAATAACATCGCCAGGAACGTGAGGAGATGCATATTGATATTGCTCGCCAAGCGATTTCAGATTTTCTGCCACTTCACGGGGAACACCGAAATCCTGCCAGTCTACATCTATATGTCTTCCTGAGAGTCCCGCAGCTGGGTCGAAAATTATTTGTGCAGCTCTAACTAAATCAGCGAAGTGTTTTGGTTTGAGACTAGCTAGCTGCTGAATTTGGAGTGATTCGTTATGCTCTTGAGACATTTTCACTGGAGTGGTAAAAATTAGTAATCTATTTGAACTTACTGCCAGAGATTTTTATCCCAATATGCCTAGTTTAGCGTAGAGTCGGTTGCTAGTGACTAATAACCGTCAACCGTCAACGACTATTTAGACTGCATTAGCTTACTAGCAAATTACTTCTTCTGTTTGATGTATGAGTAGAGAAGTTCGCGATCGCTTTGAAGATATTCTTTTTTATTGAGGTTCTCTCACACAAGACGGTTTATCGCCACTAGAAGGGGGATCGGCGTAGATTGCTAAAGTATGGTAATCAGGGGCAGCTTTTTCGTATAGCAATCTAAAGGTATACAGTTTGGTTTTACCTTGCCCTTCAGTAATCACTGTTAAAAGTGTATTGTCGGTATTGGGCAACCCAGGAATTTTTAATTTTTGAATGCGTCTGAGTTGAATTACATTTGCTGCGGAGTTTTTACAATCTCCCGTATTCATATTTTGTTGTGCCCCAAATTGCATACACATTGGGCCGTCAAAGTCCATAGTTACCTGCGAGGGGTCATTTAACCAAACTTTTTTGATTACTTCTCCAGAAGGAATAAAGCTTAAGTTTATACCTTGCTGATAGGAAACTGGGAGAGTAGGTACTACTCCCCCTAAACCTTGTGCTTGGCAGGAAAACATGGAACGGAGGACAGCATTAGCCAAGACGCGATCGCCCAAAAGTAACATTGCAGCTGCAAAAATGAAGGAAGCCAGAGTAAAGAAATGAGAAGAATCTGGTTTTTTTCTGAGATTAATGTATTTCATAGCTGCAACAAACGCGTAGAAAGTCAAGCAATTTGGGATTGATAATCTTTGAAGGTCAATCAATACCGACTTCTAAAACTGTATTGATTGATTGACATATATTTCAACTTCTTTGCCAGCTGGCATAAACCAAACATTAGTTTGTTGCATCATTTGGGCGATCGCCTGCTGATTGCGTTGCGAGATTTGCGGAACTAAAGAGTTTAAACCACCTTCCAGAACTCCAGCCGGAATGTCGCGTCTGTTGTCAGTAACCTGAAAGCAAGAAGTATAAGTACTATTATCAGAACCAGGATTACTATTCGTAATCGTATTTTGACCGCATTCTACTCTGGTGTCGGGACGATTAAACAATTCTGCTGCTTTCCCAATACCTCCCAAAACGAATAATCCTGCATCCATACCAGCTATAGAGCGAGATGAATTAGGAAATTTACTTGCCATTAAAGGTTTACCTTGAGTCCCGCGAATAATAATTGCATTGCTGGGTAAGCTGGTCTCTGAAATGTTGCCATTATTTTGGGAGACAATTTTAGTTACTTCTAGCTGCAACAAGCCTTGTTCGGAGATTGCACCAACTTGAGTTAATAACTCTGTATTTGCGGGTAAAGCGATCGAACCATCTACAGCTTTTAGTGGCTGCTTCAACTTCACAACAAAGACATTTTTGGCTTCGTCTGTGTCTTTGTCGTTATTTCTTGACCTAGTAGTTTCTCCAAATATAGCTGTTGCCAACACAGCTTTAGCACTACTTCCTACTCTTACGGATTTTGAGTTTTGTGATTGTGCTTGGCTGACTACAGAATTTTGCTGTACTGGAGGTTGTGGAGATTGTGGCGGTTGATTAGGATTGGGATTTATTGTCTGTGAAGGCACATTAGCATTGTTTTGAGGTTGAGAACTAGATTGATTAACGGCAGATATTTCACCATAGCTACCCAACTTCGCTAACCTTGCCCACTCCTGAAGGGGGTCGGGTGGAGATACTTTTGCCTCCGAAACAACTGGCACTGATGGTGCTGGTGGTATAGCAGCAAGAGGATTTTGTTGAGAAATAACTGGTTGAGAGGATGGGCTTTCAACTCTACGCTCAACTGTGACTATCCGAGGTACATAAACTGTTCGTACAGGTGTTGGTACTGTTTGCTGTGCTATCCTGAATCGATTTCTGTCTGCTGCTGAGGTTTCTACTGTTGGAGTCGAGCGAGCTACAAATTGAGAAGCTGTCGCTCCGGTTCTGAGATTTTGTTGAGCTACTGTCATTGCCTGTGTTTGTTCGGCAAGGGCTAATTTCGTTTTGAGATTTTCTACTTCTAGTTCTAAAGCTTGCTGTTGGGATAAAGTTGTTGATTGCGATGGGGCTGCTGAGGAAACTAAAGGATTTTTGATTGGCTTTTGATTGCTGGTACTACTCATCATTTGTGATAAGAATAAGCCAGCTAACATAACTATAGTCAAGGTACCGCTGCCCACCAAGGCTAACTTTGCAAAGGGGTTAGATGAGAGGGGTTGCTCAGTTTGAATTTCTTGGGGCTGAGAAATTGGTGACTGCAAACTAGCTGATTCAGCCGATTCTTCAGTTGCAATATCGATAGTTGGCGATTCTTCTTGCAAGCCTACTAATCTTGCCATCTTAGATTCCCAATCTTCTATCTGGGAATTTTTAGTGGTTAATGGATCTAAACTTTTGGGAGTAACTTCGGAAGAAATTGAATATGAAGTCATGGTGTATAGCTTGGTTTAAATTTCAAGAACAATTTTTATCTGTTATTGCACATATATTGTAGATTTTTAGTCTAGCCTCGCCAAGACGATAAGCTGCAAAATGCCAAGGAAGTGGTGCAACATCAGGCAATAAAGCTGCTTGTTCGTCTACTGCTTCAACTAAAATTTGTTTATTAAAGGGAGTTGAAGTTCCTAGATTGTCGTAGTTGCTAAAAGTTAATTGATTTGCAAGCATCTCTACTTTCCACCTCCCATTACCTATTGCAATTGGTTGAGAAATTTTTTGGACTACTAATACATATTCAGTTCCTCGGTTGATATTAATATTTTCAAACTGTGCGGCTGAAGTTAAATTAGTAATTTCTGCTTGTAATTTTGGCTGTAAATCATTGGTTAATAGTTGCGAACTAATTGCCCATATTGTTTTTGGTGGCTGTTGCTGCGACCAAGTAAGCATCAGGGTCATAGTTTCACCCACAAAGTGACGAATTGTTTCTGGATTTCGCTCAAAACTTGGTTTTGGGTCTACGGTTATTGCTCTACCATCAACAAGTTGTACTAAACTTTGAGGTGTCAATTGGCGACTTAAATTTTGTAGCAAAGACCCATGAAACATCAGTAATATTAAGGTAAATATATGTAAGCCAAATGTTCCTACAGCTAATAGTGGTAATATGCTACTTTTTTTATTATTTTCGGGTTTTAGTAATTGCATAAATACTTAAATTGTCAGTTGTCAGTTGTCAGTTGTCAGTTGTTATTAATATTTAGGTAGTTTTTTTAGTATTGTTTAAGATAAAAATATTCTTTTTTATAGATATAGTGACAAAATCCAAATAATATTTATCTGAAGAAACTCCCAGAATTTTGTCTATTAGTACATTGCTTTAATTGTTCTTCAGTCAGGTTGCTATATTCATCTAGCAAGCACAGATTCCGCATTTCATAAATTTCTAATTTATCGATGCGGTTGCTATAAATTGCTTTTTGCAGGTCGGTACTATTCCGATCTAAGGGATAAGGGAAATAATCTACTGCTTGAACTAATAAATCTTTATTAAAAGTGGTTATTTTAGTTCTATTATCACTTCGTTTTTTTTGAATTATGTCAGCAACCATTCCTACTCGCCACTTACCTGGGGCAATTTGTTTGGGAGGATAAACCCGCTTGATAATCAACTGCGCTGACATAGCTTGGTTGGGGTTAGTAGCAAAAATTTCTGGAGGTGTGATTTGGGCGATCGCACTTAAAAAACCTTTACGAAAATCTTCTGATAGGGCAAAACTTGCTACCCAACTACTAGTAGTAACTTTTTGACTGCCGCCTTGTGATGTTCTAACGAGTATTCCTTGATCTGGTTGAGGTTTTGCGACTTCTTCAAAGTTTTTAGGTGGGAGATTTCCAGACCAGTTAAACATTGATGTCATCGTTTTACTAACGAATTGACGAATTGCTTCTGGATCTCTTGCTAAATCATCAGTAGCAGCTATCGGTTTACCGTCTATCATCTGCACAAAACTAGGCGGCTTTCTCAGACTAAGTTGCCAAATTTTCAACCCTTGAGTGATGAATAAAAGTAACACCAATAGATGCAAACTGAAGGTAGCGATCGCAAACGTTGTCAAAACACTTCCGCTTCGTTGTTGTCTTTTCTTGAGTAAATTTACCATTTTCTCATCCCACAACTAAAACTTATTGCTGACTACTTATCTACTGTACTACCAACTAAGTAAGTACATATATTTTTTTAAACATAATCAAGTCTCATAAACTATCTATATCAATCCTTTTACTGTGTGTCTTAATTACAAATTACGAATTACGAATTAGTACTAGATTCTCTCCCTCACTAACGAAGCTGTGCTACTAATGGCACTGAATACTGCAAATCCTCCTGCACCAGCAACTATCAAAGATAAAAGCGGTGCTAAAATTCCCAGAAAAATGATGAACCACGTTAAGTCTGGATTGGAATTATAATCTTGTCCTGGGCCATTCACAATTACCGTGGCAGTCAACACAGCAACAATATTGAATGAAATCTTGGCAATCCCAGCAGCTAAAAACCCCGTCAGCCAAGCAAAAATTGGTTTTCCAGCTACGGGAAGCAAAGATCCACCTACAGCAAGTGGTCCTAAAGCTGCTATCAGCAACATAGTTGCTTCTATTAAGTTTTGAAAAGCATATTGCAATGAAAAGAAAAAGTTTTTGATAGTAGTTTGTACAGTATTACCTAAAAAAGCATTAAATGTAGTGTCTGAGATAATTCCCGTACCAAACCTAATTTGATTTACCTGATTTTCTAGTCTATCTATCCAAATTTTATTTCCATATAAACTTCTATATTCCTGCCAGAGATCGTTAATCTGTTCGCTGGCTTTGGCAAAGCATTGAGTTTGTTGTTCGCCAGTAAGTGACTGACAAGGACGAAGCAAGGAACCAGCTACTTCTTCCGCAACACTCATACTTACCGCTTGCTGATAAGTTTGATTGGCATCAGCTGTAGTTACTACTTGTTGGTTGACACTATTGATAAAGTTCCTTACTCCTAATGTCAGATTAGAAAGTATACTACCATTTCCAGAATTGCTTAATAACAATACAACTACAAAAGGCCAAATAAAAGCTGAGATAGGACGAGAATATTCACTGTCTATTAAATCTCTCAGCCATTGAACCATAAAAAACAGTAGAGTTCCTACTGCAAAAAACACACCAAGATTTGTTAAAGAGCCATATAAATTATTACTGGTGTTAGTTTGTAATAAATTTAGCCATTGATTATCCCAACTTGCAGCAATACTTCTGGCAGTTCTTGCACCATTATTCACAGTATCGTTAATGCCAAGTTGAGGAGAGATTTGCAAAATATAAATCTGCATTTTGAGTTATCCGGCTTTCTCTAACAAGAAAGGTAGATTGAAAAATAGATAAATGTTATCTGTCAAGGTTTCTGCCAAACAAATCTATTTGAGAAGTAGTGCGTAAAAGTCGTGCTGCTTCTGTTGCTGAATCTACTCTGCGCGCCCGATTCGCCTCTTCCATCTGCTGAGAAATATTTGCTAAATTTAAGTTAGAGTATTGCAGAGATTGATTTGTTTGTACTGTCTGAGCAAGCGTTTCGCTGAGAATTTTTGATTGATCCCGTTGAATTTTAATACTTTGCAATAGTAAAGTAGGCTGAATAGCATTTGATTGTCCTGATAAATAATCACCAATCTTTGTAGGATCGGGTTTGAGAGAGCCAGCTTGTGCTAAAAGGTTATCAATTAATGATTGATTTTGTTCAGCATTTCTAACAGCTTCCTCAATATTTTTCAGGGTTGTCTCAGTATTTTGCAACTTAGCTTTCAATCTTACTTGTCCATTTGCACCCATTAAACCTACTACAGAACCACGGGTAAGCAACCGATTTATTTCATTACTAACTGATATTCCTCTCACCGCTGAATTATTCTCAAATTTGTCTGATAAGGAGTAGAGCGTTATATCATCCCGAATTTGTTCGCCAGCAGCAACAGGGTTAGGTATATTCACCTCTCCTCTAGCACCATTAAGAGAACCTTGCGTCCTAATCTCTAGAGGCTTGAAACTATCGCTAAGATTACTGCTCAGATAGTTTTGCAAATCTGTAGAGTAAGATTCAAAATCAGTCCAAACTTGACCTAATTCTGCCATTGCTGGTAGAACTACTAAGAATGACAAAGTAATTGTCAAAAAGGTAGTTTTTCGCATAAATTTGTACCTGAAATAACGCGATCGACATTGTGTATCATTGGGAAATTTTATTCACTATTAACTATTTATCTCCTTTCTCAACTACCTCGCAGCGAAGCTACTAACTGACGTGCAAACGTAGAAATAGCTTCGTATTTATCGCTACAACGCTGCATTGCTTGTTTGCGTGCAGCTTGTTCGTTAGGATTGTTCGCAACTACTGCCAATTGTTCGTAACCTGGATAATAGCGGCAAAAAGTATAAATGCCATTGTCATCTAGTAGCCATTGGCTGTAAACGCCTTCTTTACGAGGAAAAAAGCTTTCTGTGGCATTTCGAGAAATAACTTGGCGGGGATATTTCAAGATATTGATAAAACTATCCACAGCAACTGGCTGAATACGCCCAATCAAGCGAGTTGTTAAGTTTTGTAAAATTTTAGATGCTGCTTTAGATTTCGCAATAGTGTCGGGGTCTTGCGCTGATAAAATAACCCTGATCCCAGCTTTGGCACCGTTCGCACAAATTCTGCCAACTAAGTCCGAAATTTGATCGAATTCAAATAAAATTGGTGCTTCATCGATGAAGAATATAGAAGCTGGACTGCTTAATGCACGTCGTAATGCTGCTGAATAGGCACTTAAAGATAGCACTGCTGCATCTTCGTTATCTGCTAAGTTTCTCAGAGCAAAAACCAAAAGTTGTGCGTCGGTAGGAAAGCTAGATGGTGCAGAAATTGATTGTCCTACGCGACTAGAAAGCCAAAACTGCAAGCGGAGGTGAATTTGACTGAGAGCATCTTCAACTCTGCCACTCATAGAATCTAACAGCAGATGTTCTGGCGAGCAAAAATAGAGAAAGTCTCTTAAAGTTGGGGTTTTCTGCCAAGCTTCGCTACCAAAGCCTGCTGTTATTGCTTTGCGGTATCGCTCTTTAATACCTTCATCAGCAAAAAAGGCTCTTAAAGCTAAGTTAAGCAGGGAACGCACAGTTTGCGCCAGTAGTTGATTTTCACTAGATGAGCCTAAAACCATAGTCATTAAGGCTGATTCTAGGAAAGCAGTATAATCCAGCAAGCGATCGCGTTGTTCTTCTGGAGAGAGCGACCTTAAATCTGGCTGTTCAAATAAGTTATTTGATTGTTTGGAAATATCAAAATACGCACCATTTCCTTCCATAAACTCTGTATAGTCGGTAAATGTAGACGTACCGTCTGGCTTAGGAAAGTCCAATGCTACTACGGGAATGCCATGAGCTAAAGCTTGAGTTAAAATTCCTGACACCAATACTGATTTACCAGCACGAGTTGTTGCAAACAGCGCTAAATTTTTGTGTTGGTTAAACAAATCTAAATGTACGGGTGTTCCTCCTTCTTCAGAAATCAATTCAAAACCGTGGCTATCACCCGCTTTAGTTAGCACTAAAGGCATTAGTCCTGGAACTTCACTAGTTAAATACAACTGTCGTCGATTAAAGGGTTTAACCATCAAACCCTCCCAGACTATTGGTAAGGATTGCAACCAAATCTTCCAAGTATACTCTGTTTCCCTAATTACTTGTGCTGGCCGTTGAAAACAATTTTCAATATATCTTGTAGCTTCATCTAATTTTTCGACACTAGGACGATGGACAAAAATAGCAATACCCGCATAAATAGGTACTGCACCTTCATATAATTGTTCTTGTGCTGCTACTGATTTTTTTAACTTTAATTGAGCGTTAACATCAATAGTTCTACTTTTTTCTTGAGCCAGAATCGCTGTCATATTTGACTGCTTCAGCACTCTTTGCAAAGTAGTTTTCACTAAGGCTGGATTTGCCGCAGTTAACTGACAAAAAATCTCCGTATCGACTACTGTTTCTCTAGCCAGCAGTTCCCAAAAATAACGCAGTTGAGCAAATTTATTCGGCCAACCACCGGGTTTTTCTAGAAATGTGAGTGCGCCAATGTAGTTATTTTTAACATTAATCCAGCGGCGATCGGCAGTAGGTACATTCGACTCCATCAGTAAAGTCGTACTGTGGATATTTTCTATGAGTAATTTAGTACTAGCTAGGTCTGAGGAAACTTGTTCGTGTATTCCATCTTCATCTAAATGAATTAATTGGGGAATCTCTATTGGCTGTGTATCATTAAATCTGCGCCAAATGTGCCCCCAGAGATCGTTAGCAGTCAAAGGCTTAATATCTAATCCCATTTTGTTAGATAATAACTGTTCCCAACGTGCAAAACCTTGCTGGTAAGCATTTGTAATAATAGTTTCAACACGCTGGTTTTCAATTTCTGCCAGTTCACCTTTGAATTTTAACCACCACAATTCTGCTCTAGCTAATAGTTTTTCTATCCAATCATCAGCATTTGTAGAATTTGGTTCAATAGTATAGGTAACATAAATTCGCAAAAATTTTGGTTTGCGAATACCTGAAATACTAAGTTCTTTTGCTCTAGCTCTTTCTGCCATCAATAAATACTTAATATCTCGTGATGGAGTACGCTTTACTAAATCAGCTAGTTCTTGTTGGCGTTGTTTATCTGAACTAAAAGACCCCATATGCAATGTCAGTCTTTCACCTTCAGGAATATCTTTTAAACCAGATTCAATATTATTAAAAATAGTATCTATTTGCTCATCTCTTAAGGTAGTATGAATACCTCGACATTCAAAACCAAAAACGAAGCAAAACCTATCTCTTTGAGTTCCTCTGGTCAAAATGTAAGCACCAATATCTCGCCCATTGAGTGAGATGCGTAGCATTGTTGCCAAATGGAGAGCATCTTCAAATGGTGTTAATCTTGTTTCTTGACCTGCGATGCCTATGCTTTTTTTTCCGATTTTTTGCTTCATGGTTAACTTCCAGCAAGCTTTGATAACGAGCAAAGCCTCTAGTCCAAGTGGGAACTCCAATAAATTTACTTAAAAAGCGCCAACTCCTACCACCAGTTAATATCCACCAAGTAGCAATTCCCCAACCAGCCATTAGTATTGTCCATAACCATCTTTGAAAATCGTCTGAAAAAAGTCCTCCAAAAATTCCATTGATGATGAAGTACGAAGTCAAAGCTATTACTATCCAGGGAAAAATTTGATCGGCCGGAAGTGGTCCTAAAGATGGTTGACTCCCTAATATTTGATTAACTGGACGAAATTCCTGTTCCTGTTTGTCAGACATCATAACTTTCTCAATTTTTGCCTGAGTAGAACTTACTTACTACTATCACCAATAACAAAACCTGTGAGTACATCAGCAACAGTAACAGCAACTACAACTAACAGAGGAACTCTAGCAACACTTTGCCAATCTTCATCTTTACGCACTGCGTTGATCACACCAATCAAGGAAATTGCAATGTAGAGTAAATAAATTGCTCGCAACACATTGAAAATTAAACTAACAGCGGCTTGAGTACCACTAGTATTTGTCGTTGTGCCTTGTGTTAAATTATTTTTAAAAAAATCTTCAGCTCTCTTAAAAAATTGCGCTTGTACAGGGACTGCAAAATGGTCTAACCAAAACAAACTGAGAACTATAGCAACTGCCAATATTTGTAATGCTATCAACCATTGCTTAGGTAAATTCACTTGTCGCCCAATTTTATGTATAACTATTGCTATGAGACTACCAAATAGCAAACAAAAAAGCAGTATAGGGCTTTTTAGACTAATTACACTTAAAAATACAGCGCACGCTATCAAAAAAGGTACAGATTCAACTAGATTCACATACCAAAATCTGACAATTTCTATCAATTTATAATATGTGTTAGTAGTACTAACCTTTAAAACATGGTAAAAATTTTTTACCTGATAACTATCTTTAGACATTTGCTGATTTCCTGATTGTTTATTACGAACTTATACCTCTGATAATTTAGCATCAACTTATAATCTTTTTTAAGGAATTTCATTGAAATATAGTAACTATTTAACCTGTTACATGTTATTAAGATTTCGTTAATCAAATTTAAATATTCAGTTAAATCAATATTTTTGAACAATTCTTTGTGGCTTTCAATAACTCCTATAAAAATTTAACGCTTTTGCTATACTAATATTTAGAGTTTAATTAATCTAGTGTTAATGCCAAAAAATTCCTCATACATACTATCTAAATAGATTCCTTTCAAAATTAGATAATTTACTAAATAATATGATATTTCTTCTTAATCTACTTTCTAATCTAATTATTGTTTGATAGCCTCCTTAGCTTGGCTATAGGGCGTTGCATATTAGCGGGATAAATCAAACTGAAAGGGGTACAGTACCATTATTGAGATAGTGCAGTAGCAATTTTATTTAAAACCTCAGCATTTCTTCTGGTTTTGAATAACATAATCTCTTACGATGAAGCTGGGCTAAATAAACTGCAACTTGCTTGATGTCAAAAGATAAAGCATTTCTACCTTTTTATTATAAAACTTGAATTTGTTAAGTAATTCCATCAAGTTTAGCACAATTCTATCTAATTTTTTTATACATAAAAAATATTCAAGTCGAATTATTCTCATTCGACCCACATCGGTATATTTTAATAACCAAAAGTACCTTGTCTAGAGCTTATATCGTGTCTGGTTAAAGTTTTATCATTAAAACCGCAGAGGTTATACCAATTTAATATGAAGCTGCATAGAATACATGGTTCTGTTAACCTACCAAGTTTGCTTCTCCCCATTATATGCAGCTTCATTTTTAATTGGTATTAGCCCTCTTCTGTTACTATCCGGGAGGGCAATCGCTATAAGCCTCATGAGGCAATCAATACAAGCTATACTATTAGAAAAAAATTGGTCTTAGATTTGTTATTAGAAAATAATCGCGCGATCGCTTGCTATACAAAAGCTCTAGAATTCACAAATGGTAAATGTTTTCGGAGACTGAGAGAAGAGGGATTAGGGTAGGTGTTTTCAGGCTTTCTGCATAGATTCCGGAATCATAACTAATTTATCTGGACTTGACTTGATCTCAAATATAAGAAGTTTTTTGTTTTTTCAAAACCGAAAGCCTCCTTTAGAACTAAAGGAGGCTTTGGGAGAAATAAAAACCTGGCACAGAGCTATTGTGGCAGAGGGCAACCCCTAAACTATCGTGGCCGCAGCAGCGTTTCACCTCTGAGTTCGGGAAGGAATCAGCGTGGTTCCACCGCGCAATCAGCACCAGGAAAACTTGTTTGGTTGGGTCAAAACCCTGAAGACTGCAAGCAACGCGAATAGAGGACCAATGTTGTTGTGAGGTCAAGCCCTCGGTCTAT
>NZ_JAECZA010000023.1 GCF_016056275.1 Dendronalium phyllosphericum CENA369 | reverse complement strand
AGCCTCCCCAGCCTCCCCAGCCCCCCCAGCTCTGCTATCTCACTTTGGAGCGTTGCTCCCTCCTGATACCAGACTAATTACGGTAAGCTAATGAAAACTTAGATCGCAAATTTATGTGAGGTAAATTATGAGCGATCGCACTTGGACAGTAAAAGGTATCGCTCAAGAATTACAGCAAGTCACGGCTGATTTACACCAAGTTAATCTCAAAGCCGGATTAGTACGTTTTACTATACTAGGTTTAATATTTTTGAGCTTAGTCACACTAGCTTGGTCGGTAGCAAACAATGTTTTATTTGTGGCTGTAACAATGCTGGCGGGAGTTTTTTATAGCTTTTGGCTGATTTGTACCCATGATATGGCACATCAAACTTTAACAGGTTGGAAGTGGTTTGATAGTATCATGCCTCGGTTGATCGGTTGGCCAATGTTGTGGCCCTACAGTATCTATGCAGAAATACACCGTTTGCATCATGCTTGGAATGGCATTGACTTGCGAGATCCAGAACGAGTGCAATGGACTTGGCAAGAATACGAGCAAGCAATGCCGATAGTGCGTTGGTATATAAGTCATCAGTGGCTGTGCGATATTTTTATTTTCGGAGGAGTGGGGCTAATTCTGAAAACCTTTATTAAAGGAGTAAGCTTCCAAAATGTAGTTGCTGGTATGCGGCGACAAATCATTTTGGATGTGACAGGTATTATTTTTGTACACAGCTTTTTCTTAATGCTGGCAATCTTTCAAGGAGAAATACTACGCTATATTTTATTTTGGTTAATTTTAGAGCGTATAATTGGCATGATAACGCAAACACGCGATCATTTAGAACACTATGCACTGTGGGGAAAATTTACTAGTCATCAATTAACACAGCTTTATGCTTGTCGAAATATTCAGACTAGTTCTGTGGTTAGCTGGTTAATGGGTGGGTTGGATTATCATGCAGTACATCACACATTTTCTGATATTCCTTTCAACCAGTTACCAACAGCATTTAAGCAGATTCAAAGCGTGTTAAAAAAGTATAATCTACCCCTAATGGAACGAGAGTCAGGCTATCTTAAATCTGCATACTGCTTAAGTCGTAATCCATCATTAATCAAAGACGGGGACGGCTCTATTACTCCCAATCGCCATCGAATGATTCCAGTTAGCAAATAAGCTTAAATAAACCGAAAAATAGGAGTTTGGGATTATTTGCTTTTTGGCTGTCCGCTGCAACGAAGAGTTAGAAATCGCGGGTATGGTGGAGGGCAAGTTCAACCGCCCTGACAATTGTGATTTGAACCATGTCTTGACCAAACGGTCACGACATACTTCATAACCCCATAGGACAACATATAGTTCAAAGCTATAAATGGTCTGTGTAAAACCTCAAAATTTAAGTACAGCAAGCAATACGGCTTTTGTGGTTCATTTGTATGCAATGCCGCGAACAGAGCTTTTAAAACTGAGTCCAGATGCGATCGCTTGATCGCTTAATTTGTAGCTAAAACTGTTTTTGAACCATATTGTTGGCGTTTTGAATCATATTTTGACCGAATGTTGCAAATTTTAGCTCTCAAGAATGTGTCACAAGGAAGGTTTTTTTACAAAATGCATAAATAAAACTTTTGGTGACATTATGGTTCACATTGAAAACACACGGTCATGATTTGATTTATAGCATGAGGTGATGGATTGGCTCTTAACCTTGAAATTCCGTTAATCTTTGGTCACGCTATGGTTCAAAATTTGGTCACGTGGGGGGTAAAATCACAACAATGGACACGAGTCCAAACCAGACCAATGTGCCAGCAAAGAACTTCATCGTTAGGAGGTAGCCGTGACTCTCCAAGGACAGGAAGAAGCGTACGGCAAGAACCGCAACAGCAACCTTAGAAATGATTAGTGTTCCGAGAGCCGTGACTACGAAGACAAGGCTCTCGGCGGTAGAGCCGCGAATGATGTAGTTCCCGCCGACGGTAAACCAAAACAGATAAGGGCCGGGGTTGAGAAGGTTTACCTTCACTGCTGTAGCAAAGGAGCTTTGTGATTTGAGCTTTCTGGTTAGGCACAAGAGCGGAATAAAACCAACAGCCGTATCAATAATATTTTTGACAAAACCGAGATATTTAAGTGCTTTCGTCCCGTTCGCGGAGCATCTCCCCTTGGGAGAAGGGCGCGCCTCGATGGCTCTTGGTGTTATTTTTTGGATCTCCCAAAACTGGCACACAGAGAAAGCAGTAATTAAACAAAGTAAATGTGGTAAAAATTCAGGCAATTCAAACCGAAGAGAAACGCTAGGAGACATAATCAGGGTAGAAGTCGAAAATTAGAAAAATTTAGTGTTAAGCAAGGTTTAATGATTTGTGACTTTTTGCCTGTGATTTACTGAGATAATTGTAGAAAAGATTTATACAATTGGGAAATTTCTCAATCATGGAATCTAAATTAGAAAATATCTCCAACAGTCCTAAGCGCCGTCAAATTCTTCAAACTGCTCTCACCTTTATGACTGGATTAACCACAACATCATTTATATCTTTTTTAAGACCTAAATCTACAGAAAAAGCACAAGCAATTGTTGTGCAACGACCGAATGAGTTTGAACTCAAAGGCAAAGGTACTCAGATTAAATATTCTATCCTCAACGACGTTCCACAGCTTAATTACAGAACTCAAAAGACTTTTGTCCGTTTCAATGGCGATGACATTAGTAGATTAACCACTGATATTGGCACACTTGTTACAGTCATTCTCAGCAAACCAAACCCTAATGTTGGAGGAAATATAGTTAAATTCAGCTTTTTATTACCCACTATTAACCTACCTATCGGTGATGGAGAAACTGCTGTCCAAACTCAGGCGGTTCTGACCACCGAAAAAACATCAGGATTAATCAGAAGACCTATATTTGGACAATTTCAATCTTATGAAACTTTCATACTCAATGGAACTGCTAGATATCGCTAGGTTCAACAACCATAAGCCTTGGGGCCTTGCAAATCTAGCTGATATACAGCCACTCAAAAACACTCAAGCCGCAAAGGGAGATTAATTTTTGGAAGTCCCTCACCTCAAACCCACCATTGTTGAAAAGCGATCGCACGCAGCATTGTAATTTGCGCTAATTATGTTTTGAATCTTAGATTAAGTAAAGGCAACTGCTTATAAATCAGTAACAACAGTTTGAGTAAATTATGCAGTTTCGCGCCAATGCCGGGCCGCCAGTACTGACCATTAATCAAGGCAATACTTTTATTCACAAAGTCTGGTTTGATTGCAGCAACTTATTTAGGAGATAAAATCATGACCGCAGCGACTATACCCAATCCCAACCAAACTTCAGCGCGTGCGGCTGACCCGTGCGTACTCGTGATTTTTGGCGCGGCGGGAGATTTGACTAAACGCTTGTTGATGCCTGCAATATACAATCTGGCGCAGGTCAAGCTGTTAGCGCAGAACTTCGCCATCATTGGAGTCGCACACACTCAACTGGGACAAGACGACTTCCGCAGCAAACTTCGACAAGAGATTCATGAGTTTGCCACTGTCAGCGTAGACGACGGGCTTTGGCGAACGCTGGAGCAACGCTTATATTATCTAGCTGGCGAGTTTCAAGATGCCAAGACTTATCAAAAATTGCAGCAACTGTTGGTGCAGGTTGACCAAGACTGCGGAACTGGTGGCAACTATTTGTTTTATTTAGCCACTGGCGCTAATTTCTTTTGTGACATTGCGACTCAACTCGGTGCGGCTAAACTAACTCAAGAAGACAACGGGCACTGGCGACGGGTAATCGTCGAAAAACCGTTTGGACATGACTTAGATTCAGCTCGTGCTTTGAATAAAACGCTGGGCAGTGTCCTGACTGAACGCCAAATCTACCGTATCGATCACTACTTGGGTAAAGAAACGGTGCAGAATATTTTGGTGTTTCGGTTCGGAAATGGTTTGTTTGAACCGATTTGGAATCGCAACAATATCGATTGCGTTCAAATTACAGTTGCTGAAACCGTGGGTGTTGAAAGCAGGGGCAACTTTTACGAAAAAACAGGTGCAGTGCGGGACATGGTGCAAAACCATTTGTTCCAACTCTTAGCAATGATGGCAATGGAGCCACCGACTTCGTTTGAGGCGGATGCAGTGCGTGATGAGAAATCGAAGCTGCTCAGATCCATTCAACCGCTCGATGCACAATCGGTAATTCGCGGTCAGTATGGCGAGGGCAACCTCAACAATACTCAAGTTGTTGCCTACCGTTGTGAGCCACGAGTTGCACAAGACTCGACAACAGAAACCTTTGCCGCACTGAAATTAACCATCGATAACTGGCGCTGGGCAGATGTGCCGTTTTACCTGCGAACTGGAAAACGCTTACCTAAGCGAGTCACAGAGATTGCTATTCAGTTTAAGCAAGTTCCATCGCTATTGTTTCATCAAACGCCGCTTGAGCAACTCACTCCAAATTTGTTGGTGATTCGCATTCAGCCGAATGAGGGCATCTGGCTGCAATTCGGGGCAAAAATTCCTGGCCCAACCATCCGCATGGGAGCCGTGGAGATGGATTTTTGCTATGCCGACTACTTTGGCAGCACTACAAGCACCGGATACGAAACCTTGCTGTACGACTGCATGATCGGAGACGCAACTTTGTTTCAGCGTGCCGACAATGTGGAACTGGGCTGGCAGGTGGTGAATCCGATTCTCGAGCATTGGCAAACCGTGCCACCACCAAACTTTCCGAACTACACGGCAGGAATGTGGGGACCGCAAGCCGCAGATGATTTGCTCAGTCGTGATGGACGACAATGGCGAACTCCAGATCGTTAATTAGAGTAAGACCTGTTATATAATCTATGACCAAGCAAATCCTCTACCAATTAATACTTGCATAGATGCGATAAGAGGATATGGCAGAACTCAGACCACTAGGGCGTATGAGCCATAGTAAAGTGTGCGCCCGACGAATCATTCGCGCCGTTGCTTTTCCTTTGTTCACTATTTCAAGTAATTGTTGGTGTTGTTCTTGTGTCAGTTTAACTATGTGCTTTTTTGGCATACTCTATTATCTGCGATCGCTCAACTGTCTGGTTTTGGAGACGAGTCAGTGGAGTGACTCACTGACTTAGTTCAACACCGTGTAAAGTGCGATGCCTACGGCGCAACGAAAAGCGACCATCACAATCATGATGTGCAATTCTCTGCCACTTTAACTCAAATTACTACTGCCACCGACTTGAGCTGCTCCTTCTGGTGCTGGTGGGTGGTAAGTCATAGACTGTAACCCCAAACGACCAGGGCCAGTAAAACGGTTAAGAGTGAATGAAATACCGCCAAGCATTACTCCAATTGCTCCGAGGATGCCGCCACTAGATTGTAGCGCCGTTACTGTCTCCATCTTCACTGATGAGTCTTTCCATAACCATGCTCCTGGCTCTACATCCAGTACTTCCCCAGGAGCAAGGTACTTTTCAAAGACATTACCGTAACCGTGGATTAAAAGCAGTCCTCCAAGTTGCTGACCAATGAAGCGGTCAATAAATAAACCACCACTGCGACTAAAAAAGAGGTTTGCCAGCCCTCGCTGGAAAAAGAAACTGTACTCAATATTACTGGTAGCTAATAAAAACTGATGTTCGCGCACGTCCACTGTCTGTCCACGCTCTAATTGCAGCACCACAATCTGTCCTGGAGCCTCACGAGAGAAAGCAATATTCCCCGAACCATGTGCTTCACTAATAAAAATTTGCAGTCCGGCAAAGAAACGCTTGGCTGCACCTTTTAAGCCTTTAATACCGAGACGAACATTCGGATGTTTCCACAGTAAAATATGATGCTCAAAGTAAATCGATTGCTGTTGTCCCAGATGCACATCTACTACAGGTACTACTTCTCCTGATATTCTCAAGGTCAAGTCACCAGAATGAAAGATTTCTTGAGAATTTTTTAATTTAGCTATCGGTTCACTACTAAAGTCTGGCATAGTCTTTACTTTTCGATAGTTGTTTTAGAAATCATTTTCTCCCAAACCCAATTGTTTTACACAGATATGAGTTTGACCTTGACTATACAGCACGGGTACATTGGGATTGTCAAATCCATGATTTGTAAAATTTTGATATTGCTCTTGTAGTTTCTTCAAAGATGCTAAAAACCGCGCCTTTTGTTTGGCGTGTGACTGGCGGCTCTCACAAATCTTACGAGCTGCGTCCAATGTTTGTTTATCGTTCCAAGCTGTGACTTCTTTGACATCTGCAATGCATTCATTCAGCTTGAATCGTGTGGGGTGTGAGTCACCGTTTAAATTGGGGTTTGCTGCCCAAGTCTGGATTGTACCTGAAACAAGTATGGCAATTAGTACAGCTAAAAATCCCAAAATTACATTCCAAAAGACAATTCTAATCATAATTTCGCTTTTCCTAAGTAATTTTATTTATAATTAAGTCTCTAAAAGGGTGTCAAGAGAAATGACACGCAAGGCTTGCTCAAAGCTTTTATCTACACACCAGAATTTCAGAAAAATAAAGCGACGGGTAAAAACTACATCGCTTTGCTCTTATCACCCAAGAATTTCAATCACCGCCGCCAGCACAGCAGCAGTGCTTACGCTCCTTGGCACAAACAACCGCTTACGTCATGCGTCATTGAATGATTTCCGTGAAACATCCCGATCGTGAAAGTCTGTCAGCTAAAGTAAGGGTAGAATTTACTGTCTGAACTTCAATATCTAGCACAAAGATTGAAAGATTGCTTCAAAAAACGGCGAGGTGATGATGAAATTATCAGATTTATCAACAGAAACTCTAGAAAAAACTAAGTCTGTTAGGTGGGACAGAATTATCGAAAAACACGAAGGCCCAGAAGATTGGGAATCGGTTTTCAGATATTCTGAGCCAGAGTTTATTGAAGTAGAAGGATATCCAGTATTATTACCTGTAGATAAATCACATCACCCGAATATCAGTATAATACGTTGTATCTGGAGTGCGGATAACAATTCTGCAACGCTGTTCCTGTCCGATACTACCTATGAAGACGATCCATTTTTTTCGGGATTTATGGCAGTGTGCGATCGCCCACTAGATGAAGAATTTTTTTTAGCAATTCTTTATCATGAATGGTTTATTATTGAAAAAGCGACAGTTTTTAAATAATTAACATTACTAATCAAGAGTAATTCCAAAATAGAAAGAGACTCATAAAATATTTTATTTTCAGAAACCAAGAGCTATAAAATTATGAAACTTGCTGAATTTTGGCATATTTATGAAATGTCAATGTGGGATGAATCTTACTTTAATATGGAAGTTCAGGCTTAGCTCGACTTTATCCATTTTTACGAAACCCAAAACTCGACGCTGAAACCATTGCAAGGCAGTAGTCCTAGTTTTTGTACTTGATGGTAAATCAGTAAGATGGAAAAAGTATTTGCCAAAAAACCAGGATTTTGCTGGATTGGGAAAGCTGAGTTCTTAATTTTGGATAAAGTCTAGCTTAGAGATTGTTTGAAAAGTGGTTAGCTGTGATTTTAGACACTTATTGATCTCCTCTAGCCACCCTTAAAAAGGGGGATTTAGGGGGATATAAAACTATTTGATACATCATTAGGGACTTTTCAAACATCCTCTTATATTGAAGTTAATGAACAACGCTTCGGTGAGTTTCAATTTGGTTTAGTCACGGGACAAATTGATTATGAAAGCATTAAGGATAATGGCAATTCAATGTTAGATTTTACGTGGTCAGGAAGCGATGAATGCGATCCGGCTTCTAGCAGTGGATGGTTAAAATTAAAAGACGAAAATACATTGGGGGGAAAAATAAAGTTACATGGAGGAGATAGTTCTATGTTTTTAGCAAGACGTGCCTGAAAAGAATTGCGTCTGGGTACATCATTATTTGTTGGCTGTAATGGTCAAAAGCATACCAAAACCAGCCATTGCGATCCAGAAACCAAACAAGAGGTTGCGCTATTTCATCCTCGTCAGCAGCTTTGGTCAGAGCATTTTAGCTGGAACGATGATTTTACCTAGGTTAACGGTAAAAGTCCCTGCGAGCGAGCAACAGTGGAAGTTCTGCAATTAAATCGGGTCGAAGTCGTTAACTTGCGTCGTCTTCTCACTTGGGCAAGGCTACATCCACCACTATCAGAATCTGGATAGTGTTTTTCACTCTTCATATCATCTATTCTGTATAGTAATTTCAATTTTCATAATTTTTGGTATTTAATTAAAATTAAATTTGTTATTGAAATCAAAATGAATATTAAATATATTAGCCTTAGAAACATCAAGTTGCAACAAAATCTTATCCTAAAAGAAATTTTTAATTTAGCCTCGAATCCTAATTATAATTCAACTCAAATCAAACAATTACATCATAATTTAATTACGAATACAGCAATCATTGAAAAAATATGTGTTAAACAGCAAGTAACGCCAGCAAATCTAACTCATCAATCTCGTAAAATCTACTCATGGATGAAATTTTTGACAGATGAATATTATCTACAACTCCATCTAAAAAATACTTCCTATCTGTTGTCAGCTGCTAAACATATTCTGAGTAGACACGAACAACAATCACTACAATTAATGATTGCAATCACTAATTTAGCTGGGCTATATCAGGGAAAAAGGTCTGCCAGCACAGCTAATATTATGATTAATGAGGGCTTTATAAATGCACCAGATACAGTATTGCAAGCGTTAGTGGAATCTGCTCTTTTTGGTAAGAATCAAAAGAATATACAAATCATTAGAGCATTTGCCAGTACAGAAGAATACAGCAATGTTTTGTTAGAGCTTGATTTGATTGCTGAGGTAGTGGCAGAAAACCCACAAGGTAAGTTTTATAATCTCGATGAGTTATTTGATCGAGTAAATCATGAATATTTCGCTGCCAGTCTTGCTAAACCACGTCTAGCATGGACTCGAATTAATACTTATCGTAAATTAGGTCACTATGAGTCAGCTAGAAATAGGGTAGTGATAAGTTCGACTCTTGATGATGCTAAAGTACCTGGGTTTGTAGTTGAGTTTGTGTTATATCACGAATTGTTGCATAAATACCACGGTGCGAAGTGGGTTCATGGGAGAAGAATGGTTCATACTAAAGAGTTTCGTACCAGTGAAAGCCAATTCAAATCTTATAACGAAGCATTGAGATGGTTGGAAAAATTAGTATCTGGTCGCCTGAAATAACAACGATTTGGCAATATTTACTTTCGATGCATAGTTAATCAAAATGCTTACAGAACAGTTAGCTAGAAGCGTTTTGGGTGTGTTTTAATATGAAGCGACTTCAATAGATAGTAGAACAATTGTACTGCTAAACAAATCTTTTGTTACAGTTCCTAACCCTACGATCGCCAGACAAGATTACCTCCCCTGATTAATATTTTTGATGAGGCTATTTGATTTATAATTTTAAATTCGTCTAATTTTAGAGAAGTTCTATAGTTGTATGTCCAGCCTAAGTTCAGACATGGTACGCATTTATTTGCAAGAAATTGGTCAGTTTCCTTTATTAACATCTGACCAAGAAATAACTTATGGCAGACTTGTACAGCAAATGATTGCCCTTGAGCAGCAACAGCAGCAGCTTAGTCAACAATTGCATCGCCAACCAACATCAGCAGAATTAGCGAATTTTGTAAATAAAAGCGAAGCCCAAGTAAATCAAATCTTTGAGTCAGGTAAACGAGCCAAGCAGAAGATGATTACCGCCAACCTGCGACTAGTGGTTTCGATAGCTAAAAAATACCAACGTCGCAATCTAGAATTTCTGGATTTGGTTCAAGAAGGAGCAATTGGTTTACAAAGGGGAATAGAAAAGTTTGATCCCAACCGAGGTTATAAATTATCAACCTACGCGTATTGGTGGGTCACTCAGGCGATTACCAGAGCAATAGCCGAGAAATCTCGCACGGTTAGACTACCAATTCACGTTAACGAAAAGCTCAATCAAATTAAGAAGGTACAACGAGAGTTATTTCAAACGCTTGGTCGTCGTGCCACTGTCACGGAAATTGCTCAAAAATTGGAGATACAGCCAAGCCAGATTCGAGAATACCTCAAAGTTGCTAGTGGAACAATTTCTCTAGATTTGAAAGTTGGAGATAACCAAGATACAGAACTGAGCGAACTTTTAGCCGATGAGGGGATCTCGCCCAATGAACACATCACTCAAGAAATGTTGCGCCAAGACCTAAGTGATTTGTTAGCATCACTTAAACCTATGCAGCGCGAAGTATTAATCTTACGCTTTGGACTGTTGGATAATCAAGAACGAAGCTTGGCTCAGATTGGAGAGAAGCTCAATGTCAGTCGAGAGCGAGTTCGTCAAATACAGATGCAAGCAATGACTGCTCTGCGTCGTCAACAACCATCGATTGGGCAGTATTTATCTTCTTAATGAGGAAATTCCTGACCCGGCTATGTGTATTGTCCCAGACGCATTAATTCTCTTGAGTTAGCTGTGCCTGTAACTGCTGGACTTGCTCTTGAGTTAACCCTGTTACACGGACAATTGCCTCAGTTGTCATACCCTCACGTAGTAGATTCAATGCAATCTCTTGTCTTGTTTTTTGGGCAGCTTTTTCTCCCCAACTAGTAACGATTTCCATGATTTCCTCCTGCTGTGTTAACCCCATTGTACTGATTGTTGCTTGAAAAGCTTGCTCTTCAACTGCATCCAGACGCAAATAAGTATCCACAAACCCAGAAATCAATTGCATTCGGGCTGGATCTAATCTTAATGTTGCCAGCAATCGCAGACATTCTGCCTTTACCCGTGGACGTTCTGGCTCCTTAATATTCATCTTCGACATCAATGCTGCTGCTACTGGATTTGGCTGGTTGAGGAAATCCCGCCAACTTAAGCGATTTAATTGAATAGCTGCAAACCGAAATTCTAATACATTTAAATCAGGAAAAGTTACGCGATAAATTTGAGGTTCAGGGCGCAGTGGTTCGTCAAAAGAAAACACTACAACTGGATAAATTGGTAAATCATATTTCTCATGGAGCCGAGCAAAATATTTAAACATCCGTTTGGCAAACGCTGTTTCAGTATAAGATTGATTCTCAACATGGATTAGAAAACAAGTTTCTTGCCCTTGGTAACGCACTTGAGCCAGTAAATCAATTTCCTTCTTTTCTCCAGAGGTAACATCTGTAAACACTTCTTGCGGTAAAAACTGAATTGAATCACGGTCTATTTGACTAACTACTTGTGGGAGAAATAAATCTAAAAACTCCACGAAGAAAGTAGATAATAATTCTTTGAACAAGCGGTCGTGGTCTATCATGCTCTAGTTTTTCTTGGCAAATTGACAATTCTTTCTCTCACAGAGATAGATTAGTTTATTAATAATTGTTCAGCCACTTGAAAAATTCCATCTCGTAAATCTTCTCAGGTTTTGAGGAACGCCAGCAGGTCAGTATTAAATTGATCCCGATGTGTGCTAGTCAGTCCGTGACTTGCGTCTGGATAGACCTTGAGAGTAGAATCCTTGACAAGCTTTGAGGAAAGTAAAGCTGAGTTAGCTAAAGGCACAATTTGGTCATCGTCGCCGTGAATTATCAGCGTTGGGATGTCGAACTTTTTAAGATCCTCGGTGAAGTCTGTTTCTGAAAACGCCTTGATGCAGTCAAGCGCGGCCTTAAGACCGACCTGCATACTCCAAAGCCAGAACTGCTCAAAAAGACCAAGCGAGACACTATTACCCGGTCTGTTAGCACCATAAAATGGCTGACTAAGGTCTTTGTAGAACTGAGAGCGGTCGTTAGCAACACCCGCACGGATGTTATCAAAGACATCGAGCGGCAACCCGCCAGGATTAGCTTCGGTCTTCAGCATCAGCGGTGGTACTGCGCCCACCAGTACAACTTTGGCAACGCGATTTGTGCCGTAACGACCGATATAACGGGTGACTTCGCCGCCGCCAGTTGAGTGACCAACCAATACCACATCTGTTAAGTCGAGCGTCTCAATCAGCATCGCTATGTCATCCGCATAGGTATCCATATCATTGCCACCCCAGGGTTGGCTTGAGCGTCCATGTCCGCGACGGTCATGAGCAATGGCACGATAGCCGTTGTCTGCCAGAAAGACTAACTGCTCGTCCCAAGCATCAGCATTGAGCGGCCAGCCGTGACTGAAAACAACAGGTTGTCCTGTGCCCCAGTCCTTATAATAAATCTGCGTGCCGTCTTTGGCTTCGAGCGTACTCATCTTTTTGTCTCCTTTCTATTGGTTGACGGTCTTTGCTAGGTTATTTGCATTATCTTGCCATACTCACCGACCCTTTAGGGCGGTGAGTATGGCACATTTAAATCTTCCAAGATACGCAACATAACCGATAATAGGCCTGGAGGTGATTGTATGGCAGTTGATTTACCCGACTTCCAAATCCTACTTGAGCAGAGTATGGAAGAACTACGGCTCAAAACCCAAGCCCATGATGGGGCATGGCGATTGGGCGAGTGTAGTTGGAATGTCGATCGAGACACAGGAACAATTATTTTTACTCGTCCTGATGGCATTACCGCCACCTGTAGCGTGCAGATTATCGGTACTTACAATACTCTAGACAATACCTGGCTATGGGCTTGGGATCATCCATCAGTCGTTCTATCCCTACAAGATCGTGCCTGGAAAGTTCGGGAGTATGGCCAAATCAATAACATTGAGTGTCTGACAACTCGCAAATTAAACTGCTCATAAACCCAAGCTTGGGAACTGACTGCTCTTGCTTGCAAGTTGTGCAATGCTCAAGGAGGCTATCGGGGGACGGCTGGAACAACTTTGGTATTTATGACCTTTGATAATGTGAAATTAAGTGTATTGTCCAATTAATACAAGTTTTTGATTATCCCACCAAATACCGAACAACTTGCGGATCTATCGCTGCAATCCGATGCCTAATTGACTGCGGAGGGTTCTTGAAAAACTGCTTCAAATCTCGGCTTCTAACTTGATAACAAGATGAACAACGTTTTTTGGCTTTTAGCCAACCTTGCTTCACCCAATAAGTAACACTAGTTTTGCCATACCTTTAGCATGGGTAGCAAGATTTTGGACAAAGCCCTATCTTTTTTACCCTGGACAACAACGATAGTGTTAGCGCTTCTTAGCTTGTGGTAATGGTGATATGTGCTGTAATCTAGCTCGATGAAATGTCTAATTTTTGAACGCCTGGATGAACCTGACTCATTCAGACATTTTTAACTAATGACTGAAAAAGAATTCAGGAGTCAAAAAAATACACCAATTCTGACTCCTGAGTTCGGAATTCTAACTTATGCTGTTACTAACTCCGCGCTCTCAAGCAATTGTCGCAATTCAACAGAAGCCATTTGCTCAAGCGGATGGTACTGCAAGTATTCATCAAGAGTATCGATACAGCCAGGAAAATCTGCCCTTAAAATCCACCAAATTGCGTCTGATGCCGAGTCACATAAGATTTGCTGTTGATGAGCATCGGATGCGCGTGTGAACCACCAGTTACCATCAGTCTGTCCTGGGGACTTCCAAGAAATAAATTATCCTAAAAATTAATCTTACAATAATGCGTAAAAATCTTCAATCTGGAGTATGAGAATGTTATGAAAGCAAACTATCCTCAAGGAGTCCAGCACTGATGGAAACAGCAGATGTGATTGTGATTGGGAGCGGTCAAGGAGGCATTCCACTGGCAGTTGATTTTGCCAAACAAGGGCGCAAGGTAGTCTTGTTTGAGCGGGATGCTTTGGGCGGTAGTTGCATCAATTATGGTTGCACTCCTTCCAAAGCATTCTTGGCAGCAGCTCATGCAGCGGGGCGTGCCCGTCAGGCAAAGAAATTAGGCGTACAGACGGAAATTAAGGTTGATTTTCCCGCCGTCATGGAGCGAGTACGGGAAATTCGTAACAGCTTTAACCAGGGTATTCAAAAGCGATTGGATGATGCAGGTGTCAAAATCGTTTGCGCTGAAGCTTCTTTTGTTGGCGAACGTACCGTTAGAGGAGATGATGTCACCGTTCAGGCTCCAATAGTTATCGTTAACACTGGCACGTCATCGCTGATTCCTGATATTGCGGGTCTTGCAGGGACTCCCTACTTGACCAACCGCAACTTCTTTGACTTAAAAGCATTACCACCCCGGTTACTGGTAATTGGAGCTGGCTATATTGGATTAGAACTAGGACAGGGATTGGCGCGTTTGGGCAGTCAGACCCACTTAATTGTGCGGGGCGATCGCGTCCTCGATCGGGAAGAGGCTGATGTCAGCGAGGTCTTAGCAGAAGCATTACAGCAGGATGGGATTGAGCTTCACTTTGGGGTGAATGTAAATCAGGTGGCACATGAGAATGATGTGTTTAAGCTGACATTAAGCAATGGTGAGCAACTCCAGGCAGAGGCGTTGCTGGTTGTGATTGGACGCAAACCAAATACAGGTGCATTAAATGCAGCTAAGAGTGGAATTGAGCTAGACGAGCAGGGATTTATCAAAATTAACGACCAGTTCCACACAACCTGTTCTGGAGTCTATGCGATCGGAGATACTGCCAAACAGCCTGCTTTTACCCATGTGTCGTGGGAGGACTATCGCCGCTTGAAGGCAATTTTGTGTGCAGAAAACCGGACGCGGAGCGATCGCGTCCTTGGCTATGCTATCTACACAGAACCTCAGGTTGGGCGAGTGGGAATGACGTTAGAACAGGCTCAAAAGCACGGCATCAACGCGCGTGCTGTGACATTACCCATGAGCCAAATTGCTCGCGCGATCGAGTGGGGACATAATTTAGGGTTTTACCGCATGGTAATCGACAGCGACACAGACAAAATCTTGGGAGCCACCTTAGTGGGATACGAAACGGCTGAATTAGTGCATGTTTTTCTGGATTTGATGGAGGCGGGAGCAACCTGGCAGTTGTTAGAGCGATCGGTTCATATCCATCCCACCTATGGTGAAGCATTACCTAGCCTAGCACGGTTGCTGCTTGGAGATAATATGCCGGGTTGTCCGAACAGGTGAGGAGGTTTTATTGAATTTCTGTTTGATTCGATTTGTGCCTGCAAACAGTTAAACCGTTTGATAGCATACTCGATACATAACTTTAACAACCGTAAAAGACAGCCATGCTCCGACTAACTCGGTGTCTTGCAGCAGATTGGCGTAGATTTGATCGCCGCTGAGTGAGACACCTTCAGGGACTTCCAAGAAATAATTTCTCCCCAAAAAATCAATCTGACAATGATGTTTTTGAACTGATAGCGATCGGCGCAGATAAAACAGGTTGTGACAGTTTCAAAATTTGATACAAAGATTTTGGTACGGGATCATGGGTAGCAGGCGAGTCTTTCTGTTTCAAAACTTCAGTATAATTGGGTTAGTTGGATTATCTGCGATCGCTTGTAGTTCTACTGATAGCAAGGATAGCCAATTCGTCTCCACTCCCAGCAGTCAATTAACAATGGAGGGGAAAAGCATGAAATTAGAAAGTAGCGTCTTTGAAGCTAATAGCCTAATTCCCGCCAAATATACCTGTGATGGTGCTGATATATCCCCAAGTCTTAGCTGGGATGAGCTTCCAACAGAGACTCAAAGTTTAGCATTAATTGTCGATGACCCAGATGCACCCAGAAGCACATTTGTACATTGGCTACTTTACGATATACCTGCTACAGTTCGGCAATTACCAGAACAAATTGCCTCAACTAAAACTTTACCAAACCCTGGAGTACAAGGAAAAAATGATTTTGGCAAATTAGGTTATGGTGGGCCATCTGGCTGCGATCTCTACTCAGGTCAAGTTCTTCACCCACTTCAGCCAAGGGGGATTGACAAAAGAATTGGGAAAGTTTGGTTGGTTGTTCTTTCTGAGTATCTTGTATTGTGAGGCTTTGGGCTAGGAGTTGGATAATATACAGTTTCTCATTGTGGTCAAGTTGAAGCAGTTGTTGTTCAAGTTCTCTTAGCAGCATGATAGGGTTTAGGCGGAGGATAATTTTATTTTACTTTCACAGTCGATTACCCCACCAAATACTGAACCACTTGCGCATCTAAGTCTGCAATCCGATGTCTAATTGGCTGTGGTGGATTATTGAAAAACTGTTTTAAATCCCGATTTTTGATTTGATAACAATTGAAACAAGGCTTTTTCGCTTTCAACCATCCTTGCCTTACCCAGTAAACAACAGTGGTTAAAGGTACACAAAGGTTTTTTGCAATTTCACGACAACTGTAATTATCAAGAACTGGGCGAGTAGAATACCCCAAAGAATACAATTTTCTCCCAACTGCTGATGCTGTGCGATGATAACCGCGTCTTTTGAGGCGAAAAGCTATTTGTTTTGGAGTGTACATCTCGGCCATTTCGTCGAGGGTTGCTAATTCATTGTCATCCTATTTAATACCCATAATTAAATCCCTAATATTTAATACTGATTGCTTATGCTTTTACCGCCCGTGCTTGTTCTAATCGCTTGTATTCATCCCAATTTCTGGGATTGTGGCGTGATACCATTGCTTGCTCAAAATCCCAATTCTGAGAACTGATATCGAACAACTCGATTGCCGCATCAAAACCACACTGCAAAAATTTGGTGTACGATTCTTCAGACCAAAGAATTGATTGTGCAATCGCTATTAAAAGATTGAGATTAGTTTCACTTGCTGCACCTTCATCTTGTAGCCAATCGATTGTTACCAGTAATCGTTGTTTGGCAGAAGCCACAGTAGATTCTGGTAATGCAGCAATAGGGGTAAAACCTGTTAGTCGTTTCATGTGTTTTATATTTATTTAGGAACCGAAGTATCATTGAATACCTAGGAATAATTAGTGTGTCTTGTATTTTGGCAGACATGTTTTAAGCTGTGATTTGCTTTACAGTAAAAAGGTGCAAATATGACTACCTCTAATTACCTCGTCTCGTTCTGAGAACGGGGTTTTCACATCAGCAACGGAAAACCCCATGAATTAACGAGTTTGTGTTACCGTCTCTTACTTTGCGGTAGAACTTGCTGATTTTGCGGCTGTAACGATGCTCTTGCCTCTGCTTCCGAAACTGCTGGTAGTGCTGGTGCTGCTGCAATGGCATTGTCAGCCCATCTTTCATATGTCTCGTTTCTCACCCAATGCAGTGTCGCCCCAGACTCCGCACCAGACCTAATAATTTCTGCCGCTTCCAGCGCGTCCTTCTCAAAATCAGATTGTGGGTTTCGATACGACCACTGAATAAACCAATAAGTACCCAGCGCACCCTCCACCTTCTGAAACTCGGCGCAGAAGATGTAGTTTTTCAGTACACTAGCGATCGCACCGTAGCAAAACTCCTTGGCATCTCCCGGCATCCCTTCCTCGCACCATTGCTGAAAAGCTCTGTGGGCGAAATGGTTGTACAACCCAGCAAAGGAATCTTTACTCCGGCGGTGCATCAGAAACGAAAGCAGCATGGAAGCTGGCCCTTTAAACTGGTTTTTTAACTCACCTGCTACCGGAATTACCCAAAGTTCGGTGAATGGCTCGTTGGTGAAGTTTTCATTGATGGTAAGTAAACGGTCTGGGCGTGAAATTGCAATTGCAAAGTCAGCCTTGTTACCTTTGAGATATCCCCCTTGTTGGGCTTCTAGAATTGTTAGTTTTGGAGGACAATCAAGAAGAAACTGCCCGTACTCCTTAGCGCAATTGGCTTGTAATTTGGGTTGGCTAGGTGGAATGAGAAAGACGCTGTTGTTGATTTTGATTGTTTCCATAGTTGCCTTGTTTTTGTTGAAAATTGCGTTGATACTGGATAGTCTCAGAATCAGCTATTTATGATATGAATAGAGATTGCTTTAGCTTTGAACAGAAATATTTGATGTAGTGTCAGTCTGTTGATTAGTTTCCAGTTCCAATTGCAGATAAGAAAGCGCAGTCTGAGCATCGCCAATTGTGAGGTCGGGCTGATAATCAAGTGCCAGATAATCGGGGTGTTTGGCAATCTCTTTAATGATGAATTTGGCAGCATCAACTAATTGATGCAGAGGTGGTAATGGTAGTGAATATGGTTGCTGCGTCTGGTCTTGTAATTTTGTTTCAGCACTAGAGCGAGGTATTACAACACTTGCAGTCATAGCATCTAATTCTTGTTTCAGCGATTGGATCTGGTACAGATGGTTGCTGATTTGGATTTCTATTTGTGTCTTTAATTCCTGTGGTGTTAGCAATCTGATTTCGTCTTCTGCACGGTGTTCTTCGTCTTCAGTATGCTTATTAGCAAGTAAAATGTAACGCCATCCCGCACCATACTCATCGGCCAGATATGTGTCTTTAGCATAATACTTGAGTCCGATAATCGCGCCTCGTTCTGTACGTTGTCCAAAGCCAAATCGAGGGTACTGCCAACCTTTGGGAATTGAGATTGTTGGTTCCATTTCTTTAATTAGTGAATAATTATTTGTTGAAGTTGAAAGTTTTAATTACGCTGCAATGCTTTTGTCAGCTGCTTTAGTCATACTTGCAGCTTTACAAAAATCATCCAATGCCATTGCTGCACTCAATGGTTGAGCGTATCGAATCTCGTCCACCTCGTTTGACCAATGCGTGAGATGCTGAAACACCAAACCAATCATTGAATCAGCTTTGTAGACACGGTAATTTTTGGGACAAGCCCCATTGCAGTAGACCAGCGTGTAACCAGGAATATCGATGACTTCTGCATTGGGATCGGTTGGCGGCAGCAGTATCTTTTCGCAGCATTCGCCCCAATCGGGATCTTGAAGGAAAGGCATAGTTTTTGTAATGTGTGCCATGATTCTCTTGTAGTTTTCGTTGTAGAGGCGATCGCACACCAAGAAAAGTGCGATCGCCTTTTCTACATTCGGGACTACGCAGCGACAGGTTGCCTGACTCCGAGTGATGCGATCGCAGCATCAACACTCTCAGCTGTACGACTGCCCCCCAGTTGATTGCGTCGGCTGTACCACTGATTTGCTCTGTTGTACCCGATGAAGCCAATACATAAGCGATTCAGGTATAGAGTCGTGCTAAAGGAAAGCCAGTCAATCTGTCCGTGTGTCAAACCAAATTTGATGCAAGCTTGTTCTAGTTCTGCGCTGAGGCGTTCGTTGCGTTCACGTGGTGTTTCAGGTAGAGTCGCTTTCACTTCTTGCACTCGTGTAGCGAACCAGTTCCGGTCGAACGGTAATCTTCCACTGTCAACAAATTGCACCCATACTGTGATTCCGGCTTCAATCCAGATAGTATGGATGGATTCGGGGTCTACTTCGATAATCTCGCCAATAATGCGACGGTCACTAGATGTTAACGGGTCTGTGGTTGGGGCTACAGCTTGCGCTTGCTGGTTGATGTATTGCGCGAGTTCGGCTTGGGCTAAGTCTTGTTCGTCTATTGTGTTGCAGTTGCAGTTTTTGGATGCTTGCTTTGAATATGTGAAGTGGTTCATAATAGAGTTCACCTTTTTAGGGACAAAAGGCGATCGCACAAGTTTGTCAGGCGAGGGCGGTCGTCTTTTTGTTTCTAGATATAATCTAGCAAATAATCTAGATTTAGTCAAGATAAAAATCTAGATTGTTAAGTTGGCTTACAATAAGCTTTACAGCTATTAGTCTGGATAAAGAGTATATTTTTGATAAAGACCAACAGAAAAATATGCCTGCAAACAAAAAGCCAGAGACGCAAGGGCGAACTGCCCAGCTAGGTATCAAGATAGATGCCGAGTTATACGAGAAGTACAAAACAAAATTGAAGGAAGATGGTGTATCGATTACAGAAGACATCGAAAACCACATGAGAAATTATATTGGCGAGATGATCGTCCAAAGCAATGTAGTGGATATAGTCAAGCTAGTTGAGGATGTAGAAGCTTTGAAGAAAGTCGTGGGGGAGTTACAGCCGGGCTGGCAAGAGAGAATGAGCAACTTAAAAGCCAGTTAAAAGCCATGTCATCTCAAATCGAAAACTTGGTTCAAATAATGAAAACTTCACCCCCTCTTGACAGGGGGTGAAGCGTTTTTAAGGTCTGCTAATATTCTAGATAAATTTCTTGATTTTAGTCTAGCTCGGTGTTAGATTTTAAGTAGCCAGCAAATCTGCGGCTACTTAATTTTTTAGGCAATCGCCCGAATGCGAATAACATTTGCTATCCGCACTTGAAGTGCAAGGTAAACAAGACAAAGACAAGTATTTGCTTGTCTTCATCCCTAAAATGCCATGCTGACACTAGACCGCGAAACAACATCAGCTTCCCGTTATGATGTCGTCAATAGCAGCATCAAAGAAACCTTTACAGCCATTGACCGCTTTGAATGGCAGGCTGTCGATGAGATTTTGCAGATGAGGGAAAAACAGCTTTACCGTGAAGCTGGTTACAAAAAGTTTGAAGACTACTGCCAAGCTGAGTTATCCACCTGGGGTGGCTACCGCAGAATCAATCAACTGTTGGGAGCCAAGAAAGTTATTGATGCAGCTGATGAATTGGGCGAACACATCAAAAACGAGCGTCAAGCCCGTTCACTACTGCGATTAGTCAAGGAACCAGAAAGACTCAAACAAGCTGTAGCGTTCGCACTCTCTGAAAACCCCTGTCCAAGCGAATCAGACTTTGCAGCTGCCGCTAACAAGGTGGTTCCTCGTCTACCACGCAAGAAAGTTCAGGAACCATTGGTTCCCCCTTCCCCCAAAGTCACAGTCACCTCACCAACTCATCACAGGCATGGAGAATCAGGAACCATAGAAGCAGACCCCCCGAACTACTGGCAGCAGATTGTAACTTTCGATGATGGTAGTAAGGAACTTGTCAATAATGCTGATTTAGATGCCCTAAGCGTTCCATTCTCCACCGAGCGAACTTACCCCAAAGAATACACCGAAGCGATCGCACAACTCAAACAACAGCACCAGCAGGAATTAGAACGGCTGGAGCAAGAATTGAGGGTTGGTTTACAGGCGGAGGCATCTGCCAAAGCCGAACAACAGGTACAAGAGCAATTGGAATCCTTACAAAAACTATTTCAACAGCAGAAGGAGCAAAATATTCAGTTGCAGCAACAATTGGACGAGTTGGAAGGGCTAAAGCAGTTGGAGCTTGAAAACCGACGACTCAAACAACGCATTGAGGAGTTAGAAAACGCTGTACAAGAACGTTCTGCCCAACGGTGGGAGAAAACTTTTACCAAGCAAGCAACCAAGGCATTAAACAAAGAGGTTAAGCGATCGCTAGAAAAAACTATTGATCTGCGAGCGCTTGCCCTTGAATCGCCAAAAGAAAATGCTCAGGAGTGCCTACGACTGATGGGCATAGCTTTAAGTAATCTGGCTTCTGCTATGAACAACACTCAAGCACTCCAAGCTGCGGCTCTGATTCTGGGCAGTGAGCCAAACCAAAGCGCGATCGCAAAAAGAGCCGAACAATTGCAACTGCTACCCCAAGCAGTGAGTGATATTCGGGCTGTGTTATCCAAACCTGGGTGTAATTGGCAAGATTACTTGACGGTTGCCCAACAGTACGAGGTAATCAAACAAGACTACTGGGCAGAATTGACCACACAAGAGACAGAATTAATCAAATCTCTAGAAATTGCATCCACTCAGCCTCCCACCATTGGTATTGGGAGCATCGTTGCCCATGCCGATCCTTACCGCACTTTGTATATCGAAAGAGGAGAAGTTGTAGAGGATTTGGGGGATGAGGTGATAGTGGCTTGGGATTGCTGGAAAGAACGCTCAAAAAAGACTGACAGGTACTCAAGAGATGAATTGCGATTTTGGCAAGGTTAACAGCTAAAAGCCTGCCAAGACATTCACAAAGAACTAAATGTGGCATGAGTGCAATGTCGCTCACGTTTTCATGCGTCAAAAATTGGAGCAATTATGAAATTAACCACATCAACCCAAGCTAATACTGATAGTCCGTTTGACCAAATCAAAAAAATTGATGAACAGGGGAACGAGTATTGGTTAGCAACCGAATTGTTAACATTACTGGGCTATCAAACTTGGAAACGAATTAAGGACACCGTTGAAAGAGCGAAAATCAGTGCTAAAAATTCTGGCATAGATCCATTCCACCATCTAGTCGATGTCGTCCAAATGGCGCAAATTGGGAACTCCCAGGCATTTCGAGAAGTGCTGAAAGATTATAAACTATCACGACACGCCTGTTATTTGGTGGCGATGAACGGCGATCCCCGCAAGCCCGAAATAGCCGCTGCACAAAATTACTTCGCACTAAAGACTCGTGAGGCAGAGTTAGCTTCGCAATCTCAAGAGTTATTGTCACAACTGCTGGAGAAGATTGAACAGCACAACAAGGTCATTGAAGAACAAGGTCGAGCGATCGCAGTCCTCCAATCCCAAATTCAAAACCTGTTGCCTCCATCGGCTGATTTTATCCCTCCAGGCTGGGATGCCGAAGTATGGCGAAGTTTACCACCACAAGATAAACGCCACTTCCGGTTTTTGTTCCGTCGCCGCAACTTCAGACCATCTACAAAAAATGAATCACTGGCCTTACCTGCTGTCACCACCGGGCAGATGAAGCAGAAGCAACGCGATGAAGTAGCGCAATTGATAGGTGAAGTGTCGCCCGAAGATAAACAGCAATTTCAGGCAGCAAAACGCCAAAAGCTCAAGGAATTTTGGTCACAAGCCCCAGAAGAAGACCAAGAAAATATGCCGTTTTAGCCAGTCAGTTTTTACAAATTATAGAAGGTGGAATATGAGCAGCATTGCCTCGACTGACAAATTCTCTGTCCTGGTGATATTGCGCCGGGAGTATCTTGATATCACTGGAAACTTCTGTGCAGCCAAGCTGATTGAATACTTCAGGCATTGGACAAAGTGGAAGCTGAAAAATCACCGTACACCTTGGATTTACCAACCCCTTAAAAACATCTACGCTGACTTAATGGGTGAGCATAGTCTTCATGTGATCCGAAGTGCGATCGCACTGCTTGACGAGTTGGGTATTCTCTCAAAGCAGAAGAATCCAGGCAACGGACAAGATAGAACATGGCAGTATAAATTGAACTTCGATGTACTGAATAAGCTGCTTGAACTTGGCAGAGGCAAAACTGAACATCCCAAACTCAGTGCAGAACAATACCACAGATCCCATCCAGAAGCTTCAAAGCCACAACAACACTCTGCTGTTGAGCTTGAAAAAAGTGAGGAAGTAAAAACCGAGATTTTGGAATGCCACCAGGAAGGAGTTTGTCAAACCCTAGAACCAGAGTTACCCGAAATTACTCGCTTCGTTGAAGAGATAGAGCAAGATAACTCGACTAACGAGGCAGATACTCATGAGGATCGTTCTTCCGCCGCCCCTGCCGTGTCAAATTTTTATGATGAAGACTTTGCTGATGATGATTGCGCTTTGGAGCGACAAGAAAAATCAGTGGAACCCAGTAATCAGGAGGTTCAGGAAGTATTGCAACAGTTGAGAGAGATTCCTTGCACTCCGCAGTTTCGGCTCAATGCAGAGATTCAGCGTACAGTTCAGCGGTGTTGGGATAATGTGCCGGGGGCGATTGCTTATTTGAAAGAAGCGATACGGACATGGAAGGGTATCAAGTCGCCGGAAGCTGTGTTTGTCGCGGCTTGTAAGCAAGGGAGAAAACCGGAATCCGCACAGGCTAAGTCGGAGGTGGTTGCTTGGTTCGAGTGGGCGAGGAAAAACAGGATTGTGATTGCGATGTCGGGGGAGGTCGTGTATACGCCGGATGGTGTGGCTGTGCCGTTGGCGGAAATGATGCAGAGGTTTCCGGTAGGCGAGTAAGGGTTCTGCTTCTGCTCAAAATTTTGAAATGGTTGAGTGGTACGATCGCCTTCTTGAAAAAAACGAATTAAAAGATTAGTGTATATAGGACTTATATTTGATTTCTGAAATATACTTAGGGTCGTTATGCCTCTGGCTAACGCACCGTCCGAGACTTAGATTTTTTCATAAATCAAATCGGATTTCTATATCTGCTATAAGTGTTCACTGATAGCGGTTTCAATACTTCTTGGTTAAATATTAAGCAGTATTAAGAATAAAAAAGTCCGTAGTTAAAATGGCAATGATACTATCTGTTAATGTAACTTGTTTTACTAATATCATTGCGACAGCCAAAAAATTCTTCCATGAACGCAGCACCAAGTCCAGCTTACGCATACCAAGTGGGAGGCAGTTTACCTCCTGATTCTCCTACTTATGTGACGCGGCAGGCAGACCAAGACTTGTACGCAGGGTTAAAGGCGGGAGATTTCTGTTATGTGCTGAACTCGCGGCAGATGGGCAAGTCAAGCTTGCGGGTGAGGACTATGCAACGCTTGCAACAAGAGAAAATTGCTTGTGCGTCAATTGATATTACAGCAATAGGAACGTGGGATATTACTCCAGAGCAATGGTATGCCGGAGTAATAGATAATATTGCTAACAGTCTAGATTTGTATGAAAATTTTGATTTAGAGAACTGGTGGCAGTGTCACAATTTACTATCTCCAGTGCAGCGATTGAGCAAGTTTATTGAAAAAGTACTACTAGTTCAAGTTGCTCAACAAATTGTGATTTTTGTCGATGAAATTGATAGCGTTCTCAGCCTGAATTTTGCCATTGATGATTTTTTTGCCCTGATCCGCAACTGCTATAACCAACGTGCTGATAAATCAGAATACAAACGGCTGACTTTTGCACTAATTGGTGTAGCGACACCTTCAGATTTGATTGTCGATAAAAAGCGTACACCTTTTAATATTGGTCAGGCGATTGAATTGGCTGGTTTTCAAATAGATGAAGCCGAACCATTAGCTCAAGGATTAGTTGGAAAAGTTAGCAATCCTCAAGCGGTGTTGCACGAGGTATTAGCTTGGACAAGTGGGCAACCTTTTTTGACACAGAAGCTTTGTAAGCTAATTCCACAGGGTATTGAGGTAGCAGGAGTTGCAGAGTTAGTGCGATCGCACCTCATTGAGAATTGGGAATTTCATGACCAACCCGAACACTTAAAAACAATACGCGATCGCTTGCTAGTTAATCAAAAACGTGCTGGTCGGTTACTGGGTCTGTATCAGCAAATTTTGCAACAGGGAGAAGTAGCAAGCAATGATAGTTCTGAGCAAATGGAACTGCGGTTGTCGGGTTTAGCAGTCAAGCAGCAGGGAAAGCTAAGAGTTTATAACCAAATTTACAAATCTGTATTCGACTATAACTGGGTAGTCAAGGCATTAGTAGATTTACGCCCTTATGGAGAAGTCTTAGAAGCATGGGTTGGCAATAAAGACAAATCTTGGCTGTTGCGCGGACAAGCCTTGCATGATGCCCAAGCATGGGCAATGGATAAAAGCTTAAGCGATCTAGATTATCAGTTTTTAGCTGCTAGCCAGGATTTAGATAAGCGGGAAGTACAAATTGCTTTGGAATCAGAAAGAAAGGCTAGAGAAGTACAAGACCAAGTAGCTCTAATTTTGACTGAAACTAAACAAAAAGCTAAAGAAAACCTATTTAAAAAAAAGATTTGGCAGAGATGGGAGATATTTACTGGTTCCAGTATTGGAATGAGTATATTGCTTATACGCTCTATCGGATTACTCCAACCTTTAGAGTTGACAGTACTAGATCAATTTTTTCGATTACGCCCAACTGAACAGCCAGATAATCGCATTACAATTGTTGCGATTGATGAAGCTTCTTTGCGCCAAATAGGCTCCTGGCCAATTCCAGATAGCCAAATAGCGAAATTATTACGAAAAATAAACGTTCACAAACCTCAAGCTATTGGCTTAGATATCTACCGAGATTTGCTAGTACCCAGTAATGATTTGACAGGATTTAGTCATAAAGAACTGCTTGATACCTATAAATCAACACCGAATTTGATTGGTATTCAATTGTTAGCAAGTCAAAATCAGAAACAGAAAAATTTTGGTGTTTCACCTCCACTAGGGCTAAATCTAGAGCAAGTGGGTTTCAATAATGTGTTATACGATCCTGATGGCAAAGTACGCCGTAGCTTATTGTATTGGCATGCTGGTAAACAGGTACACGAAAGTTTTGCCTTAAAACTGGCTTTATTGTATTTAAAGTCAAAGGGAATTATTCTCCAAAAAGCATCTGACAATCCGGAATATTTGCAGTTGGGTAAAGCAGTATTTACTCGCTTTCAAGCAAATGATGGTGGTTATGTGGGTGCTGATGATAAAGGCTACCAAATTCTCTCCAACTTTCCCAAACTAGGCTGCGAGGGCAGTGGTTCTCAAAAACGCTGTGGTTATCGGCAGGTAACTATGAGCGATGTACTAAATAATAAAGTACCAACAAGCTGGATACGCGATCGCATTGTACTCATTGGTTCCACAGCTCCCAGCCTCCAAGACTTTGTATTTATTCCTCAATCTAGTAGGATTATGGGCACGGCAAAGCCGATTGCTGGTATTGAACTGCAAGCCTATTTTATCAGTGAGTTAATCTCAGCCGTCTTAGAAGAGCGACCTTTATTAAAAGCATGGTCTGAGCAAGTAGAAAGTTTGTGGATTTTAGCCTTTTCTTGGATAGGTATCAGTGTAGTTTTGCTATTGCACTCTCCACTAAAATTTGTTGTGTGTGTTCTATGTCTAGGGGCTAGTTTGATAAGTGTCTCTTACATAGCCTTCTTATATGGTTGGTGGTTACCCATAATTCCATCTCTACTGTCTTTAGTAGGCGCTGCGATTGCTACTCCAATACAAACCAGCTATCAATTAGAAAAACTAGAGAAACGTCAACTTCGCGAAAGTTTGAAATCAATTATTGAGCTTTACCACGACAACCCAGATGCTTGTAATATAGCTATTGAGTATCTTAAACGTTCAGATAGCGATCAAAACAAGCCTTAAGTCTAAATAGATTTTCAAAGCAATATTATCTAAAACTTGCTGAAATTCTCTATCAGTAATTGCGATCGCATCTGATTCGGACTGCTTAAATAGCTTGTATTTAACTGAATTTTATTCCCTAAAAGGGATTATAACTTTCATCTATGCAACTGAAGGGATGTTTTACTGCTTTAAATTTCTGTATTATCTCTCACCTTGCTAATGTAACGAAGAATAGACTCGAAATTGTGACGAATATCAGCAAGTTGTTTTACCCAAGTGTTAGAAGCAGCGATCGCGCTTTCTTCCTGTTGACGTGCCTCTACAATTTGTCTATCAAGTTCACCATACACTTGTAGTTCGACTTCAGCGAGAAATTTTTCTATTTGATTTTCAAGATTTTTTGCAATGACAACAAATTGACTTCTAATATCTTGGCGGGCTTCAGCCATCTTGTCTTGTCTTTCTGTTTCTTGTTGCATGGAATGAGCATCCAAGCCAGCGCCAACTACTGAAAGTACAGGGCCAAGGAACATAGTAAAATTAGCAAGGTCTTTAGCAATACCAACGGCTTGCCAAGGCTTAAAATCTACTCCAACAAATTTTCCTACACCGTAAACTACATGATGGAGGTTACTACCTGCTACATTCGTGGCATTTAAAAAGCCTTGGCTACCGGAAGCTACTCTACCAGCAGTAAATTTATCCCAATGAACCCCTAATATATCACCAATTTTTTGTAAAGCTTCAACTTGACCTTGTAGACGCTCAAAATTTATATTATTATCAATATTTCTTGTAGATACTCTATGAGTATTTTTTAAACAATTAATGAATGTTTGAGTCAGATCGCTTTGCAATACTTTTTTCACTTCTTGACTAATATCTTCAACAGCTTCTTCTACGATTTTCTTTAGCTTTTCTGTAGCGGTATCATAGTATTTTTGCACATTAAATTCTGCCGTTATAATTAGTTGTTCAAACTCCTCTTGAGTCACTGTTCCTACAGAATAAGCTAACTTAATTCCTTCTTTAACAACTCTAGAAGACACTTCTAAAGCTAAAGTATTAAATTTTGTTCGCAAGCGTTCTCTTTCTTTACGTACTATTCGAGATAAACGTGTCAGAAGTTCTAAAAAAGTAGCATCTTGATTGGAATTACGTGTAAAGTTTAATTGGGCCTCATCTACAGATGCTAAAACTATTCGTACTGGTGTATCAAAACGAGCAAGTGCAGCACGGCGTTCGACAAAATTGTTAAGTGAATCAATAAAACTTTGGAAACGACTAATTTCGAGAAGAAAATCGTCGCCTTCATCTACGCCGTCACAATAATCCTTCGCATCGATAAAACAGACTGGAAATTCATCAGTACTATAAGGGTGAAGTGCCTCTGCCAAACTCTTACGATAATTAGTAATTTTTTGTGCTTCCTCTCCTGCTTCATCAGACATTTTGTTAATAAGTAGCATCATTTTCCAGCGATAACCTTTTTCATAAGCTAGCTTTTTGAAGTTTTCTACTGTAATTGAATCAAAAAGCATATAGGTAAGACTAAAAATTAATAAATCAGCTTTATTAATTGCCTCATACGTAATTGCATCATGATCTTTACGATCTGTAAATAGTCCTGGTGTATCTATTAATTTGATACCGTTCCAGTCATATATAGTAGTTAAATCAGTTGCAATATCAGAATCTATTTTAATATCACGTCTTCCTGTTAATGCAGAAATTGTAGTAGATTTACCTGCATTATATTGACCGACAAAAGCAACTGTAATAATTCCACTTTCTCGATATTTTTTTACTTCATTGCGTAATTTACTACGAATAATTGAAAATTCAGGATGATTAGCTTGAGCTAATATCTTATCAAAATCAATACAATTTATTTTAAATTTGTTAGCTACATCTGCTGCATTAAATACTGGTTGCTTATTCATGATTGTTCCATTCCTATTATACTTATATAGTTTGAATTAATTTTTGCTAAAACTTTATAGAAAATATATCTAGAATTGATATTTTATTTGGATGGATCTATCAAACTAATATAAACATTTTCTTGTATTATTTGATTAATTTCTTCTTGTATTTTCGTCTGCTTAAATACAGATTTGACTTGAATTTTTATATTTCGTCCAAAATTACGTTCTACTTTAGAAATAGTTTCAATAATACATTCATCTGTTAATTGCTCGTATTTATCACTACACCAGTCAGTTATTCGTTTTGCGTAAGCACGATTGAGATAATTAGCAGAACTGTCTAATTGATTTTTAGTTTTTGCAAGTTGATTATTTATTTTTTCTATGCCTTGAATTAATTCATTAAAATAACCGTTGATATTAAGTGCAACAGCATCACAATAACAAGAAAATTCTTCTTCTGCTTTTGATAGTGTTTTCTGTTGATACTCTTTTAATTGTTTATTTAGAGATTGACTAATTTTTTCTGCTGCTTCACGTTGTTTCTCTTTCTGAGATTTGAAAAAATTAGTAATTCCACTAATAATAGTACCGATGACCATAATAATTCCAAGTGGAGGCGCAGCAAAAAGCATTGTGATACTTGCGGCAATGCTTATGATAGCAGCCCCAATACGTAGCATATCTTTAAAATTTATGTTAATATTTTTTTTGAAATGAAAATTTCCCTCTACTAACCTAGCCATTAATTGCAATTCAGTCCCAATTTCTTCTAGTAATTCTTCAACTTCATGATTAAACTTTTTTCCACTTTCTTCAAAAGCATTATTCAATCTGTCTTGAAATTTTAATATTTTTAGTTTACCTTCCCATTTTGATTTCATTTGATTTTCATCGTTATCCCAATTTTCTTCTGCAAAGGGTTGAATTGTATCGAATATATCTTTAAAAACTGTATTAATTTTTTCTATTAAGTATTCTTGATTGCTTATAGATGCTTTGGCGATTTCCTCTTGAAATTTATTACGTATACTTTTCAAGTTTTTGGACAAGTTTTGATAAGCTTGTAATTGTTGAGTTACCCATTTGTTAGGAGCTTCAATTGCACCAACTGTAGAACCGAGTAAAGTTTGCGATCGCCTAATTCCTCCATGTTCAACTAAAGATACTCGAATAGCATCCAGGAAATCTTGTATGCGGCTTGCTTTAAATAGTTTGCTTTTATTTTGTTGATGCTCTGACTCTCGTGACATTTGTGCAGCCAGAAGCATTACAGGAATAATATCAAAGTAGTCGTTAGCATAATGCTGTTTGGCATAGCGACGGATGCGTTCAATGTGTCCACCTAAACCACTTGCACTATCCATTACAAACAACTTATTTGAATCTTTTAAGAAATGTTCTAACCTTCGAGTGTCTCTCAAATTATTTTTAACGTTAAGTAATATAATTAAGGGTTTGGCTTTTTCTTTTAAAAGTTGCAAAAATTTAAATTCTGTTTCTTGAATGCTATCATTTGTGACTACATAACAAATAACATCAGATTCATCGATAATACTCTCAGCAATTTCTTCATCACTTTTACCTCCAGGCGCACCAATTCCAGGAGTATCAATGATACGAATATTTTTCCACTCATAAACCCGATTAAAACGAGTAGTACGCTGTTTACCTACACCGATAGCGTCCCAGCCATCACCTGTAATAATTGCGTGGAGAGTGCTTTTGCCTGCTTTAGTTTTACCTATGAAAGCTATGCTAAAATGCTTTAAAGCACGTTGTTTTGCGCGTAGCGATTCATGTACTCCTTCAAGCTCTTTTAGAGCTTCAACTATTAAAGCATTCCTGGTACTTTCAAGCTGTTTTGCTACTTCCTTCGCAGTGTTAGCTTGTCCTTGACTACTTGTTTTTTGCTGTATCTCTTCAGTATATCTTTTAAGATTTTTAGCTAATACTCTAAGAGCAGAATAAGCACTTTTTAGGGAATTTTCCGCAAATTTATAATCTTCAGTTGCTACAACTGTACATTGCTGGATAGCATTTTCATATTCAGGCCCTGCTAATAATATTTCTTTCCGCAATTGGTCAATTTTACGTCCAACATTATCAGGAGCAACTTTTGCTAAATTATCTACTAATGCACGAGATAAAACCGAATCTATCCCCTTTAAAAGACGCGCGCCAACAGATAATTCAGCTTCATCTCTATTGTTACTAATGAGTTTAGCTCTACCAAATTTTTCGGTTTGTTCAAGCAACCTTTCGATTTCTAAATTCGACCAGTTCCAAACTTTTGCAATATGTTCTATCATCTCCCGTTCTAAAGGGGAAAAATAACCATCAATATAGGCAATAGCTAACATCTGTCGCATTGCCTCACTTTGCTCACCTTGTTGAATTTGACGTGCTACATTCTCAACAGATATAAAGTTTTCATCTTGATTCAATATTTTCTCCATTTCTTCAATGGTATGTATTCCCATGTTTGCTTTCTGTGCTAACTCTCGTAGCGTCTTTGCTTCCTCGCTATGAATTTGCTCATCAGCACATACCATATGTGTAAGGAGTAAAAATTGGTAGTTTATTTGCTCAGAAATTAGCCGAGACATTCTTACCCTAAGTGTTAATATAAACTCAGGTTAAGCAATAAATATTGCTATTAGCCTCAGAAATTATACTTAGCTTCTGTTTAAGAATTTAAATAATCTTATCTACGATTTTGGAGAAGCTTACAATCACCCATATTAACTGAATAATGAGTAATTACTACTATCCTTTGGGATCATTTACGTGATGCGATAGAATTCGTTCTCAAGCAAGCAGCGTCCTAATAAAAGTGGCTATAGCTATAGAATATCAATTTTGAATTACAAAATTTAAAAACTTTGGATACCAATATAATTGCAATGTCGTTCACATTGTCATGCAAATTTTTAGGAAAAAATATGTTCGTATTTCTTGAATATTTCGTATTCAACGGAATCTTTTTCCCAAAACCACACAGTTATCACTTCTCCCATGCAGTTATTTTCGCTTTCTTATAGTTTAATAGTAGTAGAAATACCTGCTTGTACCCCACAGTTTCGGTTAAACGCAGAGATTCAACGTACAGTCAGGCAATGTTGGGAGAATGTGTCAGGGGCGATTGCTGATCTTAAAGAAGCGATACGAACCTGGAAAGGAATCAAGTCACCGGAAGCTGTATTTGTCGCAGCTTGTAAGGAAGGGAGGAAGTCGGAGTCAGCACAGGCCAAGTCTGGTGTGAGCGTTTGGTTTGAATGGGCAAGGAAGGAGAGGATTGTAATTGGGATGTCGGGGGAAACAGTGTATACGCCGGATGGTAAGGCGGTGGCGGTAGCGGAGATGATGCGGCGGTATCCGGTGGAGGGGTGAGTACGTTTATATAAAGGATAAAATTGCTTTAGAGATTGTAATTAAGGGGTCGCTGAGGAAGTTTTTGCAATGAGGTTGTATAGTTTTTGATGAGTATCTGATGGAATGGAAAACAAAAATAATATCTTAGCTAAATTTACAAACTAGCCCTAACTATTTATCTAAGTTTGACATTAGTTTTCATTCTAAAAACTTAACTCACTGTGCCATGCCTTAAAAAAATATGGATAGGGTAGGTGATGAGAGATACTCCAAAGAATTTTATGTAAAGCTATCATTGGCTCTTGAACTCCAACAGCAAGATATGTAATTTTTGTATTGTGTTTATCAGGAGAATTATTCAAGCAGTATTTTAGCTGTTTAACCAATTGTAAGCATAAGCTTAAAGGTATAGTTGATAAATAATCATATAGAATAATCTCTAAACACCAAGCAGCCTTTTGGCGGGTATTTTTGTCATTATTATTACACATTATATTAATTAGATTATTAATAGTTTGACCTATGTCTTTACTTAACGTTAAACCTATCTGAGATAGTTTATTGTTTATATCTTCATCAAAAGTTTTTTGAACACCTTCTAATTTATCTGTTTCAAAACCACTTCCAATAATTCCGTGCTTTTTAAAAGATTGAGATATTAAACTACGGATTATATCACTATAATGCTGTTTAGATAAAACTTTTAAAGTTAACTGAGCAGTATTATTAGTGGGATCTAATTTTAGCAAACTGTATGAAGCAAAATAAGCTATATCTTGCTCATCCATAAAAATAAGTTTATTTTGATTAAAAAAATTCAATTTAATCAAATTTTCTAAAGCATCAATTACTTTTATATTACCAATGTTGGCTCCACCTAGACTTTGAATCGCAATTATAGGATATTCTTCTGTATTAAGTACATCAATTAAGCTATCAATAGCGTAGGAATTACTAGAGTCTAGCTTTAATAAACTAGATAAAGTATAACATTTAGTATCTTTAAATTTCGTTGTTTGAGCCAGTCGAGTGAGAGCATCAATTAGTTGCAAATCTCTTATTCTTAATTCACCTGCTAGTTTTGCAGCATCATGTTGAACTATAGTATCCTCTGAACTTATGAGAATAGCTAATTTATTCGATAATACTGATGGGTTCATCTCTTGAAGCGTTTTTCTGGCAGCAGCAGCAAAAGGGTTATTGAATATTTCTATTTCATGAACGCCTTGCCTAAAAACATTTTCAATTACTTCTTTAGTCCGACTAAAGTGATAAAATTCACCAATGCCTACAGCTACTAGCAAATCTGCACGATATCCATACAAATTTATATCGCTACAACCATCTTCAAAATCTGCAAGAGCATTCAGCAATTGTTCTTTTTGTTCATCCAGTTCATTTTGAGGATCTCTTCCTAACCATAGCAGTAAAACCTCTTTCCACTGTGGCTCAAAAACTCTATAATTAGCATCTAAGTGACTCGGATTTTCAGGAATGTGATTGAAAAAATAATGCCAATCATTTATTACTGAGGCTGCAAAATACTCCTGAAAAGTCGGATGGAAAAACGCATACACTGATTTTCTATGATTTTCTGCCTCTACACCCACTTTGTTTAGCCATCCCAACCGTAACGCTATCGCAAATAAGGAATCTATATCATCTGGATCACCCAAATACTCGCATACAAATTCCTGCCGGAAGCGAAACCGCATTGCTTCTTTATCAATAGCATCTCGCGCCAATTCACCTAAAGCCACATTTAAACGCCTGCATTGCTCCCTTGTCTTCGCAGATGGCTTTTTCTCCCACTTATAAAAATCCGCGACAAATTGCTCGTACAACTGTGCTTTAGTCTGAGGTAAATTACCCTCACCTAAATACCAGATGAAACACAATAATGTTAGCCTTAATGGGTTCTTTACTAAATCTCGAATCCTTTCCTTCGCTGGTTCCCTTAACGCCATACACAACTGCTGTCCTGTCTGAATTTCTGCTGGCGATTGGGAGCTAAAAAATTTGCAAATAAACTCCTCTACTTGCTGAGGATAGGAAAAATCCAAGGTTCGGTAGTTATCAAAGGACTCCAGCAGATCGTTAATGCCATTGTCCCAAAGATTTAAGCGACAAGAAAGTACAATCCGCGCCTGTTGTAGCAAGCTCCCTTGGCGAATCTGCCGATTAATATCTTCTAACGGGTTGCCTTGCACTTCATTAACCCCATCCAGTACCAGCCACACTAACCCTCGGTTAAATTGTGCTACAAAATCATCTTTAACCAAAGTAGATGCTTCAGCTTGTCTAGCTTTCCTGGCCACTGCTTGCAACCATACCTCTAATAAATATGATTCCAGGTCATGCGATCGCAGATCAGCCAGAGACACCCAAATCACAACAGACTGCTCTATCTGCTTCGATACCCATTTAGCTACTTGCTGCAATAAGGTTGTTTTTCCTGCTCCTGGTTCTCCGATAATCGCAATGCGTTTTCCCTGGCTTTTGGGGCTTTGTCTGTCTCTTAGTACCTGCTCTAAAAATTGTTGATGCTGAAATGTTTGTGTAATTTCTGTTTCGTGATAAAGTTCTGAACCTTTCTCTGGTGTAACATCCTCTTTTCGCCGAGGTTGCTTTTTACGCTCTACCAGTCCCAATGGTACATACACCTGATCGGTTCGGTAGGTAATCCCCTCGCCAGATGTTAGCGGATTTGTTGTCAGTCGCAGATGCTCATCTAACAGTGAGGAGCTAACTTGATGCCAGTCAATTCCTAAGCTCTCAACTTCTTCTAAAACTTTTTTGGGTGGGATTTCTCCAGGCTTTTGCTCTAACTGTGCGCTACTCTCTGGTCTTTCTCCAGTTATCCCCCACACCAACAAATCTAAAGCAGCCTTGTCTTCAACTCCATTGGTAAAAGCAACCCACCTTAGCTGCTTCAAAAACACTAAATCTTCGGGTAAATTGTTTACTCCAGGTAGCAATATAGGAATTACAGGGATTTTTTTCTCAACGCACTCTGCTATGAATGCCTTTAACTCCCAACTCTGCCAACGCCCTAATCCTTGTGAACCAATGAATATAGCCGCAGACTTAACCAGTGGAATTGCTTGTTGTATCTCATCTTGAAATGAACGCCCTGGTGGAATTTGTTCTTCATCTAGCCAAGGCTTTATATTTCGCTGTTTGAGTGCAAGTGCGATCGCTCTGACTTGAGGTTTGTCTTGGGTATTGTGCGCTAAGAAAACATCAAACTGAGTCGTTGACGCATTCCTTCTTAAAGCTCCAGGCTGCATAATTGCGTTGCTTTTGTCTTCTATTGGCGAAGGTTCAACGTCTATACTTGTATTGGCTTTTGTCTGTTGATTATCAAGTTCTAAAAGCTTTTGTTCAATTGCAAGCAACTTGTCACCAAGTTCTTGTAATGTGCGCTCCTCTGCCTGAAGCTGTTGTTCATACTGAAATTTGCGGGATGGGTCTGTTTCAATTACCCATGCGTTTTGTATCCTTTCAACTTTCTGCCTTTGCAGCGTGTAAGCTTTTTCCAGTGAGTCTCGTTCTTGCTGCGATCGCTCTTTTTGCTGCGGTGATGAGGGTGTATTATTTGGTGCTGCCTGCTGCTGTCCAAGGTGAATATTGTATACGTTACCGCCCATTTGCCCGACATTTACTGTCTCAGCATTAATTAATCCGTCACCAAATTGGGCATTCTGCAAATTATTGTTGGTGACTTTCTCCGGTTCTTCTGAATCTGGCATGGATTTGCTTGGGCAGGCTTAAGCATGGTTACTGTAAATAATATCACCCTTGTTTTTTAGGTCAACAGATGCAAATTCTTTCTTAATCTCGCTTGAACTCCATTTGGGCAAAGTGGTCTTGCAGCAGCTTGTGGATGAAGCGGTAGCGGCCGCCGACACGCTGGAGCAGCATACGCTCGGTGCAGTAGTCGAGAAAACGGGCGTAGTTCCAAGGGATGTAGCCGTTGAAGTGGAGGATGAGGCGCAAGACGAAGTGCTGAAGGCAGGTAAAACCACCACAAAGTAACCAAATAGCCAAACCACTGGAAACAGCAAATTTTAAACCGCTAATAATAGCTACATTTATTAAAGCTTCAGTGGTTCCCATAACATAAACATCAGGTTCATCAATTTTTATCAAATTATTCCCTGGAAAAACTATATATATTAAACTCCATGTTATTCCTAGTATTAATCCACTAAACATACTATATATTATCGCATTCTTAAATGAATTTATAATTCCTTGATTTGGTATAAACTTTATTTCAAATTCTTCCTTTATCAAACTTAAAAATATTCCAAAAATTAATCCACTTGAAACGCTAAAAATAATTGTTAAAAATATAGTCAGTACTGCCCAAAATACCAGAAATGTTAAGATATTAATATTTTTGATTCCATCAATTGCTATTGCTATATATAGGGCAAATAAAAAACTATATAAAAATCCACCAATAGCACCTATAAATGAGCCTAGTTTACAACCAACTATTAACCTGTTAAAGGAAAATTTTATTTTATCAGCCAATTGTATTGTTTCAGATAAATTGATAATTAGGCTAATTACAAAGCCACTAACTAACCCAAAGTTTTTACCAAAAATTAATCCTACAATAAAGCCGCTAAATAACCACAAAGCAATTTTAATAGTGAAATAATATATGCGTTTCTGAGCGATGGTTTGGAAACAGCCAGCTTGTATATCATCAATGGAAAATTCAGTCTTTGAACTACTCTGCAAATACTGTGCTAGAAACGCCAGCCACCGTTGCATCCACTTTGTAACTGAAGCTTCCTGTTTACTGTACATCTGATTTACTAAACTTCGAGACATCATTTGTCGTATATATGCATTTAGTAAATATTCTAAGGGTGATATATTTGACGTTAAATTTATCCACCTTTCTGTTGCCAACTCTTCATAAGAGAGTATTATTATACTCAGCATTAATGGTTTACGTACTAGTTCTAGTAATGTTGTATCAGTTTGTAAAAATTGCCAAAGCTGCGTTCTATTTAAATTAGCCAAGTAACTTTTAATTTGGTGATAGCTAAGTAATCGTAAGCATATTGCACCATTTAGTTGAAGTCTTTCGTGATAGTTAGCATACTCCTCCCAACGGCTACACACCAGTAAATACTTTGGACGGTAATCGCTTTGTAAAAATTCATTAATCTTTCTTACACATGGTTCCTGACGTACTGGCTCCAATTCATCTAAACCATCTAACATGGGTAGTAACTTAGCATTATCCAGCCACTTACTACTAATATCCTTTCGCACCCCATATTTCGATTTTAATTCTGCTACTAACCAATCATGTATCAACTGTCTATCATTCTTCCAATTCGAGAGGTTAAATAGTACCGGAATAGGGTAATCAGCTTTTTTTTCTGCCCGTGTAATCAAGGCTTTTGCTAAATCTAATGTTGTAGTAGTTTTACCAGCACCAGGATTACCTAAAATTAACAACTTACCTGCAATTTCTTCCTGGTCAAAAATTTCTAAAATTGTTGTCGTATCTAGGAGAGGTTCAGCAGGCTTTAAACCAATTTTTATGTCAGCATCCCAAGGTCGCTTTACCTGCTGAGGTTGTGACTCCTTACCCAAATTAATCAGCACGGCATTGTGTAGAGATTGTTTTAACCGTGCAGTCACTTCTTCCTTGACTGCGGCTAATAATAAACGCTCATTCTTTGGTCTAGCTGGATTACCTACTGGTGTTGTCTGCTGCCCGAAGAAAATATTCCAAATGTCCCCGCCGATTCTGCCAGCATTAACATTCTCAGCATTAATAAACCCGCCGCCAAACTGGGCATTGCGTAAGTCATTGTTATTGACTTGCTTCGGATCTTGGGAGTCAGCCATGGGTCAGCTTGAGAAGTCTTCAGTGTCTTTGTTTTGAATGTTACCACCGATTTGCTGTGCGTCAACATTAATCGCATCCACCATACCGCCTGCAAACTTAGAATTTATTATATTGGTGTTAGAAATTTTCCTAGGATTTTCTGTTAGTGCTTTTTGAACTGACCCTTGTTGTTCTACTATGTCAAACAGACGATTAATTTGTGCTTCTTGTCTGACAATTACTGCATCTTTATCTTGAAGTCTTGCTTGGTATTGTGCTTCTAATACTTTAGCTGCAAATTCATATCCCTGCATAAATTCGTTATGGATTTTCGCTTTGTCTGCATCAGGGGTAACAGCTATTTTTACTAAAACAATACCATCACTTATAAGTTCAATAGTTGTAACTATAGGATATGTACTTTGATTTTCAACTTCTACTTTTTTGAATGAATATGCGAAAGCATCCCAATCAATGCCGTTGCGAAAGATTAGGTCTACTGTTTCTAAGGATTTTTGGAACAGTTTAGCAAATTCTCCAGGAGCGAAATTACCACTATTGGGGCGGCGTTCTTGTTGTTTTTGGTCGAGGTAGATGTAGTCGCAAACTATTGCATCAAGATTAGTAAAAGCATTAATTCCCCAGTCTTTTATACAAGATCCAGTTAGACAAGCACCTCTTAAATTTGCATCATATAAGCTTGTTTGTGTTAAATCAGCTTCAAATAAATTAGCTTTTGCAAGATCAGCCTTTCTTAAATTTGAGCGATAAAGGTTTGTTTTACTAAAGTTAGCTTCTCTTAAATCTGCCTCTTCAAAATTTGTACCAGTCAGACTTATGTTGCTAAGATTAGTTCCTTTCAAGTTAGTAAGAGAAAAGTTTGTATCTGAAACGAAAGCTTTTTTAAGGTTAATGTCTATAAGTGTAGCACCATTAAAATTTGTATTAATAAGATATGTTTGTGTTAAGTTTGCTTTAGTAAGATCGGCTGCTACAAGTTTTGCATCATTAAGAGTTGCTTTACTCAAGTCAGTTTCTATCAGTTTTGTGTCTTGATATTTATTTGAGCTAAGTATAGCTTTATGAAGGTAAGCATCATGAAGATTAGCTCCACAAAGTTCTGCTCCACTAAAGTTAGTCTCTTCAAAATTGGCTTTTCTCAAATTAGCATTATTCAGTTTAGCTCCACTCAAATCAGGTCTTACTTTAGGATATTTATTTCTCCACTCATTCCAAACTTCAACTCCCTGCCTCAGTATTGCTAAATGCTCCTCATTCGCCATCTTCAGCTACCCCCTCTGCTCCCTTTAACCAACAAACTATTCGGCTTCCTGCCATTCATCTATTGAAGCCAACAGTATATTCACTAAAGGATGGTCGATTAGATCTTTAAATGCCTCCGTTCCGCCAGCCTTTAACGCACCTATCACCCGTGCTTTTAAAGTTGGGTTACTCTCAATCTCATCAACTGCTCTAGCCACAACACTCATTTTCTCTGAAGTAGTTGCAGTCGGGTATGAATGGCTCAGTTGGTTGAGAAGCTGCTGAATCTCTGCTGCGGCTTGGGCGAGGTTCTGACGCTCCTCAGTGTTGTAGTTGGTGATGTTGCCGCCGATTTGCCCTGCATTTACAGTGTCGGCGTTGACTAGACCGCCTGCGAATTGAGCATTTTGCAGGTTGAAGTTAGAGGTTTTGTTACTCACACGTTGTTGGTTGTTATCACCTTGAACGTTGTTGATATCGCCACCAATACGCTCAGCGTTTACTGTGTCAGCATTAATCAACCCACCACCAAACTGAGAATTGGGTAAGTAGTTGTTAGAGATTTTTTTAGAATCTGTCTCTGATGCTTGCCTGCGAGTATTATCTTGTAAACTGGGATTATGTTGCGGACTAGCAGTGAAAATATCACACACTACTCGAAGACCAATATTAGAAAAGCGGCTGTTAGGTTCACGAGAGTTTCGATGGGCGGAACGGCAGTAAGCTGGAACGTAACGCCAAGAACCACCTCGCAGTAGCCGTAGACTATTATTTTCAGTAGTTAACCATGCACCACCATTTATAGGCGCTCCTTGATAATCTGTTTGCCAATGATCGGCGCACCATTCCCAAACGTTTCCATGCATATCGTAAAGTCCATAAGCATTCGCAACCTTAAAGCTACCTACCTCTGTTGTTTGTGCCCGATAAATTCCTTTTGTCCCTCGACCATAAGAACCTGACCATTTTTCTTTTTCATTATCCATACCTCTATAATTGGCAACATCAGTTGTAATTGTTTCACCAAAATGAAATGGTGTTGTTGTGCCAGCACGACACGCATATTCCCATTCTGCTTCACTGGGTAGACGGTAATTTCTTTTTGTATGGGCAGTCAAGCGATCGCAAAACTCTACTGCATCGTACCAGGACACTCGCTCTACAGGTCGCTTATCCCCTTTAAATTCTGACGGGTCAGGTTTTAGTTGTCTACTGATCTGCGGTAGTGCTGCTACTGCTCTCCACTGCTCTTGAGTGATTGGATACTTGCCTATGCAAAATTGCTGAATGTTTACTGAATGCTGAGGGGTTTCTGAATCATAACGCTCTAGTTCATCTTTTGGGGAACCCATCAAAAAACTACCCCCAGGAATCAGCACCATCTCTAACCCAATATCATTACCCAAGTTTTCTACATAGTATTGTGCTGTTTTTTGTGTTCGGTTTATAACTATCATTGGCATTTATTTATTACTCTAGTAAAGGCGGCTTTTTAACTGTCTGTTCCAATAAATGGGTGTAAAGTTCGCTGAGTTGAGATACTACAACATCCCAGCTAAATCTGGTTTCTACACGCTTTCTGCCAGCTTTACCTAATTCATCTCGCCACTCTGGATTCAACAAAATTCGGTCAATGGCAGATGCAAAAGCAGCTACATCTTGAGGTGGTACTAACAAACCTGTTTCTTCGGGAACTACTGTAAACTTAAGTCCACCGACATCACTAGCTATCACTGGCGTACCACTTGCCATCGCTTCAATTGCCACAAGGCCAAAAGGTTCGTAGTGGCTGGGTACAACGCAAACATCCGCGGCAGCGTAATAAGTTGGTAAAATTTCCTGACTAAGAAGACCAGGAAGGGTGGTAAAGTCACCCATTCCCAATTCGTTGACAATTTGTTCAATGCGAGCGCGCTCAAGTCCGTCGCTATTACCAGGAGTGCTACCACTACCAATGATTAACTTGAGGTTGTTGGACTCCCGTAATTGAGATTCATTGACTGCACGCACTAATGTTTCTATACCTTTGCGTGGATCAAAACGACCGACATACAATACAACTTTGGTTTCTTTGTCGATTCCCATTAACAATCTAGCTACTTCTCGTGTAATCGAGCCAAAGTGCTGAATATCTGTACCGTAGGGAATGATATCAATACTGCCTTTGGTAGAAACTAGCAATCGCATATTTTGTTTTTCCTGCGGACTCGTAGCTACAATTCGTTCTGCGGTTTCCAATATTGCCTTCTCTATAGCTAAACGCTGAGTAGCAATTAAAGGAATATTTTTTATAGTCCTGTACTCAATTGCTCCTAAAGAATGGTATGTGTTAACTTGTTTACTCCCTTGAATTTTCTTCAACTGCATACCTACCCAGCTAGAGTGCCAATAGTTGGTGTGAACTATCTCATAAGTGATGCTGTTTTCTTTTTGGAATTTCAGCAAATTCTCCACAAATTCTGGCAAGTAGCCAAAAAGATTATCTTGCGGTATAAACTCTAGTGGACCTGCTTTGAAACGAATAGTTCGACAATTTGGACTGTGTTGAACGATCGCGTCTTGCTCCGCACTCACTTTACGGGTAAATATATCAACTTGCCATCCCAATTGGGCTAGTGCTTTACCTACGTAATGGACATAAATATCTTGTCCTGCTATCTCTCCTGCCCCAATGTTATCTGATGCCGGATCTCCCTCAATTGATATTAGAGCTATCCTTTGTCTTTGGCTTCTTGGGTTTTTTAGTTGCTGTACTGAAGTAAAGCCTGTATCTTCCTCAATCATGATGGTTGCGACTTCAAATGTAAATTCTTGAAGTTGCAAGATTTTTAGGAGCTGTACTTCTGGTTCAGTTACAGAAATATATTTATCTGCTAATGCAGCATACTTACCTCCCAAACGGCGCATTACGTCTAAGCCCACTCTAGCAAAAGGTAAGACAGCAACCGATTGATCGCTATTTAAGGTATGTATATCACCAAGTAACGCCTCAAAAGTTTTAGAGGGACTGCCCAGTTTTTGACAAATCGATGCTGATAGGACATTCAACACCTCAATTGTCTTTAATATCGATGTATCTCCCAGCAAAATATGACGTACTCGCTCTTCTCCATCAGGCGAGTTATCGCCCCAAAACTCGTAACGGCATACATTCTCTTCTTCTGTATCACAACGCCGCAAGAGACCACTGAGCAGTACTTCTGCTATATGAGATTGTTGTACCTCCTCCTGAAAATCACCACGAAATGCATCCCGTAACAGGTCAATTACGGGCAAAGTTACTGGAGTTGCAGCCATTAAATCCGCTAATTGCTGCGCTGTTTTGGAAGCTGTTGAGCGAAACAGTGCCACTCGCTCCTGGGCAGTCCGTTCTAAGCTTGAGCGTGGTGAGGAGTCTGATTTTCCTTTTTCTGCTTGCCTACGAATAAAAGACAAGTCAAAAGTTCGCCCTGGTGTACGATAATCCCCAAAGCCAGAGGCTACTCTTGCCCAGAGTAACATTGACGCAGCATCAAGAGTAATAATAGAAACAGTAACCAAGTCCTCATGATTACGCTGTTCTAGACGTTGGGGCAAACCTTCGATTACCAACTGATTACTCAATAAGCCCGGAACCAACGCTCCTAACTTGACAATATGCCCATCGCGCAATGCGGTTCTTGACCATAATCTTTCTGGAAACATTTGAAAGATGGCTATCGGCTGTACCTTACTCCAAGCAAGCAGTGTTTCGTAAATCTGGTTTTGCCGCCAAAGTGTTGATGTACAATCTGTTACTAACCAAATCAAGCTTCGCCCTGTGGGGTCAATCAGTTCACCTGGAGTATGAGAACGTTGATTTATTACTGGTTCGGTCTTTGCCACAGAATGAATTGAGGCATCACGCCACCGGGAAAACAACTGTACTTTTCCCGTTTGGGTAGACAATCGCCAAGTCCGAACAGATCGGAACGCTCCTTGATATTCTACTAAATGGTTCAGTTCCATGATTGCCCGTTCCCAGATTACGGTTGTCTTCGATTCTTCGACCACTAAATCTAGTTGTAACCAGCGTTCTGCGACTGGACGTACTACGGGCAACCAAACCTCTGTCTCGGCAATTTGTGCTACTGTGGCATCTTCATCTAATTCAAATCGGTTTCGTGATGGTACTTTTCGCATCAGAGGGCGGAGCGATCGCGCCAAATCAAGTCGGTTTCGCAATGCTGGCGCTGCGGGAACTGAAAACGGAGTGCCGCTTTGTTTCTCAACTTTTTGTTCTAAATTCTGTTCAGTAGCGATGGTTTCTGGCTTCTGCGGAGATGAGGGGTCACTAGGATACAGATTAAGTGTAGGTTTACGGTGGTCAATTTTCGGAGTATGCTTTTGGCTTTGTTTAACCGTTGTTTGCCCTTGGGGATCTTCTGCCTGCAAAGACCTGGCTGGCTCGATAAATTGAGCTAGCCAAAGGATATCAACTAAATCGATAGCATCGAAATCCAGTTTGGCTTCTGCTAACGTTTTCGCAAACTGTTCGACTGTTGATCCTCGCTGCTGCTGAGATGTTTCCATAGGCGATTAATCAAGTCTTCTCGGCTTTTCAAATCTGGGTCGCGCTCACTCATTACCAGATATACTGCATTTAAGAGTTGATCGGTAGCTAAATCGCCGCGACTGCGATCGCTCCGCTTTTTGACGAAATCTTCAATGAGTTTTTGAATATCTGCTGCTGACGGAACGCTTATTTCTTTATCGTCTTTGCTATCTTGCTCCACTTGTTGTTGCAGGTGAGCATTGACAATTTGCTCCAAACGCTTCTCATTTGGTTCTTCCATAGTTAGACGCACACATCGACGCAAGAATGGAGCCGGGAAGTCACGCTCACCATTACTAGTCAAAATCATCAGTGGAAATTCTTCGCAAATTACCTTGCCACCTTCAATTACAGTTTTACCTGCTTCAACCTTATAGTTATCGTTGAATGTAAACTCTTGCTCGTCTTTGTAAGCTGTCCGTACTTCTACTTCGGATTTGATATTTTCAATCCGCACCAGCTCTGGAATTTCAAATGCTCCTTCCTCAAAGACGTAGAGCAAATCGTTTGGCAGATCGATATCGCTTTTATCTATTTCATCAACAATTAAAATGCGCGGTTTTCTAGCAGGAACTAAGGCCGTTCCTAATGGCCCTAGGCGGATATAATTACCAATGTTATCGAAGCGATCGTCGCCTTCTCCTGAGTTCCCATCACGAGGACGCGAACTGTTGGCATCTTGCAGACGAGATATTGCATCATAAAGATACAGTCCATCTCGAAGAGTTGTCCGGGTAGTAATTGGCCAGTAGAGAACTTCACCCATTCCTAGTTCGTGGGCAACAGCATAAGCCAGGGATGTCTTGCCAGTGCCGGGTTTGCCTGTTACTAGCAGAGGCCGTCGCAGATAGAGTGCCGCATTTACCATTTCAATTTCTTCGGGGCGTACCTGAAATGTTTTTCCCCGTTCTTCCTTACGGCGTGTAGCCCGTCGCCAAGTGGGGGCAGGGGGTAGTGGTAGTGGGTCTTCGGGTTTAAATCGCTCTTCTGCGCTCCCTTGGAAAATCGGATTGAATAGTATTTCCGTACTGGCTTGAGCCTGTTGAGTTTCATCGCTCATAGTGTCAACACATCTCCGAATCAAATTGCATATTGGGAGGCACGATTTTTGGATCTTCCCATACTAGGCTAAGATGATGACCCAGCACAGATTTGATTGTAGACTTATGCGCTGTCTTGCGTTCCTGATGAATGCGATCGGGTAAATTTTTCACAATGCAGTCGTCGAGTACTCTAGCCAACTGGTCTTGAAATAGAGGATCGCGCGACCACAGTGCTACTGGTAACGCTGTCTCTTCTGCAATCAAATCAAACCAGCTACCTACAGAATCACAGTTTTTCAGAACCACCGCATCAGTTGTTGCTAGTTCTGGAATCAAATCTTTTTCTGGCAGCGAACAGTCTATGAACTTAGCCACGTCGCAGATATTATTTTCAAAAGCTTCTTCAATCTGTTGCCATTTTTCATGCCAATCGTCGTAATAGTACCATCCAATTGGGTGAATCTTTAAGTTTGTGCGGACAACAAGTGGGTATTCATTACCTAGAACAGCACCAACACGGCTACTTGGTAACATCTCAAAGTTGTCACCAAAAAACATCCGTGGCACAAACAAATGAATAGTTGGAGTAGGCTCTTTCCGAAGCTTGTCCCGAATTTTTTTACGTACAAATGCAGGTAGTTCTTGACGCGAAAGCACTTCTTCCAGGACAAGCGGCATTGGTGGATTGTGCCGTTTATAGGTTTCGCGATTGGGAACAGCCCATAGGGACACACGCAACTGATCCGTTGATGTCTCTACTTGCTCAACGGCCACCATGACGCATTCACATTCATTACTGGGTGAGATTTTCTTCTGTCTCATTTCGTCATCAATGCGAACAAATAAATCAGAATATTTATATTTATGTCCGCTATATTCCCATAGCTCTACCCAAGCTTTGAGTTCTTCTAAGGTGGATGTTGGCGTGTCTTTCATCCAAGCTAACATCATCACAAAGTAGACAAGCTTGCCTTCAGTTTCCCAACCAATGGGAGCAGGATGATTACTCAAATCCTGTAGCTGCTGTTGCCAAGAGCGATCGCTTCCTTGAGGATTACAGCGCCGTAAAGCAGTATTAATCGTGGTTTTGTACAGATGTAGCTCATTATCGTTGCTACATGTATTGAGGCTCTGTGTCAGGATATGTAACAAGTTTCTTTCTTGCTGCAATCGCTCTCTTTGCTCTGGTGATAAGTCAGAGATACTTGTAATAAGCTCTTGTGTCGGAATTCTTGCCGGCCTTTGCTCCTGCTCCAGTTTTTCTCTGTTCTTTGGTTTTTTTTCAGTTATGCCCCATTCCAATAAATCTAAAGCATTCTCGTCATCAATTCCATTAGAGAAAATTACCCAGCTTAACTCTTTCAAAAAAATCAAATCTTCGGGTAAATTATTAACACCTGGAAGCAGTACAGGAATCACAGGAATTTTTTTCTCAACACACTGTGATATGAATGCTTTTAGTTCCCAGTTTTGCCATTTTCCTATTCCTTGAAGACCAATAAATATAGCAGCAGATTTAACAGATGAAATTGCTTTTTGTATCTCTTCTTGAAAGAAACGCCCTGGTGGAATTTGTTCTTCATCTATCCAAGACTTTATATTTCGCTGTTTGAGTGCAAGTGCGATCGCTCTAACTTCAGGTTTATCTTGGGTATTATGCGCTAAGAAAACATCAAACTGAGTCGTTGAGACACCAGACGAAGTGCGTTGAGGTGATTGAGCCTTTGCAGACATTGGCTCAATCTGAGCAGTTTTCAAGAGAGTTGGAATATCTTGTTCTGGTATTCCTGCCATTCTAATTGCATTACAGCCAAGCTTGTAGGCAAATTCATAGGATTTTTTCGCTCCCAACGCATCATAAAACCCTACGGCAAACTCAATCGCTGCCCGATCTCCAATCGCTTTGTTCATCCCAATGACACAAGGAATGTGTTGCGCGATCGCTTCTGCCTGTACCTGGGAATAGCACGCATTAAGCACTACACATTCTACTTGTCCCGAAAACAGTTGGAACAGTCCAGCTAACGCTTGTGCATCAACTAACTTGGCTGCTCCGGTTTCATCCTCAAAAACTAAACCTTCTTCTCCTGCTCCATGTCCTGAAAAATGAATAATCTGCGGTTCGTGTTCTAGTATCGCCCTGCGGATATCTCGATAGCGTACTGCTTGGGCTGTGGCTATAGAATACAGTTCTCGATTCCTTGACCTTTTTAACCCCTCCTCAATTTCTCGCATCTCTTCACCCAGACGGAGATTTTGGCTGCCGATGGGATTGGCAGCTAACAGTAGAATTTTCTGAGTTGCTTGAGTATTCATGAATTGGGGCTGGAGTTGGCCAACAGCACTGTTTTCTATGGAACTTACATCTTGAGTATGTGGTTTTACGCAAAAGAGCGCAATATTTCTGTTGTGAAAGATAAACAAACGGGAGCGATTACGGCTGTGGGGAATTTTTGTTGGGGGCGATCGCTTATCTCAAAGAAGCGATACGGACTTGGAAGGGGATCAAGTCGCCGGAGGCTGTATTTGTGACTGCTTGTAAGGAAGGGAGGAAGCCGGAAGCACAACAGGCTAAGTCTGCTGTGAAAGATTGGTTTGAGTGGGCAAGACGGCAAAGGATTGTGATTGCGATGTCGGGGAACACTGTTTATATGCCGGATGGTGAGGCTGTGGCGATTGCGGAGATGATGCGGCGGTGTCCGGTGGGGGAGTAGGGTTTTGCGTCACTTAAAATCGTAAAATGTTTGAATGAAGTGATCACTGCTCTTTTTCAAGCTAGACTCTAGCACATGGATAAACTTAATACTGCATTACTCAAATTACTTGCCAGAGGATAATCGTCGGCAAAACTTATGTCCTTATGTTTGTTGTGTATGGCTTCTTATTTTAGTTCTCATGCACGATGTAAGGGTAATGTACCATCAGGGCAACTATATTGATTTTGAGAGTTGTCTTATGAAAGTTGAGGTTTGGGTAGCAAGCGCCAAAAAGAAGGTTATCAATTATTTGTAGTCAGCGCACTTGACTTTTATGAATCCAACCACCGTTACAAGCATCAGTATAATACCAATCAGGGTTAAAATCTCTATAAACTAAAATTCTTTCTTGATAATTAATCTTGCATTTTTCTTTTTCAGAAACTTTGCCATTTTCAACTTTTCTAGGTTTGATATGGATGTTAGTAGGTGGAGAAAATACAAGAACATTTATGGCAGAATCTGTTTTAAAAGGACAAGCAGATAAAATATTATTAGGCTTAAATATATTTCGTATCCTCAGACTTAGACTGGGGTATTCTGGAGGCCCTCCTGCAATTGCGGGGGGAACAAATACTGAAAATATATTTCTTTTTTGCAGTGTTTTTGCTTTTGTTTGTCTTCTTATATTTATTACAGTAATAATTTCATTACTACTATACTTTCCTAATTGAAACATTCTAAAGTAATTTTTCTGTGAGGTAAAACTAAACTCTCCTTGTGTATAATTATGCCAAAGGTTATCAATTTTTCTGAATTCTGAACAGTAAAATTGTAATTTATCGATAGGTACTTCATCAACGTTATTTTTATCTAATCCCTCAAGGCGAGCAATATCTGTTGTTATGTCATCTGACTTTGCCCAATTATTAATTTTTAGGTTATTTTCTAGTTCAAGATAATAATATTCTTTTAAAGAAATTTCGACTTTATTTTTGAGGGTTGTATTACCGATTTCTTTTGCTAACGATATAAGTTGTTGATAAAGTGATTCTACAGATTCTTTAAAAAGAATATTTACTTCTTTACTAAAGATTCTTCCTTTTTGTAGCTGAATGACATCATAGGCTTGTTCATAAAACTTGATTTGACTATTTTTGTCTTTGTTTTCATGAGATAATCTTCCTTTAGCCGTTAAATAAAAAACATAAATTTGTATCCTTTCTATGGAATCATATTTTAATTCACTTTGATTAATATATTGATTTACTTTTTGAAGGTAAATATCTGCTTTTTTTAAGTCTTTTTCTCGGATTTTATAAATACTTGCCGCTAAATTCATTAATGCTATTTTTAAATTAAGGTCAGATAGTTTTATACTATTTTTTTTTAAGGAATCTTCATTATTGTTATTATTTTGATTTAATTGATTTTTTTTTAGGAAATTAGCTACTTCCCCAGCAGTTTGTAATAATTCTTGATTCTTATCAATTTTGTTTTTAAAATCAACAGCTAATAAGCCTAAAGACAATGAAATTAAAGAAGTAAAAAATAAAACTATAGTTCCATTACGAATACTTTGCTTGGCTTTCTTGTTTGCTTCAACTAGTAAATAATTTCTAGCTTCTGCTGCTTCTGTATCTTTCCTTGCTCTTTCCAAAGCAGCTTTTTGTTCCTGTGTAGTAATTTTCTCTTGAATTTCTTTCTCTTTACTAGCTGCTAAGTACTGTTTATCCTGATAACTTAAATTCTTGTCTCTAGCCCATTCTTCAGCTTCCTGTAAAGCATTGCCTTGCAGCAATCGCGATTTATCAGTGTAACCAGAAGCTACCCAAAAGCGAAAATTTTCAGAATATGGACGCAGATTATTTAATTGAGTTTCAATCCAATTTGAGTTAAATATTTCCCGATAAATTAGGTTATAAATTCTTAGCTTACCTTCCTGTCTAACAATCAATCCCGAAAGCTGTAACTCACTTTGTTCTAATGTTTCATCTGCTATTACCTGGGATTGCTCCTGGGCTAGTCTGACTTGCTGGTACAGTTCTAGTAAATAACCTGCCCGTTGCTCATCCCGTAAAATCCTAGCTTGAATTGTTCGCAGATGCTCTGGTTCATCTTGTGATTCCCAGTTTTCAATGATGCGTGATCTGACTACTTGCTCTACTGAACGGGGATGTTCTTGCTCTGATTCCTCAACCATAAACTGACACAGCTTTTGAGTCAGAAATGGTTGCCCCCCAGTCCACTGCAAGATTGACTGCATTATCGCCTGGGGATTACTAAATTTACCATGCAAACCCTTTTCTAAAGGTTCAACTTCATGCGGTTGAAAACCTTTGAGGGAGATTGCTTGACCAATGTTAAAGGGGGTGCGCTGTTTATCTGAAATCAAATTACTAGGTGATGCTACACCCAACAAACAGAAAGTGAGGCGATTGTAATCAGGATTATCGACACGCTTGTTATAACAGGCACGAATCAATGCAAAAAAGTCATCTGTAGGAAAATTCAGACTGAGTACGCTATCAATTTCATCAATAAAAATAACAATATTCTCTTTAACCTCAACCAGTAATATCTCTTCCAAAAACTTACGAAATCTGGTTACTAATGTATTCGACTGGTTTTCTGACCACCAATCACCAAAATCTACATCTAACCCAAAAGTATCAATGAGAGTGTCAATTAAATCTGCATACCATTGTTCGGGTGGTACATTCTGAATCCCACCAGCAGAAAGGTCTACGGCGGCACACTGCACACCGTCCTCTCTCAATCTCTGCATGGTTCGCACACGCAAACTGGACTTTCCACTCTGCCTAGAATTCAGTACATAACAAAACTTTCCTGCCTTCAGCCCTTCATACAACTGGGCATCAGCTTCTCTTGTGACGTAGGTACTGGCATTTTCAGGTAGACTTCCAGAAAATATGTACTGGTCAACCATGACTCACCTACCCCAAACGATTTGAGAAGTATTGACGATATAAATCACAACTGGGAACGCAATCATTACTAGAAAGTTTTACTAACCCTAAACTATGTAACTTGAATGCTACTTCAGTGTCTAGCCTGACAGGTATTTCATTCATTACTACTTTTTTATACCCTATCTCAAGCTGAGGATTATGTTGTAAATGCCACAGTTGTTGCCGCAAGTGGTCGCTGAAAATTCCTTGTTCTGTTGGTGCAAGCCTCAAGAGTTCTTCTAAGGTCGTTTGCGGGTTTTTGAGGTAAGCGTTAGCGGAGCTTAACGAAGTTATCGCAGACTGTACCAAGTAAGGATGTCCCCCTACTAACCCCATCAACTCTTTTAAGGCCAGTTCTCCTAGCAGTCCTAACTCGTGCTGTTTGGCGAGGTTTGCTACTTGTTGGGGATTAAATTCGGGCAGGTCAATCGCCAATCCCACATTAAATGGGGAGTGATTAGTGTCTAAGGAAGGGTAAGATTCAGTTGAGTGAACCACCACAAGGCGTAGTTTCTTCCAGATATTACCAATCTTGTCTCCTTGTTTGGCTGCTTCATACCATCCCCGCAGTAACAAGCAGAATTGAGGGAAAATCTCTGGATAATCAAACAGTCGCTCAAAATTGTCTATTGCTAAAACTAGGGGAGAATTAGTTACCGATAATAAATATTTTTGAAAATAGCGAGTACAGTTTTTATTCAGCCCAAACACTTCTTGCCAGTGTTTGTCTAGTTGTGGTTCTAGTTCCAAGCTGTCAGCAACATCAATGCAAAGCCATTGTAAGAATGTTTTTAGGGTAGCCAGAATGTCAGCATCAGCTAGTTTTAAATCTAGCTTTGCTGTTTGATAACCCTGCCCTCTGGCATGGTCTAATGTTTTCTCTAGTAAAAGAGTTTTCCCCATTCTTTGGGGGGCTTTGATGCGGATTAATGCCCCAGGCTGCATAATTGCGTTATGGCATTTGTCCTCAATTGGAGGTCTTTCAATATATATGTCTGCACCTACATCTAGTCTAGAGTTATCATCAGCTTGCAACTGTCGTTCAACTGCATCCAATTTGTCAGTAAGTTCTTTGAGTGTGCGTTCCTCTGCTTGAAGCTGCTGTTCGTATTGAAACTTGCGCGATGGGTCTGTCTCGATTACCCATGCGGTTCTTATGCTTGCTACTTTTTGGCTTTGCAGCGTGTAAGCTTTTTCCAGTGAGCCTCGTTCTTGCTGCGATCGCTGTTGTTGGTTTGGCGATGAGGCTGGGTTACTCGATGCTTCTGCCTGCTGCCCAATGTGAATATTGTAGATATCGCCGCCTATTCGCCCAGCATTTACAGACTCAGCATTAATCAAACCTCCGCCAAACTGGGCATTGCGTAAGTCGTTATTGACTTGCTTTGAGTCTTGTGAATCCGGCATGGGTTAGGCTTGAGCAGGTTTAAGCGACATTGTTGTAAATAATATCACCGTTGCTTTTTAGGTCAACAGATGCAAATTCTTTCTTAATCTCGCCTAAAGTCCATTTGGGCGAAGTGGTCTTGCAGCAGTTTGTGGATGAAGCGGTAGCGGCCGCCGACACGCTGGAGTAGCATACGCTCGGTGCAGTAGTCGAGGAAACGGGCGTAGTTCCAGGGGATGTAGCCGTTGAAGTAGAGGATGAGGCGTAAAATGAAGTGTTGAATGGTGGCATCTCCACCAGCAACTAAACCAAAAATCAATCCAAAAGTTATACCGCTAATTCCCCCTTCTATAGGAATATGAATTATTGCTACAAATAGTCCTATAGGTGTTCCTATAATTAAAGCTGAAAGAAAAGCATTACGTACCGAATGCCAAATATCTTGATTTGGATTTATATTTTTTTCTATGCTTTTATTAGGCTGCCCAAGAAGTAAACCTGTAAGTAGAGGAAACATTATACCTATTATAATTACATAAATTTGCCCTTGATGTCTTTGTAATAATATCCATGATAATGAGCTTGGAAATATTACAACACCTATTCCTACAGCCAAACCTATAAGTAATTTTCTTTTATTCAGCTCTGATAAAGATATTGTTTTTATAATGACTATTTTTTGTGAAGGCAACCAATAAGTGATACCTAAAATAATTCCTACTATTATTCCAATAATACTCCTTTGATACAGCAGTTTAAATATTATTCCTATAGATATACCAATCATCAAGCTTAACAAAACTTTATATAATGTTTTTGAGGCTTGATTTTTTAACCAAGACGGCTGCATTTCTTCAATCAAAAACTCTGTTTTCGATTCTTGCTGCATTTGTTTAGCCAACCAAACAAGCCAAATTCGAGTTTTTCTAGTATTAGGAGCTTTGTTATTTAAATATGCTTTACTATTAATATTTCGTGTCAACATCCGTCCTATATAAGCATCAAGCAAATACTGAATCCGGTCAGATGTAGAATTCAAATGCTGCCACTCTTCACGAGATATTTCTTGAGATACTAGAACAGTAATGTTGAGTAGTAATGGAGTTTCCATTAACTCTAGTAAGTCTAAGTCGCTACTGATGGTTGACCACAGTTCTAGAGAATTTATAGAGGTTAGATAATCACAAATTTGATTGCTGGTTAAAAGCTGCAAGCAGATAGCACCTTTAAGTTGCAATTGAGTAGCGTAGTTATTATATTCCTCAATCCGGCTACACACAACTAAATAAAGCGGTCTAGTTTCGCCTGCTAAAAACTGATTAATTGCATTAACACAGAGTTCTTGATGCTGTGGTTCAAGTTCATCTAAACCATCAAGCAATGGTAGTAATTGCTTATTGTCTACCCAATCTTGACCAAGCTTTTTTGAGACACCATATTTAGATTTAAGTTCTACCACCAACCAATCAGTTATTGATTGTCGGTCATCTTTCCAAGAGGACAAATTGAATAAAATAGGAAGGGGATAATCAGGCTGTTCTTCAGCACGGCTAACCAAAGCTTGAGTTAGTTCTAATTGTGTGGTTGTCTTTCCCGACCCTGGCGCACCTAAGATTAACAGTTTTCCTGCAACTTCTTGGGAATCAAAAACTTCTAAAATTGTTGTGCTGTCTGCAAGAGGTACAGCAGGCTTTAAGCCAATTTTTATTTCTGCATCCCAAGGACGCTTTACCTGCTGGGGTTGTGATTCTTTACCCAAATTAATCAGCACGGCATTATGTAGAGAGTGCCTTAACCGTGCGGTCACTTCTTCTTTAACTGCGGCTAGTAGTATACGTTCGTTCTTTGGTCGAGCCGGATTGCCTACAGGTGTTGTCTGCTGTCCTAAAAATATATTCCAAATATCGCCGCCAATTCTGCCAGCATTAACATTCTCAGCATTTATAAACCCACCACCGAACTGGGCATTGCGTAAGTCGTTGTTATTGACTTGCTTGGGGTCTTGGGAGTCCGGCATTGGTCAGCTTGGGAAGTCTTCAGTGTCGTTGTTTTGAATGCTACCACCAATTTGCAGTGCTTCGACAGTATTGGCATCGACTATGCCACCTGCAAATTGCGAGTTAGGTTGATAGTAAATTGATAGTTTATCACCTGTGTGGGCTAGTAACTTATTTTGCTGGTTAATTGTAGAAAATAACTGGTTGATTACTTTTTCTTTATCTTCCAGTCTTGCTTGGTATTGTGCTTCTAGTGCCTTAGCCGCAAACTCATATCCCTGCATGAACTGATTATGAATTTTGGCTTTGTCTGCATCAGGGGCAACAGCCACTCTGACTAAAATAACGCCATCGCTTTTCTTCTCAATGCTTTGGACATCCAATTGTGCGCCTTCGTTTTCGACTTCTACTTTTTTGAAGGAGTAGGCGAAAGCATCCCAGTCAATACCATTGCGGAAAAACAGATCAACTGTCTCGAACGTTTTTTGAAATACATCATTAAACTCGCTTGTTTTAAAATATCCACTATGAGGTCTTCTTTCTTGATGAGCTAATTCAAGGTAGATGTAATCGCATTGAACATTTTTAAAATTCGTCTCAGGACTAATCCCCCAATTTTTAATACAAGCTCCAGTTAGATTTGCTTCCGCAAAGTCTGTGGCTAATGCTTGTACTTCAGATAAATTAGCATTTTCAAGATGAGCTTTATGTAACAAAGTTCTACTGATATCTGCTCCGCTTAAATTAGCATTACTTAAATCTACACTTACTAAATTAATGTTACTAAGGTTGGTATAACTATAATCATTTCCTTTGCCATTTCGACTAGCGCACAATTCTATAACTTTAGAATCAATAGAAAATTTGGACTCAGATATATTTGCACCTTGCCAATCAATATAAAATAATTGTGCATCTGAAAAATCCGTTTTTTTCAAAACTGCATCAGTAAACTTTGCATTAGTTAAATTTGCTTTATTGAAATAAGTTCCACTTAATGAGCTTCTCAAACTTTTAAAAAACTTTATTGAAACAAAACCAAAAACTACAAACCAAATTACAGAGTTTATAGCTAATGCAAAAACGTTAATTTGAGTATAACTGTTATCAATGATGGCTTTTTGCCACCTCCGTGCAAAATCAGCACTATCAACAATTAAGAATATGAGCAATATCGTATTTTTTATAGTAAAGTCTATAATTTGTTTAGAAGTCTGTCCTCCTATAGCTTTTTCAAAATTAGCTTTTACTAAGGTTGCCGAAGTAAAATCACAACCTCGAATATTACAGCCGCTAAAGTCTGCTCCTGTAAGGTCTTGACCTTTGAAGGAGCGATTTCTTAAATCTTGTTTAGCAAAATTAAGGTTAACCACTTGCATTATTTTTTAGAAAAGGAATCGCCTCTTGCTGTATTTTTAAATAAAAAAATAGTAAACAGTAGAGCACCAGCTAACCCCTCTGCTTACCTGTTGTCAACAAACTACTCCGCCTCCTGCCACCCCTCGATTGATGCCAGCAGTATATTCACTAAAGGATGGTCGATTAGCTCTTTAAATGCTTCGGTTCCCCCAGCCTTCAACGCACCTATCACCCGTGCTTTCAGTGTCGGGTTACTCTCAATCTCATCTACAGCCTTAGCCACAACACTCATTTTCTGTGATGTCGTTGCAGTGGGCTATGACTGACTTAGTTGGTTGAGAAGCTGTTGAATTTCTGCTGCGGCTTGGGCTAAGTTTTGCTTTTGTTCTGGGTTGTAGTTGTTGATGTTGCCGCCGATTTGGTCTGCGTTTACTGTGTCCGCGTTGACTAGACCGCCACCGAATTGAGCGCCTTTTAGGTCAAATTTGGAAACTTTTTTAGGTGTTTCTGCCACTTTTATTAAACCCTGATTAACTGTTTTAAATGCTACTTCTAAACTCTGGATTTGCCCATCTCTCTGGGCTAATAAAAATATTAAATCTTCTTTTGGTAAAGCCTTTAGATTGTTGTAAAGTTCAAAGTACTCTGCACTTAATCGAGACTTATCTGCCGTAGGTACTGTCTTTGCACGTAGTAAAAAATTATTTTCGCTGCGTTTCTCAATTGCTACAATCTCTAGTTCCGCATCTGGGTGATTCTGGGCTAACTGCTTAAAAGATATGGCGATCGCTCTGGGGTCAACGCCTTGGCTGTGGTACAAGTCGAGGGTGTCGAAGATTGGCTTGATGAAATCGCCAAACTCACCATCAGCAAATACTTCCTGGCGATTGTCTGGTTTACGGTGAGGGTCAGGGTTATCTTTGGTAGGCAGGCGCATATAAATGTATTCACAGCGCACATTATCAAATTTTGTATCAGTGGTAATGCCCCAATCTTGAATATATGCTCCAGTGAGAGTAGCACCTGTAAAGTCTGTTGCATCGAGTTGAGTTTGCTTAAGCTTGACTCTTGACAAGTCGGCATTTTGTAAATTGGCTTGGCTTAAATCAGCACCAATAAAGCTGGCATCAGATAAGTTGGCTGCTTGTAGGTTAACACCGCGCAGGTTCTCTGAGTCAAAATTTTTGCCTTGCCCTTGTGCTGTTACTAACAGTTGACGTATATGCTTTTTCTGAAGATAGGTTTTTCCAGCACGAACTGTTTCAAGTTGTTTAGCCTGATACCAATTAGTATAAGTAAGCAGAGCGTTTCTTAAATCTGTACTTTTGACTATGGCTTGAGTGAAATTAGCATTAGTCAAGTTAGCTCTACAAAAGCTTGTACCTCCAATTGCTGCAATATTTATAAAGACGTTACGAATCAAGGAATATTTCTCATTTTCTTTCGTAATTTGCCAGCCAATATAAATACTAAAAAATAAACCTGCTGTAGCTATGACCATCACAAAAGCATTCGCTCCTGCTTTGAGTGCAGCAATTGTAAAAGCTGTAATGAAAGCAATAGTAAACATAAATCTGCCGGCTGATGCTACAGCTACGGCGGCGGTAAATACTCCTGCACCCGCTCCTGCCACAACTCCAGCAACAGATCCAGCAGCGAAGGTATCGCCTGCGAATACAACAATGAATGTAGATGCGGCTACGGCTATAGCAAAGACTGCCAAGCCTGCTCCTACTCCTTGGCGAATTGTTAGATAAAAGAAAATTATTAGTAATAGTGAAGTCACTCCACCTATCAAATAATTTTTCAGCAAAGAGCCTTCAAAAATTAATAATAGTAAATAACCATTGAAATACCAGATAAATCCTGACAAACCTGATAAAAGCCACGAAATCAAAGTTATGAAAACTCTCCAGTGGTCTTCAACTCCAGCTTGAGCGTGATTGAAATTTGCATCTGTTAAATTAGCGCCACTAAAATCTGCTCCCCTAATATCTGCATTACTAAAGTTTGCCCCTGCAAGGTTTTGATTCTTGAACGAACGACCTCTGAGATTCTGATGAGAGAAGTCTTGCGGCATAGCAGGGCTAGTGAAAGCGAAGGTTGATGCTGGATACAGCTTGAGTATGCGCTTAAAAGGAGTGTAGCACAAGCTTTTGTCATGAAGGGTAAACAAACGGGAGCTATTACGGCTGGAGTAAGTTTCTGCGCTTAGGCGATCGCTTAGAACAATAAGTCCTTAAAATCCTTTTAAGGTTTTCCGTGAGGTTTTTTTAACCTATTGCCAGTAGTGTAAAAGTCCTGGCACTTTAACTTACCTTGTTAACTAATATCTGAGAGTATAGGTATTTTGTCAGGTTTGAAGAGAAACTCTACTCTTAACCAAAATATCAAACCCTCAAATTAAATCGAAAGTTACCATGAACAAACAATCATTTAACTATAAATTCTCAATTATTCCTTTATTAGGTGCAATAGTAGTTAGCAACGGATTTTTTGCCAAAGTATCTGCTCAAGACATTTCTGCTCCAGACACTACTGATTCTGTTGCAGTCACCGTCAAAAATCAAGAGTTTCCCCAATGGGGATATTACACGGTGCGGAGAGATTTTCGCAGATGTGCTTCTCCAATATGCGGTGGATATTTCATCAAGCAAGTCAACTTGAAAGCTACTCCTTGCTTAGATGGTGTTTTTCGCTCCGAATGCTATGTGTCTGCGATTGATTGGACTTCCCTAAAAGTATCACCATCAGAACTGGCAAAAATCCAAAATGATGATGGTAGCCGTCTGCTCCTTAGAGGTAACATAGTGCCAGTGACATTTCCCGGATTCGGTGAGTTTGGGAATTTGAGAGTAAAAGAAGCCTTCTATGCCGCTACAGCTGCCCCAGCAAAAGGTACTTTTGTGGGACTAAAAGACAATGGCATTCGCTGTATCACTACTCCTTGTTTCTCCACAAATCAACTGGTTTTGAATAAACCGAGGATTTCTCAAGTCTCGTCAATCGATTTGAGTCAAACGGGCGCAACGCAAAAACAACTTGAGGCAGCAACAAGCGAAATTTTTGGTAAAGGTTTGATTGCTGTAGTACAACGGAGGTAATAGAAAACGTAGATCCAACAAACAGAGGTACTAAGTTTGTGGGTACGCAATTCTATCTGAGAGTGGAACCAAACTAAAGGAATTCTGGTTAGCTTAGATAAATATAATTCCCAAAATATCCAAGCGGTGCTGGGAGCGATCGCAATTTAACAAAGCGCATATTGCAATACTCGTTCCCACTCCCAACGCCACGCAGTATTTACCGCAGATTCTATCTGCTTATGGTGATGTCCTGTTGAAAAAGCCATTCCTCACGTAGCAAGGCATAAATATACTCATTTTGCCACAAGCCTTTTATCAACTGACTTTGTTTGAGATGTCCTTCACGCCGCATACCGAGACGTTCCATCAGCATATATGATGCTGTGTTACGTGTATCACAAATTGAAGTAATTCGGTGTAGATTGCGCTGTGCAAAACCATAATTAAGTAATACTTGTGCCGCTTGTGTGGCGTAACCACGCCCTTGATAGTTTGGGTGAAGTGACCATCCTATCTCACCTTTACTTTGTGCTTTTGGCAAGAGATTAATGCCAACCTCACCAATGATTTTGGCATCAGCTATATGGTGAACGGCAAACACGATATAACCACCTTCATCACCAATCTCCACTACTGCTTGTCGGGCAAGAAAGTCTATTGCTCTTTCCTGAGTCAATGGTTCTACAGGCATATAGCGCAAAACTTCCGGGTGAGTTTGATATGCTAAAAAATCAAGCAAATCTGTCTGTGCCATCCGGCGTATAATCAATTGTTTTGTGACTACAGGCTCTATGCTTGGATTCACTTGATGGGCTGCCGACTATAGTAGCTTCTCAAGCCATCTTATCCTGGAACAGAAAATTTAACATCCGCCGAACATAAGCTTGCCATGACTCGGTAGTGGGTGGAAAAACCGACGCATAAAGCATGAGACTACTGATTGTGTCAAAAAATAAATCAGACTCAGCATTTGTCAAAAGCTCACCTCGCAATTTGGCACGTTCAAGGACAATAGAAAAAGCTTGTCGTCGTGGTTGTAAGTACTTAGCCCAATACATTTGAGCAAATTGAGGATTAGTTAAAGCAGTGCTGACAATCATTGCAACAGTTTGTTGGCCAAAAGGATTAAGTGTAAGTTGTGCGGCACTTTCAATTAAGGAATCGATATCGCCCCAGAAAGACCCTGTGTCAGGAATCACAACTTCTTGCCTGAGACTTTCAATGGCATCGGCGAGCAATTCTTCTTTGGAAGAATATCGTCGATAGATTGTGGTTTTTCCGACTCCGGCACGAGTGGCAATAGCATCAACACTGATATTTGCAACACCGACTTCTATGAGTAAATCAATTGTCGCTTGAAGAATTGCCTGATGAGACTCAATACTACGAGGTCTTCCAGGACGTTTTTTGGTAGGTTCACTCATATAGTCAGAACTTCAGATGCGCTCAAATTACGACAAGCTCAAGAGTTAATTGACATTGAGATGGAATAATATCGATACTATTAGTATCGATATTAAAAGGAAAAATAGACTTATGCCTTTGCGGACTAGACCTCAATATATCAACAAAAATAGCAAACAAACTTTGCGTCAAGGTTTGGAGGAATACTATACGGTGAATTCGGACTTAACCCACCCCAGTACTCAGCCAGAGGATTTCGCCAAAATTTTATTAGCCCATGATGCTAGTCATGTGATTTATGGCTGTGATACGGATATGTATGATGAACTGAAAATTCTTGCTTTGACATTCTGGACAAGTGATTTCAAATTTCGGGATTGGGTACGCGAACGCCAAAATCCCGCTGTAAGTGTTATGTATGCAGATTTGCTCAAACGTCACGGTTGGTTTGGACTATATAGCTCCATAATTTTTGAGTTGCTACGATTAGTTCCAGAGTTAATTTCAATGTGGTTAAAAACTCGAAATCATCAGCGTTTTGTGCCATTTCTGGACTTTGAATTAATACTGGACAGTTCGCTGTTAGAAATTCGTCAAGAGTTTGAATTATTGCCTTTTATTACTAGAAGTTGGTGAATTTACTTTTTTTGGCATTTGACAGCCAAGCTTGCGATTATCAGTTACAAAGTTGTTTAGTAGCTGCTGGTGAAGTGGGATGAGTAAAGTGTGTTATGTCAACTACAAGCTAGACAAGTCAATTTAGATGCGCGGACAGTTTAAGGCTAGAGCAAGCAGAGGATTGTGATTGCGATGTCGGGGGAAGTTGTATATATGCTCCTTGGGTGAGACGGTGGCGGTAGCCCAGATGATGCGGAGGTATCCGGTGGGGGAGTAGGTTGTGCTTTCCTAAAATTTTGAAATAGTCGCATGGTGCGATCGCCTATTATGGAGAAGATCGCCGATGGAGCGAGTTATGCCTTATGTCGCTGACAATCAAAGACTTAGAACAATTACAGTCACAGAATCCCGATTTGCAGATGGAGTTGGTAGAGGGAAACATCATCGTTATGGGGCCATCCGATTACGAGTCAGACGAAATTGGTTCTCGCTTATTAACATTTATTAATATTTGGGTGATGCCTCGCAAACTAGGCAGAGTTACTGGTTCGAGTGCTGGCTTTATATTGCCAAGCATTGAAACTGATGAAAATACGGGCGACCCCGAAAAAAGAAACTTACGCGCTCCAGATGTTTCCTTTGTTCGAGCAGAACTACTCAAGAAAACTCAGCGTGACTTTGTGCAGTTAGTCCCTGACCTCACCGTTGAGGTGAAATCTAAAAGTGATCGCATCAAACCACTGCAAGAAAAAATTAAGCTATTCCTAGAACTTGGTTCTACGGTAGGTATTCTCATTGACCCTGACAAACTTTCGGTTACAGTTTATCGTCCTAATCAAGAACCAGTCATGTTGAAAGATAACGATAAATTGACAATACCAGAGTTACTTCCAGGTTGGGAATTAGAGATCGCAGAACTTTGGCCACCAGAGTTTGAGTAAATCATTGCAATCTGTTTGTAAGGTTGAGCAGATGTTCGGTTTATACCTACCAAGCTTACCCAACCCGGTTTAATTTCCGAATATCGTCATCACAGGTGCAGGCTGGATTCTTCGGTTGCACCCTTGACGTTGCGGCTTGAAAGAGGGGCGGAAGCCAACCAGAATCTGCACAAGCTAAATCGGAGGTGGTTGCTCCCTTTGAGTGGGCAAGGCGGCAACGGATTGTAATTGCAATGTCGGGAGAAGTTGTGTATACGCGCCTTAGGTGAGGCGGTGGCGGTGGCGGAGATGATGCGGCGGTGTTCGATGGGGGAGTGACACTACAAGTAAGGCGCGATCGCAGCACGGTCTAAGGCATTGCTAAAAAACTGATTAATCTTTTGCTCACAAGTTCCTCACATTGTTACTCTATCTTCAAATTAAACTCAGCCCAATTCGCTCTTAAAAGATGGAATATCTTTACTATCTGGAGAATGCCAGCCTGATACTACAGTTGATGGAATACATACATAATAGACCTCAACTTAAAGTTAGTTACGTTACGGTGATTAATACTATTGACGGCTGGGTAATTAGAGTCAGGCTAAGGCATCAACCCTCACCGCAAGAAGATAGTAACTTCAGATCAATCTTAAGTGAATTAGGAAGTTTGTATTCGCCATCAAAGCAATTACAGTTGGCACTGTGGAGTTTGGCAGGCGGAAAGTCACCTGTTGAAGTCATGGGTCGCTATCAGGTTACTGTAATTTCTCATAGTCAGCCAAAAACTGAGGAGATAGAAGTATTGCGGCAACAGTTCATCAAAGGATTAGCTGAGTGTCCACAAACCCTTGCTAGAACTTAGATGATTGCTGGCACTCAACGCTATTGATGGGTTGTGGGCAATGTTGGGTGAGTTAGTGTATATGCGCCTTGGAGGCAAGTACAGGTATTATATAATCCCGCTCATCCTCAGCAGGTAATAGTTGAGGGAGAGATGAGTATTTTTGATAGAGTTAAACAGCCAATAAGATGGGGATTATTTCTGATGTTTGTGGGAATAGGATTTTTTGGGGTGGCTTGGCTAAAAAGCGAATAAATTAACTGAGCAATTGATAAAATTAAGTATACCGATTACCTAAAATTCAACTAAATTTTGCTACTTTAGCTCAATAAAATCACCTTTGATGTTTAACCATATTTCACATGAACAAGAGCCAGACTTTGATTCGTCTATTCAAGAGAGTCTAAAACAGCTTTCCGCTCAATTGGGATCTCCGCTGGATGAAACATCAGTCATGCAAATATACCAGAATACATCCGATCTCCTCAGCCACCTGTCCCCATCACCCCTGACTTTTGCCCGTGTTGCAGGAACATTACTAGTTTACCAAGTTCAAAACACAGAATCCGAAGAAATAAAGTGGTTCAATACTCAAGTCAAACAATGCTTGAACGAAGAAGAAGTTGAGGAGTTGATTGAATCCATATATCGCACTGATGCTTTGTGATTGCTCGGAGTCATTGCAGCGGTTAAACTACAGAAAAACCTGGAAATAGTTCTGCAATCATGGTGATGGTTTTCGGCAAGCTCTTTGGTGCGTTATGCCGGACTGGAGGATGCGAAAGGCTCAACGGGAATTTTAGAAGGGCAGGTGTGAAAGAGATGGAAGCGATCGCTTAAATGGGTAAGGCTAAGTATTCAACTACCGCAGTTATCAATTTTATTTTTAATCTCGCCTAAGCTCCATTTGGGCGAAGTGGTCTTGCAGCAGCTTGTGGATGAAGCGGTAGCGACCGCCAACACGCTGGAGCAGCATACGCTCGGTGCAGTAATCGAGGAAACGGGCGTAGTTCCAGGGGATGTAGCTGCTTTGCCATAAAGTAATACGTAATGCTAAATGTTGAATACAAGCTTTACCACCGCAATTTAGTCCAGCCCGATGTCCCGTATCTAATCCAAAGAACAAACCAGCTATGAGACCATTAACGGGCGCATCTATTAACACGCCAATTAACACACCAATTAACGCACTTATTACTCCATATCTTAACCAGCTAGTTCCGTAATTTATGGCTGATTTCCAAATACCTTGATTTGGAATAACTTTGCTTTCTATCTCCCTTCCATCAAGTGCCTCAATTAACGCCACACTCAAACCCTCTGTCAACCAAACATACAACCATATTCCGACAATTGGCAGTAAAATTAAAAGCAAATTTGGGTTGAATAGCAAAAATGATAATAATAGCAATAAAAAGATTAGAGCAATTTTTGCCACCCTAATTAATTTTTTAATTAACTTTTTCCAAGACCATTGGAGAATTTCTATCGGTTGAATTGTTTCTTCCAGCCCCACAAGCAAGTAAATAAGTATACTAAGAGTTATCCAAAAAATTATGATGACAAGACTCAGCCAAAAGATTGATGAGATATTTAGTATAGTTCTCCAGTATTGGAGAAAGCTGAGACTGGATGTTAGCCACCAATTTAATCCAACAAGCAACCCAGTGAGTAGCCCAGCGATCGGCGCAGCCAGCCGCTTAGATTTAGTTGTCAGTAGCCAAGTAAGTTGTATTTCTTCAATTGCAAATTCTGTTTTTGACTCTTTTGCCAACTGCGATGCTAAAAATGCCAACCAATACTGCGTTTGTCTTTTACTTGGAACGTGGAGTTTGTTGTAAGCTCGACTTTCTAATTGACAATTTAACATTTGCTGTATATAGGCGCTGAGTAAGCTTTGCCATCCTTTTTCTCTAAAGGTTAATCTTTGCTTATCCAACGGTAATTCTTGCTCTGACAGCACTAAAATATTTAACCAAAAAGGTTTTTTACACAAAGAAGATAGTGTTTCATCGTTTTGTAAAACCTCCCATAAATCATCACGATTTATTTGCAATAAGTAATTCTGTACCTGTTTATCATCTAAATCCCACAGACAAATTGCGCCACTTAGTTGCAGCTTTGTCTTGTAGTTACTGTACTCTTGTTGACGACAACATATTACTAAGTACTGCGGACGATACTCGCTGTGCAACAGTTGATTAATCGCTTGTACACAAGTTTCTTGCCACCTACTCTCCAACTCATCCAATCCATCTAACAATGGCAGTAGTTGATAATTTTTTATCCACTCTTTTCCTAAATTCACCCAAACACCGTATTTAGATTTAAGTTCAACTACTAACCACTCACTTATTGATTGCTGTGCGTTCTTCCAAGAAGACAAGTTAAACAATACTGGAATTGGGTAATTGGGGTCATCTTCTGCACGGGCAATTAATGTTTGAGCTAGTTCAAGCATGGTAGTTGTTTTACCAGAACCAGGCGCACCAAGGATCAGTAATTTGCCTGCGATCGCACTATTGTCAAAAACTTCTAAAATGCTGGTGGTTTCTACAAAAGACTCAGGAGGTTTTAAACCAATTTTTATCTCTGCATCCCAAGGACATCTTACCTGTTGTGGTTGTGACTCTTTACCTAAATTAATCAGCACAGCATTGTGTAGGGATTGCCTTAACCGTGCAGTCACTTCTTCCTTGACTGCGGCTAGTAGTATGCGTTCATTCTTTGGTCGAGCCGGGTTGCCTACTGGTGTTGTCTGCTGTCCTAAAAATATATTCCAAATATCGCCACCAATTCTCTGGGCGTTTACATTCTCAGCATTTATAAACCCACCACCAAACTGGGCGTTGCGTAAGTCATTGTTAGTAACTTGCCTTGGGTCTTGGGACTCTGGCATAGGTTAATAATCGATTTGTGGGTGTCTGTATTATAAATATCTCCACCCTGAAGATAGCTTAGAACTATGATTTCTTCATAGACTATTTCTTCTTCAATACAGGAGTCAAATATTCTGGAATTCCTTCTAGCTGGATGACGTTGCACCCAAGTTTATAAGCAAACTCAACTGATTCTCCAGCACCAAGGGCATTATAAAAGCCTGTGGCAAATTTAATTGCAGCTTGATCTCCAATCTCCTTATTCATTCCAATCACATACGGAATGTGAAGCGCGATCGCACCAGCTTGAACTTCGCTATAACAAGCATTGAGGACAACACACTCAATAGAAGGAGCAAACAACTCAAACAGTCCTGCTAGTGCTTGTGTGCTTACTAAACGTACATTTCCAGTCTCATCTTCCAAAACTAAACCGTCATCACCTGCACCATGACCGCTAAAATGAACAAATTGCGGTTTCAAGTCCAGAAAGAATTGGTAAACATCTTGAACACGCACAGCCCAACGTTGCTTTAAATCAAACAATTCTCGCTTTTTAGCTCGTTGCAATCCGCTGTCAATTTCTCGCACTTCTCGATCCAAGTGTAAAGGGGAAGTTGTTGCTGGATTGGATGCCAGGATCAAAATTTTTTTGACGGCACTGTTATCTGGTTCTGTTTGGTGCGAGTCTTGGGCTGTATAGTTGGTGATGTTACCACCGATTTGTTGGGCGGTTACAGTGTCGGCATTTACTAGACCGCCGCCGAATTGTGCGCCCTGTAAGTTGAAGTTAGATTCTCTTTTAGATCCTTCGGACATTATGGTATCTCCTTGGTTTTGGTAAGTTTGGGCATAAAAGCTAGGACGCTGTAATGCTGTGACTACCATATTTTGTAAATCAGCAATTCTGCTATCTTTTTCAGCAATAAGTGCTTTAACTTTTTGTTCTGCCAGAGTTTTTAGCTGATTATATGTGGCGAAATACTCTGCACTCAGTTGCGATTTATCAGCAGCGATCGCAGTTTTGGCACGCAGCAGAAACTTGTCCTGACCCCGTTTCTCCATTGCGACTATCTCAAGTTCAGCATCGGGGTGATTTTCAGCTAACTGCTTAAAGGAAATTGCGATCGCTCTGGGGTCAACGCCTTGGTTATGGTACAGGTCGAGCGTGTCGAAGATTGGCTTGATAAAATCCCCAAACTCAGCGTCTGCAAATACTTCCTGCCTGTTGTCTGGTTTATCGCTTCACTTGCTAAGAGTCGTTGTTGATTAGCGGTATATTATTAGTGCGATCAGCCTATGGCTTCGCTTACTGCCAACAGCAGAATGTACGGCACTACACATGAGTTTACGCCCAAAAACAGTAGTTCAGATATTACCAGTAAAACTGTCCCAAGAGAAACAAACTAGGGGAATTTGCTCTAAAGATAGGTCATTTGCAATCAAGACTGATTTCAAACTAACTACATCAGCATTTGAACAGGATTAGGCAACCCCAATGAAAAGACCTGGATTTATTGAGCGTCATCACCTATGGACAGAAAGCCAAAAACAAGCATCCGAAAAGATTAAGACTGTGGTTAAACAACAGGATCTGTTGTTGATTCGTACAGCTTGGTCTGACCAGCATGGCATTGTTCGCAGTAAATCGCTCTTACCCCAAGCGTTTTTAAGCGCCCTGGTCAACGGTATGCAAATCAGCACAGGTACATTCCTGTTTGATACTGGCGGTGCAATAGTATTTAACCCATTCGTGAAGGGCGGTAGCTTAGACATGCCTCTGATGACAGGCGCGCCAAATCTTGTGGCTGTTCCTGACCCTCATACCTTCAAAATTTTGCCTTGGGCAAAACGTACTGGCTTTATTCTTTGTGACGAGTACTTTCAAAATGGTCAGCCAATGCCCTTGTCCAGTCGCGGTATTTTGCGTCAATCATTGGTAGAGTTACATCAAAGAGGATTGAAACATCTTGTCGGCTTAGAAGTTGAGTGGTATCTGGCAAAGCTGGAAGATCCGATGTTAGCGTTGGCTAATGTTGGTAGTTCTGGAAAACCTGGTGAACCTGCTTTAGTTAGTGCTGTAGAACATAGCTTCCAATACCTTTTAGAATCCCATAATCCAGAAATTCATGATTTGCTGCGCCTTTTGGCAGAAAACTTTGTGGAAATGGAATTGCCTTTAAGGAGTGTAGAAAACGAAGGGGGTATCGGTCAATTTGAATTTACTTTTGACCCGATTGGTGCTTTGCAAGCTGCGGATACAATGATGATATTGAGAATGGCAACCAAGCAAATCTGTCGTCAACAAGGTTACATTGCATCATTTATGTGTCGCCCAGGGCTGCAAGGAGGTTCTTCCAATGGCTGGCATTTGCACCAATCCCTTGTAGATTTAACCACAGGTGAGAACGCTTTCATATCTGCAAACTCTCAAACCCTCATCTCAGATTTATGTAACCATTTCATTGGCGGTCTTCTCAAACACGCCAATGCTGCTTGCGTATTCACAAATCCAACAATTAACAGTTACAAAAGATTTAGACCTAATTCTCTAGCCCCTGACCGTGCAGGGTGGGGATTGGAAAACCGAGGAGCAATGATTAGATTACAAGGCGGTTTTGATGACCCCACTACCCACATCGAAAACCGAGTTGGAGAACCAGCCGCTAATCCCTATCTCCATATCGCATCGCAATTGATTTCTGGATTAGATGGGGTAGATCGTCAACTAGATCCTGGCTCCCCGACAGAAGAACCTTATACTACAGAAAGTCCGGCATTACCCAAAAGTTTGCCAGAGGCGATTTCATATTTGAGCCAAAGCGAACTTTTTTCTCAAAAAATGGGGCAGCAGTTCATCAGCTTCATCATTAAGATGAAACAGAGTGAAATTAATCGCTTTTTGGAGTCCGTCGCCGAACGACCACCAGAAGTCTATTTAAAGCAGGTTACTAGCTGGGAGCAAAGAGAATATTTTGAATTATTTTGAGGTCGTCCCCTCAAAATTTGTACCAGCCCACTCAATGATTTGTTTGAATCGGCTTTTGTAACTTTAAGCAATGCCTCGCGGTAACCCTTTGGTGGGAACGCAAAGTATAAAGTGTTTTAGGTAAAGGGTTAAGTAAATAGCGTATGCGATCGCAACTGAGAACTGACACTTGCTTATTGATGCGTTGTAGGCAGAACATCATAATCCACCACCTGAGTTTTGTTGCGTTAATTCACCAGCTTCAATTCTTCACGTTTGGTATTTGAACCAACCATTTTAAGCAACTGCTGATTTAGGAAACTCTGAGCACAAACATAAAGGTTATCCCAAATCACGGGATTGCGGCAGATTTTACTCCCAACTGTATTACCAGCCAGCTTCTCCGACACCAAGTATTTCTTGTAATAATTAGTCCACAAATGCTGTAGAAAATCTTCTGCAAATTCATCAAAAGAAATTATCCAGTTGTACTGTTCGTCCAAAAACACCCTATAGGCAGCGACAATGGGCATGGCAATATCAGCAGGTGCAGCAAAGCCAAACGAGTATCGGCTGTCGGGCAGCAGCGTATTTTTGCGTGAGTCGATTGAGGCGAGGTCAACTACTCCTTTTCTTTTAGGCTTGGTAATATGCTCCTCGATTATCTGAAACAGTCGTTGCTCAATCCATAACCCCTTTGGCAGTAACGGTAACAATTTTGACAGCCTTTCTCTTTCAGTCTCACTCAAGCTTGGTGTATTGCTAACAGGTGGATGTTTGGTTCTGCTTTTAGAGTCTGGGTTATATTTGTTTCTATCCAGGCAGTTCATCAACTTTATCAAATGGTTGACATTGCACTGGGGACTTTTGGGCGCACCGCTTTGGTTTTGGTAATAGGCGATGCGGAACTTGGTTTCTTGTTCGCGTTCCTGTTGGGCTAAAAACTGTTTGATGAATTTGTAGTCACCCCTGGCGTTAACTTTGGAGCGCGCATCCACTGGGGCAGATGTGTTTGATGCTAAGGCAATGTCTTTGGCATCTTCTTCATTTAGTCCGATGTGAATGGTAACTTTGACTCTGGCTTGGGTGAGGTCGTACTTATATTCTTTGGCCTGCTGGAAAGCTAAAACCGTATGCCCCCCGTTAATGATGCCATCGCTACCGCCCTCTTGTGCCTCAAGTATTTCTAGTTCTAGCTGTGTCTTTTTACTATTAGGCTTTACCTTATTAGCACACAATACGATTCCACTATGCCTTGAGAAGAATTTTTCCGGTTCGGTTGTCAATGAGTCGAAGATTTGTCTGTAGGTTGAGCTTTTACGGTTAGGCTCCCGAATATTCGGCTCTAGGGGCAGGTCGGTAGGGAAGTTGTCAACGTGAACGGTAGCGATAATGCAGTGGGGGTTTGCATTGAAAAACTGGTCTACTTTCAAAGCCCAATTTTTTGGCATAGTCTTTTTAGCCCAGGAGTGCAGCTGATATTAAAAAAGGATACGCGCATTCAGCATCAAATCGCACTAAAAAATTTTAAAACATTTTGGTATAAATTAACTTGAAATAGATTTTTGCGTTTATTGAAGTTTGATATATACCTCACTAAATGCCTATTATTTGCCTAGAGCGCGGTAATTATTCGCGCTCTGGTTCAAAGACGAGTGCCGCAACACTTGAACTGAACGACTGTGATTCCAAAAGCTTCAATGTCACAGTAGTACCCTCTTGAAACAGGTGCTTGCCTTTGCCCACAACTACCGGGTAAACAAGCAGCCGATAGAGAACCACAAAATCGTGCCGAATGAGAGTTTGCACAAGCGCTGTATAGTTAGTTGTTTGATTGCCGTCATCAAAGTAAATTATTGTTCTTTTTTTGTGAAAGCTTACCTGAACTTTGTATGCTCCACCAGTTGCATATAAGCTTTAGCAGGCAGCTTTTGACCATCAATATTGTGCTCTTTGAACTCAACTGCTATAGCAGGCGTGCCTAGTAGCAACAGGACTGGCAGGATTTATGAATCTCACATTGTAAAGCTCCGGAATGGAGATAGTGACACAGGAAAATAGTTTTAACTGCTCTACCTCGCTCTACTATTTCCCGCAAATCTAAATCGACTAAGATGAGGTAAGTTTGACAAATCAATTAGACACAAGACATCGCACAGCACCAAGAATTGCCATTATTGGTGCAGGTGTGTCAGGACTTTGTATGTCCATTCAACTGAAAAAAGCGGGTATTTTCTCCTTCACCATTTACGAGAAGTCAAATGGAATTGGGGGAACATGGCGTGATAACACTTATCCTGGCGCAGGTTGTGATGTCCCTTCACACCTTTATTCCTTCTCTTTTGAACCCAAGACAGACTGGAGTCAAAAATATGCACAGCAACCCGAAATATTACAATACCTAGAGCAATGCGCCCGGAAGTACGGGATAGTAAACCACATCCACTTCAACACTCAAATTATAGAAGCATATTTCGATGAAGTCGAAGGAGTATGGCGGCTTTGCACATGTGCAGGAGAGATAATTGTAGCTGATATACTCATTAGCGGGTGCGGTCAGTTGAATCGACCACGTTATCCCAATATTACCGGTCTAGATACTTTTGAAGGTACGAAATTCCATTCTGCGCGTTGGAACCATCAGCACGATCTAGCAGGTAAAAGCGTTGCTGTGATTGGTAACGGTGCTAGCGCCATCCAATTTATCCCGCGAATCGCGCTCAAAACACAAAAGCTTTACCTGTTTCAACGGAGTGCTAATTGGCTCATACCAAAAGCGGATCGCAAATATACTCATTTTGAACAGTGGGTCTTTCACCAATTTCCAGTAATAGCCAAGTTGTACCGTTTTTTCCTGTATTTGCAAATGGAAAAAAATTTTGGGGGATTTTTCAAGGGTAGCTGGCTTAACAAGCAAATCGAGAAGATTGCCACTAAACAACTGTTTCGCCAGGTTAACGATCGACGTTTACAAGAAGTTTTGTATCCCAACTATCCTATTGGTTGTAAAAGAATACTTATATCCAACGATTATTACACATCGCTCCAGAGTTCAAATGTGGAGGTGGTAACAGCTCCTATTGAACAAGTAACCTCCGACTGCATCATAACTACTGATGGCCAATCACACCCAGTTGACACAATTATATTTGCTACAGGATTTGAAGCAACAAGTTTCCTTGCGCCAATGAGAGTTGAAGGACTTTTAAACATGACGCTTGAAACCGTATGGAAAGAGGGTGCTCAGGCCTATCTCGGCGTTACCGTCTCTGGTTTTCCCAACTTCTTTATGCTGTTCGGGCCAAATACCAGCTTGGGACACAATTCCATCATCTTCATGATTGAATGCCAAGTTAGCTACATCGTAAAATGTATTTAAGAAATCAGCCGCCACAACCTCTTGTACCTCAATATCAAAAGTGAAGCGATGGGTCTGTACAATCAAGAGCTTGAAGAAAGCTTTAGAAACTCAGTATGGCAAGCTGGTTGCAGGAGTTGGTACAAATTAGAAACAGGTAAGATCACAAATAACTGGCCTAGATTCACTTTTGAGTACTGGTTGCGAACCTGGCGATTTGATCTGAGCAAATATCATCAGCACAGGCGGACTTAGTTTGACTGTGCTGTGGGGGAGGATAGCCCCTTGCCTCTAAGAATAATCCCAACATAGCGGTGAGATTAGAGCGTTGGTAGACAGAAGGCATGGGTGATTTTAAAGTGTAAATTAGCTGTTGCATCTGGGCAAGAATATTAGACATTGTTCTTGCTGAGAAAACTAGTTAGGGTTTGCTGACACCAGAGGCAAACTAAACGGTTTGGAATCATTTACCGCCCAAAACCATCGGGGCGACTATCGATAAATTCTTGTAATTCTGCGTTAGCGAAGCTCGCTGAAGGCATCGCCATTTCTAGATACTGGTTTATCATTGTTTGTTATTAGACAGATATCTCTGACCGTATTATCTCGCAATTTTTTCAGAAATCAAATATGACTCCTATACTGAGGAGCTTGTTTTTCTTAAAGTTGTGTATCTAATAAAGTTGATGCGACAGAAAGATGAAAGCTTTTACCTGCTTTTTTGAGGCTGAAATCTGCTATGAAACGTTTAATTTTCGGAAAATATTTCTGCCTTCTTTCAATCATTTCATAGACTAATTTTTTGATTTCTTGTTGCATCTCAATATCACCTTCAAACATCTCTAAATTAAAGAGTTTCTCAACTGTTTCTCGTTGTTGCAAACGTGGTAATAATGAGGTATTCCAAGCAGTAACAGCTAATTCTAATAACCGTCTATGGGCTCCTAGGTTATTGACCTCATTTATATAAGGTTCAATGAAATCTTCCAAAACCTCAGACATCTTTTCGGCTCCTGGAGGTTCGATAACTACCTGAGATATTGATTCTCCAAATTCTCCTTGTTTAACCTTCTGCGCCAACTGTCTTAAATTTGTCTGATTTTCTTTGTCTTGTTGCTTCTGTCTGAGCAATTGCTGAAATTCTTTAGATTGTCTAGGCATATTCGATAGTCTTTTTGAAAAAGTAATACTTTAATATTCAGATTACTAGATTGCTAGAACTAAGAACAAAAGTAATCCTAGAGTGGGCTACGGAAGCTGTTAGCCTACATTACAACTTGCTAGAAACAATATTTTGTGCATATTCTTGTTGATGATCAAGTATTTTAATTTAATGATAACGGAATAGAGTCTCCAAATAAACTTGTGCCACTCGGCGGTCGCCATCAGCATTCTGTAGTAGAAACAGAGATACTGCCGCCGTCAATACCCGGTTCTCATCCCAATCAGGATGCTATTGTAAGTAGTCTTTAAGACACTCATGCAGGGTTTCGGGAATTTCGGTGAAGATGCTAACGGTTGCGTTCATACGTGAGGACTTCTTGCAAGCGAATCGAGCAGGATAACTAGCTTTGAGTTAAGCAGCTAATGCCTAGTTCAAACTGTTTTTCAACTACTGAACCAAGTTTATACAATTGGTTCTGGCAGCTTACAGAACTATAGAAGCTAGTCGAATTATTGTGCGGCCAGAAGGGGTGGTTTTGTCAATGCTACGAAATGTTAACAATCAGTACAGAAAGAATCAAGATTTACGGTAGCATAAGGGTTTAGAAGAAATTTTTGTTACTCTACTTAATTAGAACTCAGTATTTAAGCTTTTCCAAAGCCGTGAAATAAAATCCTCAGTAATACAACCAAAGCCGCGTCTGTCGAGTCTTTGTGGAAAACACTCTGATTGCCTGTGGAAAAGCTGTGGAATGAGTGCGGAAAAGTTTGGCTAATGATAAGAATTGCAAAAAGCCTAACTGCCAAAAAATTAAGTAGCTTTTTTAGTTGCAACACCTTGGTACAGATGAGCGACCAAATCTGGAAAATTTTCAGGTGTGAACTGCTTGAGTTCTAGACAATCAAAATGCTGTTCTACCAATTTTTGAATATCTCGATTCAGGTGACATCCATCGGCTATGACTTTCTGAATTGGTGTTAGGCGATGTTGCCATACTTGTACATTAGGCTTATCGCTCAACCCATGTTCCACGAAAAAGAACCTACCACCCGGTTTTAGTACCCGATAAATTTCTTTAAGTGCTTGTTGTACATTTGCAATACTGCACAAAGTCCAAGTACTGACCACGCTATCAAATGTATTGTCTGCCATCGGTAAATTTTCACTCTCTAGCAGGAGTTGCTCAACTGTAATCCCAGAGTCACTGATACGCTTGTTTGCCAAAGCATTCATTCCAGGATTCACATCCACTGTAGTAATTTTGTGAATTTCACAAGGATAGTAAGGCAAATTTAATCCAGTTCCAAACCCAATTTCCAGAACTTCTCCCGTTACATTAGCTAATAATTCTTGACGATATTTAGCTAAGTTTGGAGCTGATAAACTCCAGTCCAGAAGATGTGGGAAAATAACTTGCGAATAAAACCCCATAATTCTCAAACCTCCATAATTTAATTTTATGTTGAGCAGGAGTGTTGAGCGTTCCTATTCCCAACATCACGTTGTCTCTACTGTTGTTTCTTTGCTGTTGGTGAAGCCCAATTTTTAGGCATAGTCTTTTTAGCCCAGGAGTGAATGGCACGCTCGTTACCAGAATTTGAGAAAAACAAAGCGACAGGTAAACACCGCATCGCTTTGCTTTAATCACCCAAGAATCACAATCACTGCCGCCAGAACAGCAGCAGCGCGATCGCCAGTTGGCACAAACACCCGCTTACGCCAATCGATAATCTCGGTAAAGCAACCCACAGCCATCAGTCGCTCAACTAAGGACAAAGCATTGACTAACTCTAAGCGAGGTTCACCAGCAACTCTAGATCGCCGCAATGTGATACCACCCGGCAATTGCTGAGAGTAACCTTCGTTCAACACCAGTGATACCAATTCGGCTGGACTTAACAACTTGTTTTTCATGCCTAACTGTTCTGCCACAGTTTGAATATCTTGAGCATTCACCACCCGACCAAGCACTTTCGCACCGTCGCTGGTTTGTAACCGAAAGACTCGGCTACAATTGTTAGGCAGAATTTTCCAGATGGGCAGCAATATCCCAGTCACAAGGTGAATATAATCATTAGTGAATCTGGGGAGTTGCTCTACCTCCTTTGACCACGCTGCAACAAACGTATCAGCCGAAACCTGCCGCCACGTAGACGAATTCAATTGTTCGACCGTCACGCGAGTTTCTTTTTGCGGTCGAATCAGCAGAACTCTTGCTATAACACCACCTTCACCGTCGAATATGCTATGCGTTGGAATTGACACAGCTGCATTCTGTGACTTTGTATTTACCATCAGTCTCCCCTGGTGCATATTGGAAAACTCCAACATCTCATCAGCCGTTCTGATGTTGTTCTTATGAAGTCTTTCAATCTTCAGATAGTTTGTGACGCTACCAGTAGCAGGATGAGTGTACACGGTTTGCTGGCTTTCGACAGTGAATCGTTCAGCCCGAAGTGTCTCTACACCCATCTCATAAATTCCCGCCGCGATCGCTGCTTCGATTTGTTGACTTAGCAACAACTCAAAACGCTCGAAAATCAAGTTTTGCATATCAATGCGTAGAGCCAGCAGCCGATTGAGGAATTGCCGCAGAGGTGGGAGGTCGATTTTCATGCCGCCTTCTTTGGAAGTCAGCGATAAACCAGTCATTTGCTCAAAAGTGCCGAGTGGAACTTCAGAAAACCGACCTTGGAAGATTTGCTTGAATAACTCATATAAAGCGTGTTCAGCATACTGAGATTCAAGGTTATCCTTAGTATCGAATATGCCATTACCACCAGTTTGGCGTTGCCCTCTGGTGAGTGCGCCGAGACTGTCCAGCCGTCGAGCAATAGTGCTTATGAATCGGCGTTCACCGCGCACATTTGTAGTGACTGGTCGGAAGATTGGTGCTGATGCTTGGTTAGTACGATGCGATCGCCCAAGTCCTTGAATGGCATTGTCGGCTTTCCAACCAGCTTCTAGAAGGTAATGCGATCGCCTACGACGATTCACAGCGTTCAAGTCGGCATGGTAACTTCTGCCAGTACCACCAGCATCACTGAAGATGAGGATCTGCTTATCCCCCTGCATAAATGCAGCAGTTTCGGCAATATTAGCGCCGGAACCCCGTGAATCAACAAATAAGCGTCCTGAATCATCTTTGAGAACGCGCTTGCTACGACCAGTCACTTCAGCAACTTGCTTATGTCCGAAGTGCCATAGTAGTTGTTCCAAAGCACCGGGAATTGGATCGAGGCTGGCGAGTCGGTTAACCAAGGCATCTCTTAAGGCTACAGCTTTAGCCGAAACAATGGGAGAACCATCAGCATCAAACAGAGGCTCGGAACGTTCTTCGCCATCTTCGCCGGATTGGATGGAATGAAGATGAATCAGAAAGGCACTCATAAGATAATCCATGACATATTCCTTCGGAGTTAGATCCAGATTCAGATCCTTCCATTCCTCGGATGGAACCTCATCAAGTCGCCGCTTCAACAACTCTTCATTAGTTGAAACGATTTGAATGACAACTCCAAGACCTTGGGCTAGATCGTTCTCAATGGCTTTGATCAGCATGGGACACTTCATGCCAGTCAACAAATGATTGAAGAACCTCTGCTTGTGGCTCTCAAACTGTGACTTGGCTGACATCTTAGCAGTGCGATTGTACGTTTTTGCACCGGAAATATTGCAAGCTTCTAACGCCTTCTCTAAATTATTATGAATAACACCGAAAGCTTCAGAATAGCTGTTATAGATTCGTTCTTGCGTCGGCGTTAACTTGATTTCGAGAGTCTGATACTCAACTCCCTCGAATGAAAGCGATCGCGCCAAATACAAACCGAGTGCCTTCAAATCTCTAGCCACCACCTCCATTGCAGCAATCCCACCAACAGAGATAGATTCAACAAAATCCTCACGGTTTGTGAATGGGAAATCCCCTGTTTGCCACAATCCTAATCTGTTCGCATAAGATAGGTTTGAAACTTTCGTCGCTCCGGTGGCTGACACGTAAACAACCCTGGCTTTGGCAAGTGCATTTTGTAGCCTCAGTCCGACAATACCCTGCATTGAAGCTGCCACTAAACCGAGCGTTCCCTCTTGCGCCATCGCATTTCCCATTGAATGGCACTCGTCAAATGAAATTACTCCCTCAAAGTCTTTAAGAGCCCACTCAACGATTTGTTTAAGTCGGCTTTTGCCATTCTTTTGCGATCGCAGGGTTGAGTATGTGCAGAATAATATGCCTTGAGTGAATCCGATTGGATCGCCCAGCTTGATGTTCGAGAGGTCGATGATGTCTTTGTCAGCACCACCTAGCGCACACCAGTCTCTACGTGCGTCTTCAATTAATGCGGCACTTTTTGATACCCAAATAGCTTTTCGTCTGCCCTGACACCAATTATCTAAAACGATTCCCGCAATTTGTCTACCCTTTCCGCAACCCGTCCCATCGCCTAAGAACCAGCCACGGCGGAACCTGACGGCATTTTCTTCGCCCTGAGCTGCCACAGTTACATTATCCCATGAATCATCCACAGTATAAGACCCAGACAGAAAATCTGAGTGTGCTTGACCTGCGTAAATTACGCTTTCAAGTTGTGCTGCTGACAACAAGCCTTGTGAAACAATATTGCTAGGTAAATGAGGTTTATATGTAGGAACCGGGGGTGAGACAAGTGCTAGTGCTGCACTCTCGCAAAGTAGCGAGGGATGGGGTAGGGCATCCTTAATTAAAAGGCGTTGTGGGCGATAGGTTTCATAAAGGCTATCTTTCAATCCATCGGTGACAGACCACTCGACTACCTCATATTCCAGAACAACCACATCTGGAATTTCTGCGGATGGTTCTGGTTGTGTCACTGT
>NZ_JAECZA010000202.1:626-1131 GCF_016056275.1 Dendronalium phyllosphericum CENA369 | reverse complement strand
CTGTAATTTTTGGCGATGGTGCTGGAGCGGCAGTTTTACAACGAGCAAACAAGGATGGACAAGGGATTTTAAGCACACATTTGCATAGCGATGGCGCTGATGCCGAAATTTTAGCAATGCACTATCCTGGAGCACATGCCAACAAATGGTTGAAAGATAGGCCATCATTTCCGGATCAGGAGTTGGGCGGACTTTTTATTACTACAGAGCAACTTGAAAGCGGGGCTGCATTACCTTACATGGATGGCCCAGCAGTTTTCAAAAAAGCAGTAGTCAAGTTTCCGGAAGTGATCAACGAAGCGCTAGCTGCCAACAACTACACGGCTAAAGATATTGATTTGCTGGTGCCTCATCAGGCCAATTTACGCATTAGCCAGTATGTACAGCAGTTGTTAGGTTTAAGTGACGATAAGGTGTTCAACAACATTCAAAAGTACGGCAATACTACCGCTGCTTCCGTTCCTATTGCACTAAGTGAAGCTTGGGAGGCTGGGAAAATTAAGGA
>NZ_JAECZA010000202.1:0-499 GCF_016056275.1 Dendronalium phyllosphericum CENA369 | reverse complement strand
GGACTAAAATCTAACTACTAACAACTAACTACTAACAACTAAAAATGTTCAAAATAGGCGATTACGTTCGTTTCATCGACGAAAAAAGAGAAGGTTATATTACCAGAATTATTGATAGTGCCTCAGTTGGTGTTACCGATGAGGACGGCTTTGAAATTCCGGTAGCGGTAGGTAATTTGACGTATGTGCATGGGCATCATAGCAATGCGGATACCGCAAATAATGCAATGCCTGCTGCAAAAGTAGACGAGCAATTTATTGAAGATGGAGTTTATTTAGCCGTTGCAGAAGACAATAAAGGATCGGTGGTTGCTCATTTCACTTTGGTGAATCGTACCTCGTTTCAATTGCTGCTAACCTTGAAAACTGAAAAAGGAGGCATCTTCAAAGGAGACTTTGCCGGTGTCATCCAACCCAAAAGTAGTGTGCAAGTTTATACCGCCAATCTTGGCGATTTAGATAACTGGCCTAGTTTCACCTTTCAATCTTTATTTTTCAG
>NZ_JAECZA010000022.1 GCF_016056275.1 Dendronalium phyllosphericum CENA369 | reverse complement strand
GTGTAAACAAGAGCTAGGCTGGACAGATTACCGTTTCACCAATTTTCAACATATTGAGAGGTGGTGGGAGATTATTTTTTGTGTTTACACGATGATTAGTTTAAATTCTTCCGTCTTATTAGGCTTAAATCAATCTCGTCAACTTGAGACTGAGGCACAAGATCTGAGTGATGTTGATTTTTCTAACCATCCGCAATGGAACCATGAATCTGGATGGAAGAATGCTTTAAATAATCTGCGTCTCATTATCCAACCACTTTTACTATTTTGGTTAATTTATCCTTGGTTAAGTATTTTCCCTAATTCACATTTGTTACTGGGATTCAATCATTTAATTGCCGCAATGAATCAATTTAAACCCTATTATGCTTCTGGATGATTTAGCTCCTGAACTACTTGCTTATTCCGGAAAGTGACAGAAGAGGGGTAAGATCTAATAGAATCTTGTACGGCGCTTCTCAGTCAAGTACAATACCCCGCTGATTGGGAAGTTAGAAGCTAAAATCCAACAACCTAAAATATATTCGTATGATGCACTCAACAAAATAGCTGAAGTTTTTTAGGTTGCAATCTTCGTAGTGAAGCGCGAGTTATTGAACATCACCTGAAAAGGTTACCACAGGCTAGGGTAGAGTAGAGTTTTTCATTGGAATCGCTTATTTCCCCTATTTACGAACACTCATATGAGAGTTCGTATGAAGTTTGCTTGAAGAGCGATCGTTGGGGCTGATGTCATGGCACAGAAACACAGACATGTAAGGAGTTTTAAATTGCAATTGATTATTTTAACTGAATAGAACGAGAAAATTTCAGATGCTTTAACCCAATGATGTACTCTCCAGACCCTGGATTGTACTACAGTTTTTAAATAAAACTGCCTTGATTATATAAAATTTTGATAAAGTTACACGCTTAAGTGTTCTTACATACTATGATATGAATCGTTAGGTCGATCGTAGAGAAATTATAAATAATTACATAAAAGTACTAACTTTTTGAAAAAATGAAAAATTTTTTCAAAAAACTCTTATGTTTGAGTCTTCCAATGAAGTAGCTTAAGTTGTAGATACGGGGCTATTAAAACTCAAAATATTCAAAATGGTGTACTATATCTTGTTCTGTGCATACGTTGAAGCTGGATAACATAACTTAAATAAGTTAAAAATGTTCAGAAACGAACTTCCACTATTGAACAACGTCAATCCAAGAAGTGTTAGCTGATAATCAATGCAAATATTACTATTGCGAAGTAAACTATAGTGTTATCGATGTAAAAATACTGATAAAAATCTGCTGCAACTAGTCTTTCTATATTTTATATATGACAATGGAATCTTTACCAAACGTTGAAGAAGTAAATATTCAGAAATATTTAGAGGTTTTGCAACGGCGTTGGCTAGCTGTTGTCGGAATTTTGGGCATAGCCGTTACCCTTGGATGCTTGTATGCATTTTCACTAAAACCTTCATACAAGGCAGAAGGAAGTTTGATGATTAAAACCAATCGCACTTCCTCACTTATAGGGTCACCAGAAGACATCGGACGTTTAGAAGCTTTAAATGTAAACGATAATCCCCTAGAAACTCAAGTAAGAGTTATTAATTCCAATCCAGTATTGGAGAAAACAATTAAGGATCTCAACCTCAAAGAGAATACTGGCAAACCGCTCTCAATTCCAGACTTAGCACAACAACTAAAAGTAGAAGGAATTAAAGGAACTGATGTTGTGCAGCTTTCTTATCAAAGCAACAATCCCGAACTTGCTGCCAAGATTGTCAATAAAGTAATTAACAATTATATAGACTTAAATATCAACGCTAATCAAAACGAAGCATTGGCAGCCAAACAGGTTCTTGTAGTGGAACTACCTAAAGCCGAGGAAATTGTTCGCAGAGCGGAATCACAACTACGGCTATTTAAAGAAAAGAATCAAGTTATTGTCTTAGATCAAGAAGCAACTGCCGCAGTCGATACAATTTCTAAATTAGACAACCAAATTTATCAAGCTCAAGCTCAACTTAATGATGTCAAGGGTCGCTTAGACCAGTTACGCGCTCAAGCTCAGGTAAATTCACAACAAGGTGTAATTGAATCTGAATTGAGTCAAGCACCTGGAGTTCAAAAAGTGCTTGCCCAACTCCAAGAAGCTGAGAGTCAACTGGCACTGGAGCGAACTCGTTTTCAAGCCGGACACCCTACAATTATTAATTTAGAAGAAAAAGTTACAGCTCTTAAGAGCTTATTAAAAGAGCGGACAGAACAAGTAGCCGGCGAAGCACCAGTAACAGAAGGAAGTTTACAAATTGGACAGTTGCGACAAAGCTTAATTGCAGATATTACTCGTGGAGAGGCACAACGCGTCGGTCTAGACAGACAAATTAATACACTCTTGCAACAGCGATATGCCTATGTCAGACGAGCAAATTATTTACCTAAGTTAGAGCAAAATCAGCGAGAACTTGAACGAAGACTGCAAGCAGCTCAAACGACTTACGAAACACTTTTAAAGAAACGTCAAGAAATTGACATCGCACAAAACCAAAAAATTCCCAATGCACGTGTTATTTCCTATGCTTTAACACCTGATAAACCACAAGGCCCCCGCAAACTCCTGTTCATTGTTGGTGGGGGAGCAATTGGTCTTTTCTTAGGTGTCATTGCTGCCTTTAGTTTAGACTTGATAGACCGCTCGGTGAAGACAGTCAAAGAAGCTAAAGAAGTCTTAAGATACACTGTTTTGGGAGTCATTCCCACACTAGGCAGAAATGGGAAAGAGCATTCTTCTGTAGTAGGACTTGATAGACCTATTCCCAAAATCATTGGTAGAGATGTTCCTTACTTTCCTCTTGGGGATGCATACCAGATACTACAAGTTAACTTGAAGTTCCTCTGTTCTGATAAACCGCTCAAAAGCATTGTAGTTACAAGTTCCGTTCCCAAAGAAGGCAAGTCTGAAGTATCTGCAAATCTAGCTGTGACTATGGCTCAGGCGGGTCGTCGGGTCTTGTTAGTAGATACAGATATGCGCCATCCCATACAACATCATATCTGGGAACTCAAAAATACAGTTGGACTAAGTAATGTCATTATTGGTCAAGTTTCTTTAGATGAAGCGGTGCAAGAAGTGATGCCTAATCTGGAAGTTCTTACTTGCGGAACTTTACCTCCCAATCCAGTGGCAATGCTAGATTCTCAAAGTATGACAAAATTGATTAGTAGCTTTGGTAGGGATTACGACTTCATTATTTTTGATACGCCGCCTCTATCAGGAATACCAGATGCTGCCGTTTTAAGTAGCCTTACTGACGGTATCTTATTAGTCGTTCGTCCTGGAGTAGTTGATTTAGATAGTGCCAATTCAGCTAAAGAGTTTTTGACTCAATCAGGCCAGAAAGTTTTAGGCATAGTCATAAATGGTGTGAATGTTAAAAGTGAGCCTGACAATTATTTCTACTACACCAAAAGACAACAACTCGAACAGAGTTCCGTATCTGGCAGCTTAAAAAAAATTACCCAAAAATCATTAATTTCTCGCAAAAATAACGAACGCGAGCATCCTTAAGATTATTTGTTGCGATTATTTTTATTTTGCATCTTCAACATAATATCTGTAGATGAATGATAAGAATAATCGCTCTAAGTATTGGTGTTAGAGTTTGGTAAGTATACTTTACCAAAAAATATTATCTATTTTTACTAAACATGAAAAAAATTATTTAGTCATAGTTATTTAGTTACGTTACATTGTCATTTTATATATTTTTGATTACTCGATTGGATAATTTAATATGTATACAAAAACAATCAAAACTTCTTGTTTAATTAACAATTACAATTACGCTGAATATCTGTTAGAGGCAGTTGATAGCGCCTTAAATCAAACAGTTAAATTTGATGAAATTATTATTGTTGATGATGCATCCACAGATAATTCTGCGGAAGTAATAGCTAAATTTTCCGAAGAACCCAATGTCAAGTATATAATAAAAGAACAAAATCAAGGACAATTATCATCCTTTAACGAAGCTTTCTTAGCCGCAACTGGGGACATTATCTTTTTTTTAGATGCTGATGATATCTATGAACCTGAATATTTAGAAACAACTCTGAAGTTTTACAACAGGCGTAGTGAATGTGATTTTATATTTTGTGCATATAAAAAATTTGGTTCAGTAGAAGGAACATTTCAAAATTATGAAGTAGATTCAGATTTAGGTTATTCAGTAATTAAAACTTTATATACTGGGGAATGGATTGGGTCTATAACATCAACATTATCCATTCGTAGAGAAATAATCCAAAAAATTTTACCCATTCCACATACGGAAGATTGGCGTGTTAGAGCTGATGACTGTCTCGTATGGGGAGCTTCTTTGGTAGGAGCAAAAAAGTTTTATCTATCTACACCTTTAGTAAGGTACAGAATACATCAAACTAATCAATATCATAATAAGAAATTTTTAGATGCAGATAAAAACTATGAATATAAAAGATTTTGGAAACGCAATTCCTTATTTAGTTACATCATGCAAAAAAATAATCTTAGTTCGCCCCTGTTATTGGCTTTTACATGTTTGAACGAAATCAAAACAATTCCATGCCCAAAACTTCAAGATTTTCTCTCTTATTTTAAAATAATCTTTTTGTTTGAGCATAATTTTTATTGGAAAATTAAAGGAGTGGTTTTGTTATTCAACTATTTATTGAAAATCTCAGTTATGGGTAAGCTAAAAACCTAATAAGTAATACTTATTATATAAAAGCATAATTAACTTAGTTTATTCTGTAAATTTAGCAGGCTAGCAAAAATTTACGTTATGGAAAGTTATAGATACAAAATATTAAATGCTGAAGTTAAAAGACAATGCTGAGTAAATTAAGCCTTCAAAACTTATCAAAATTTAAATCTCATTCTGGACTGCGCGCAATTATCGCCAATACAAGTTGGTTGTTTGCAGATCGTATTCTACGTATGGGTGCAAGCTTAGTTATAGGAGTATGGATAGCTCGCTATTTAGGAGTACAGCAGTATGGTCTATTTAACTATGCTTTGGCCTTTGTCAGCTTATTTAGTCCAATTTTTACTCTGGGGTTGGATGATGTAGTAGTTCGCCATATTATTCGTAAATCATCAAACAAAGAAGAAATTTTAGGTACGACTTTTTGGCTAAAATTCTTGGGTGGAATTGCCTCTGTATTAGTAGCAGTCGGTAGTGTGTTGTTCTTAGGCGAGCGGGAAACTCTGAAGATATTATTAGTTACAATTTTAGCGATCGTAGGAATTTTTAGAGCTTCTGATACTATCGAGCTATGGTTTCAATCACAGGTGGAGTCAAAATACGCTGTAATTGCTAAAAATATAGCATTTCTACTAAATAGTTTGATCAAAATAGCACTAATTTTAACAAAAGCACCATTGTTAGCTTTTGCTTGGGTAACATTAGCAGAATTTGTGATGAGTGCTATTGGCTTAATGATTGCTTACCAAATTCGAGGGTTTTCATTTTGGCTATGGAGATGGAGTTCTAGTGTTGCCAAAACCCTTCTAAAAGAGAGTCTACCCTTAATTTTTTCAGGGTTCGCTATCCTGATTTTTATGAGAATCGATCAAATAATGTTAGGTCAGATGATAGGAGATAAGGAGGTAGGAATTTATTCTGCTGCTGTGCGGATTTCTGAAATTTGGTATTTTATTCCAGGAGCAATTGTTTCTTCTGTTGCTCCTTCCATTTACGCAGCTAAGGAAAAATCAGAAAGTGTTTACTATCAGCGAATAGGACAATTACTTCGTCTACTAATATGTATATCTCTGGCAATTGCTCTGCCAATGACGTTTTTATCCAACACAATAATTATGGTGTTATTTGGAAATGGATATATAGAAGCAGGGCCAATATTAGCGGTGCATATCTGGACTTCTTTGTTTGTGTTTATGGGTCTTGCAACATCACCTTGGTTTATTGCTGAAGGGTTGAACCATGTTTCTTTAGGTAAAACTTTAACAGGGGCTATATTAAATATTATTCTCAACTTATTGTTGATTCCTAAATATGCAGGGCTTGGTGCTGCGATCGCAACAATCATATCTCAAGCTGCTGCCGCTTTTATCTGTAATGCATTTGATACAAGAACACAAAAGCTATTTCAGATTCAGATGCAGTCTTTGCTACGTTTTTATAAATATTAATCATTCTGACTCTACCTTTCTATATTAAAAATAGCAGTCAAACTAATTAAAAATGGAAACACCAGTAACTTTTATTATTTTTAAGCGCCCAGAAACAACAGAAAAAGTCTTTCAAGTCATTCGTCAAGTAAAGCCAATAAAACTTTTTGTCATTGCAGATGGCCCTCGAACTGATCGCGAAGATGAGGCAGAAAGGTGTGAAACTACTAGGTCAGTTATTGATAGAGTTGATTGGGATTGCGAAGTTATCAAAAATTATTCCGATATTAACTTAGGTTGTGCCAAAAGAGTCTCTAGCGGTTTAGATTGGGTCTTTAGTAATGTTGAAGAGACAATTATTTTAGAAGATGATTGTATCCCTCATCCTAGCTTTTTTAGATTTGGTGAAGAATTATTGAACAAGTATAGGAATGATACGAGAATATCTACTATTTCTGCTCAGAATGTTCAATCTGGGCAAAGACGCACAAATTATAGTTACTATTTTTCTCGCTACAGTCACTGCTGGGGTTGGGCCACTTGGAGACGTGCTTGGCAATATTACGATTTAAGCATCAAACTTTGGAAAGAGGTGCAAACAGAAAATCTTTTACATGACATTCTTATAGACCCAAAAGCAGTAAATTATTGGCGACGAACATTTCAATCTGTTTATGACAATCCGACAGGTATTACCTGGGATTATCAATGGACATTTGCTTGCTGGATGCAAGGTAGCTTGAGTATTATTCCTAATGTTAATTTAGTGTCTAATATTGGTGTTGGTGCAGATGCAACTCATTTTACTTCCAATCAAAAATTTTCTTTTATAAATATACCAACACAAGCAATGGAATTTCCCTTAAAGCATCCTCCATATATTGTACGTAATGTAGAGGCAGATATTTTTACACAAAAAACAGTTTATAAAGCAACTGCATTAGATATTTTTAAAGAAGAAGTTAAAAAAATATTGAATCATTCCAAAATTCAGAATTAGCAGTATATATACTAAATTACATAGATAAGTCATAATGTCACAAAAAAAGGTAAATTTACAAGAAAAAATATTAACTATTTTATTATTGCTCATTGCTGTAGGCGCATTAACAATACACCCTGCTCAGGAAATTTCTTCATCTCCTCTTGGAGGTGATAAATTAGATACTTTGTTCAATATAGTTTCATATTTAATCCTATTTTATTTCACACTTTTATACTGGAAAAGTTTTTTATATGTAATTATCAAAAACCCCTTACAGTTTTTTTTGCTAGCAATAGTTATATTTTCTCTTTTGTGGTCAGAAGACGTAAGTACTGGTCTGACTTATATAAAAGGTCTTATCCGAATATATTTTTTAGCAATCTATTTAGCAACGCGTTATTCTCTTAGGGAACAAATGAGGCTAATAGCTTGGGCTCTTGGTGTAGCCGCCTCATTGTCTATGTTATTTTCTGCATTCGTGCCAAATTTTATTCATCAAGCACCTGAATTAGCAGGGATGTGGAGCGGAATTTATGGTCATAAAAATGAATTAGGATACATGATGGCTTGGAGTGCAGGAGTTTTTTTGCATCTTGCTCTTAGTAGCTCTCGATATCGGTGGTTAATGTGGACACTCTGTGGACTATCTATATGCTTAATTGTCCTCTCGCGTTCGACAACATCGTTAACTATTTTATTAACAATTATCTTACTTTTACCAATATATAAAATACTGAAAAAAACGAATTATAAACTACAAGTTATAACGATAAGTTCAGCTTTAATGTTACTTTTGATTTTTTCTATATTCCTGATAAATAATGCCGAAATTATAGTAGGTACTTCTGGTAAAGACCTTACTTTGAATGGGCGTTCCGATCTCTGGGAATTATTAGTTTCTAAGGTTTGGGAAAGACCTTGGTTAGGTTATGGATATTATGGATTTTGGACTAGTGCTGCTGCTTCTAATGTGAGAGCTACGTACGAATGGGCAAGTAATGCTCATAATGGTTTTTTAGAACTATTGTTGGAACTAGGATTATTAGGTTTTGGGATTTTTGCCGCAGGTTTTATGAGATTTTTTGTGATGGCACTGATGCGGATTGTTTCAGTGGCAAAAAAGCCAGAAGATTATTGGCCAATGCAGATGCTAATTATCATCGTCATTGTAAACTTTTCAGAAGCCAGATTATTAACTCCCAGTTGGAATTGGTTGATGTATGTCACAACTTATCTATCTCTGACTCTTGATTATCAACGAAATCGTCAAACTAGACCTGATGGATTAGCTTTGATGGCAATCGGAACTAATTTTAGCGATCGAGAGGTTAAAAAAAATGAAAATTTTACATCTTAGTACGCATGATATTGGTGGAGGTGCAGCGAGGGCTGCTTATCGGTTGCACACAGGGTTACGGGATATAGGACTACAGTCACAAATGCTAGTCCATGAAAAATATAGTAACGATCGAACAGTAATTGCACCTGAAATCAGACTATTTCAAGGCATCGCCAAAGCAAAGTTGACATTAGAAGCTTTACCATTAAAGTTTTATCGTCAAAAGCAAAATACGCCATTTTTTATTCAATGGTTGCCAGATAGAGTTATTCCTAAAGTCGCTCAGATTAATCCGGATATCATCAATTTGCATTGGATTAGTGCAGGTTTCATGCAAATAGAAACATTCACCAAACTAAAGCGCCCTCTAGTTTGGACTCTCCATGATATGTGGGGTTTTACTGGAGGATGTCACGTTACTGGAGAATGCGATCGCTACAAAGTATCCTGTGGGGCTTGTCCTCAACTTAACAGCAGCAATGAATGGGATTTATCTCGTTGGGTATGGCAACGCAAACTAAAAGCTTGGAAAAATTTAAATTTAACTTTGGTTTCACCAAGTCATTGGTTAGCACAGTGCGCTCGTTCTAGTACTTTGTTCCAGAATTTGCGAATCGAGGTAATTCCCCACGGATTGGATAGTCAAAAATATCGACCCATTAATCAACATTTTGCACGCGAAGCGCTTAATCTACCCCAAGACAAGAAGCTGATTCTCTTTGGAGCAATACAAGCAACGAGTGATAAAAATAAAGGGTTTCATCTATTGGTACCAGCTCTCCAAGAGTTAAGTCAGTCTGGTTGGAAGGATGATTTGGAAGTGGTGATTTTTGGAGCATCTCAAACCGAAAATTCACCTGAATTAGGCTTCAAAACACACTACTTAGGTCACTTCCATGATGATATATCCTTAGCAACTGTTTACTCAGCAGTTGATTTGATGCTTGTACCGTCTCTGCAAGAATCTTTTGGACAAACAGCTTCTGAATCCCTTGCTTGTGGTACTCCAGTTGTTGCATTTAATTCTACTGGTCTAAAAGATATTGTAGACCATCAGCAGAATGGCTATTTAGCTAAACCTTATGAAGTTAAAGATTTTGTCAAAGGAATTACCTGGGCACTTGAAAATGAACAGAGACTGCAAAAACTGTCATTTTATGCTCGAGAAAAAGCAGAAAGAGAATTCACTTTAGAACTTCAAGCACGTCGTTATTCAGCTTTGTTTCAGGAAATATTAATTCAATAATTTACCTTGTAAATACTTTTTATGTCAATACCTATAGCTTTTGTAATTTGTACAGAACCTGGTCGTTTAGAAGGTCAATCATTAATGCTTGCAGAAAGTATTCGTAAATTCTGCGGCAAATTAAAAAATACACCGATATATAGTTTTCATCCTAGGGCCGGTGAACCAATAGCAAAACAAACCCAACAAGCATTTGAGACCTTACAGGTAACTCATCAACAAATTCCCATAAATCGAGAATTTCATGAATATTATTTAGCAAATAAGCCTTTAGTTTGTGCCTATGCAGAACAAAATATTGATGCAGAAATCTTAGTTTTTTTAGATAGTGACAAGTGTTTTTTCTCTGAGCCAAAAGAATTCTTATTGCCAGAAAATTGTAACGTTCGGATGCGTCCTGAGTATGGACAGGGAATTGGTTCTACAGGTTTGGGAGATCCTCAAGAATGGTACTGGCAAAAACTATATGAAGTTCTAGATGTTAAGCGTGAGGTGTTTGTTGACACACCAATAGGTAATAAAAGAATTAGAGCTTACTGGAATTCTGGATTAATTGCTGTGAGAAGGAGTGCGGGTATATTTACAGCTTGGAAAAAGAATTTTGAAAAAATAATGCGCCTTGATATCACTCCTCCCCAAGGTATTTATTTTGTTGAGCAGTCTGTTTTATCTGTAACTTTATGTGCTTTGGAAGAAAATGTCGAACACTTTTCTCCTAATTATAGTTATCCCTTACCTTTACATAACCGTTTATCAAACAAACTACGAATGAGATATTGGGATGATATTATATCTATTCATTATTTTAACTTATTTTTCTACAACGATTGGAATGCACAAATCAAAAAATTAAAAAATTTCAACATTAATTCAGATAGATATCAATGGTTATCTAAAGAAGTTGTCAGACTGAATATGCCTCGAACATCAGTTATGCATCGTTATATGTTAGCAATCAGAAGAATGGAACAAAAACTCCGAAATTTTAATTTAGATATTAACTTAAGTAGTTGGATTGAAAAAATGGCTAAACTTTGAAAAATCAATAAACGATACAAATGATGTCAAAGTCTATTATTTCATCAGTACTTTTATAAAAATTGTCTGAGGTCAACGAAATGAAGCAAGCTAACCTAGCCGTAATTATGACCTGTCATAACAGGCGCGATACAACTATTGCTTGTTTACAAGCTTTATATCAGCAAAAAAATCAGTTCGATGTTTATTTAACTGATGATGGTAGTTTTGATGGGACGGCAGAAGCTGTTAAAGCACAATATCCAGAGGTAAAAATTATTCAGGGTAATGGCAACTTATTCTGGGTTGGTGGGATGCATCTCGCCTTTGGTGAAGCGATAAAAAATCAATACGATTATTATTTATGGTTGAATGACGATACTTTTTTAGAAGCCAATGCTTTAAATAAATTATTGCATATTTATCAAAATTTGAGTGAAGAAGGTTATCCCAATTCAATTGTAGTAGGTTCAACTAAAGATCCAATTACGGGAAAAGCAACCTATGGAGGAGCATTAAAATCTAAAAAGTGGTATTCTAACAAATTTGAATTTCTAGAACCAAGTTCGGTTGTCCAAAAATGCGATGCTATGTATGGTAACTGCGTATTAATTCCTAAAAGCGTCGTCGCAAAAGTTGGCAATATTGATACAGCCTTTGTTCATAGCTTAGGAGATTTAGATTATGCGCTTAGAGCGCATAAATTAGGTTGTCAAATATGGATAGCTCCTGGATATATAGGCACTTGTAGCAAAAATTCTATCCGTAATAGTTGGGTAGATACCAATTTAAATATATTAGAACGCTGGAAAAAGGTATTGCACATCAAAGGATTTCCATTAAAATCCTGGACTGTATTTTGTAGCAGACACTCTGGCCCATTCTGGATATTTTACTGGTTTTTACCTTATATCAGAGCAACTATTGGTTACAAAAATTTGGCATCATCTCCAACATTTGCTGAGGATAGCAACAAAAGAAACTTAAAACTTTGATAGATACTTTCTCAAAAGTCATTCGCCAAGTTTGCAGTTCTAATTTGAATAATTGTAGGACAAGGCTTTCAATGCTTTGGGAGCCTACTTTGAATCAGGACTACATAGAGCTAATGAATTTTGGATTACTCATAACTATTCTAATAAACTGCATTTCTTGCAGTTTCAGAAATTAACTAGCTAAATATTGAAAATATCAACAATTATTAATTTTATGGGTAAACGCTTACTAATTGTCTCAACCCTCGATTCCAGTCAACCATTTGGTGCTTTTACTAGGCCTTTTTATCTGGGTCAGTATCTTACTAAATACTTTGAAGTCTGTCAGTTAGGCTTAGATTGTTCATCTGTTAATTATGCCTCATCTATTTCTATTGGTTCAAGAAGCCTAAAGTCATATATTCAAAATATACAAAAGTGCATTGATGAGTTTTGTCCAGATATCATCTATGCTCAAGAAACCTTACCTGGATTAGCTGCTTTAATCTCATACAAATATAAGCTTAAAAAACATAGTAATTGCTCTCTTGTATTAGACTTTCATACTTTTTCAGCGTATGAATACTGGACGCGCTTGTTTTCAGTTGCTAATCCTTTCAAAGAGTTTGCCCAATGTATTAAAACATATATAGCTCAGGGAATTTTGATATTCTCTGGTAGTCCGATTATTGCAGCAGGTGAATCAACACCTAAACTAATTTCCGAGTGGTATGGTAAAACTCCGCAGCAGATTTATTGCGTTGGGAATGGAGTGGCAGAAGATTTTATAAATATTGACTCTCATTTGGATAAAGACCCATATCAAGCATTCAGACCTGCGAAAGTAGTAGTTCTGATTGCTCCGAAAACATTTCAATTTCCAACTAATGATATGTCAGTATCAATGACTCTTGAGGTTGCTAACCACCTAAAAAGCCATCAGGAAAAAGTACATTTTGTCGTCATAGGTAGGGATAGTAGCGATATTTCAGAACCAATTCCTTCTAACATCTCTTTTTTGGGTTTTTTGTCTCACCGAGAGGATTTTGTTGCCCATCTGAAATATGCAGACATTGCTTTACTGCCATTTTCCAAGCAAGCAGTAGCAGGTGGCGCTCGCAATAAAGCATTAGATTATTTCGCTAGTAAAAATTTAGTTGTATCAACACCAGAAGGTTTGCGAGGTTTAGAAGAATTTCGCCACTTAGAACATCTGTTAATAACAGGGTACTCTAGTAAAGAAGTAGCTGATACAGTGCTGGATGCAGCCTCAAATATTGATAAATATCAATTCTTGGTAGATACAGGATATACCTTAGTTAGAGAAAAATATTCTTGGGATGCTAAATCACATAGTATCGCAAAAATACTGATGAAAGCAAGTAAGTCCTAGTTATCTTTACGTAACGCCAAAAAAACTTAACCAAAACAAATTAGTGTATTTACGGGGTTTAATGTTAAACTAACCTTACAAGAAAAAATTCAGCTTTGCTGTGAGAACTTTCATACTTCCAAAAGAAAAATTAAGTCATGAAGAAGCGATCTTCTTATAAACTTCTTGGAGTTCAAGTCAATGCACTCTCGATTCCTGAGTTGAATTTATTGATTGAAGAATCCATTGAGCGAAATAAGAAATGGATTATTGCTAATCACAATTTGCATAGTCTTTATCTCTTTCATAAAGATCCAAAAATGCAAGCTTTTTATGAAAAAGCAGAATATATACATATTGATGGTATGCCTTTGGTGTTACTTGGAAAACTGTTAGGTTTTCCCATAAAACGAGAACAAAGAGTAACCTATGCCGACTGGATATGGCCTCTGATGATGGAAGCAGCTAATAAAAACTGGCGTGTATTCTATTTAGGTTCAAAGCCAGGAGTTGCTGAACAAGGAGCGAGTATTTTGCGCCAGAAGTTTCCTGGTTTACAAATTGCTTGCGCTCATGGCTACTTTGATATGGGTAAAGATAGTCAAGAGAATCTTGCTGTTCTAGCTGCAATTAATGCTTACAAACCCCATGTATTAATGGTGGGGATGGGTATGCCACGTCAAGAACATTGGATTTATAAAAATCTCGAACATATCCACACCAATGCTATCTTACCTAGTGGAGCTTGCATTGACTATGTTGCAGGAGCAATACCCACTCCTCCCCGCTGGATGGGAAAATTGGGTTTGGAATGGTTGTATCGGTTGTTAAGCGAACCGAAAAGACTATGGAAACGTTATTTACTTGAGCCTTGGTTTGTATGCACTTTATTACTACAAGAAATTTGGAGTTTGCAAACTCAATCGAAGTAATAAACTGCTATTTTTAAGGCTTAATTTTTAATATTCAGTACATTATATCAACTTTAATCTTTGTGAAGATGATATTGAAGTTTGCATATAAAAGTCAACGCTACAGCAAAATTATTTGATTGGCTAAAAAGCTTAACTATATGTAAATATCAATTTTTTCAGGCTTTTAATTGTTTATAAAAAATTTACTTGACGTATATCCACACATTACGTCTGGTATGTTTTCGCGTTCATTTTCATCCTAACTATACTGTTACGAACAGATTTTATTCTTATTGACATTGGGAGGTCACATAATTATGGTTTACAGCAACATTTCGATAGCAAGTTTTAAACCTGATTTACGTTCAGCGAAAAATTTAAGCATACAGAGAGGATTGTTTATCCGATTAATGCGTGTAGTAACACTTATTTTTCTAGACGCAATATTTATAAGCTCTGCATGGAATTTAGCAATTTTATATGGTACGCCATTTGATTTTTTCTCAATACAAAATTCATCATTTGTGCTGCTAAATGTCAGCTTAACAATTGCTATCTTTCAAACAACAAACCTTTATAAAGCAGGTATTCATCGCCGTAATTATTTAGGTGTTGTTAAAGCAATTTCTTTATCATCTCTACTTTTGTTATTTATAGACTTTCTTTATAAACCAAATAGCCATATTTCGTACTCAAGTTATCTCATATATTGGTTGCTGTCTATAGTTTTCATCTGTAGTGTTCGTTATTTATTTAACTTGTTTACTAACTTTGTACGTCAAAGAGGTGCAGTACGGCATAGAATTTTTATCATTGCTGACGAGCAAGAAAAAGAACCTTATTATATAAAGCTGTTGGAACGACAGAATTACTTTGCAATTCAAGGTTACGCAAACTCTAGATGTCTAGATTTGGGTAATAGAGAAACGACTTTTGAATACCTTCGCAGTCAAAATGTAGATGAAGTTTTTGTCTCTTGGGATACAATCAAAAATCGTTTATTCCTTTGTTGGCATTTTTATAATGCTGGAATTACGCTTCGGATGCTGCCAACAATGAGCGAATTTTCTCTTCCTAAATCTACCTTTGACATGATTGGAGAAGTTTTTTATCCAACAATCCCTGCGCCAATCATTGTTGGTGGTGATTTTTGGATGAAGCGATTTTTCGATCTGTGTTTTTCCATTACTTTGATTTTCCTACTTTTACCTGTATACTTGGCGATCGCTCTCATAATTAAGTTAGATTCTCGCGGGCCGATATTTTTTAGACAAAAACGAATTGGATTACATGGTAAAGAATTCCAAATTTGGAAATTCCGGACAATGGTTACAAATGCTGAAAAAATCCAAGCTTCTTTAGAAGCTAAAAATGAGATGAAAGATGGTGTCTTTTTTAAAATGAAAGATGACCCTCGCATTACTAAAGTTGGTAAATACTTGCGCCTTTACAGTTTGGATGAATTGCCACAATTGTTTAATGTTTTTCTTGGAGAAATGAGCCTCGTCGGGCCTCGTCCTTTACCTATCCGCGATGTCAAGAAGTTTAAAACCAACCATTTTATTCGCCAAGAAGTTCTGCCTGGTATTACTGGCTTGTGGCAGGTTTCCGGACGTTCAAACATTGACAATTTTGAAGACGCATTCAAATTAGATATGGATTACATTGAAAATTGGTCGATATGGCTTGATTTAAAAATTTTGTTGCAAACTGTTAAAGTTGTTCTACAAAAGACAGGCGCGCATTGATTACAGCCTACCCCAAACCAATAAGGTTACAAAAATCATGCTACGGTTACCAGTTGAGTTTTAGGGAGATAATTAGTTTATGAAATTGACTTAGGTGAAGTCATCTACATGCTGCCTTCCCTAAGTTATTCAACTGAGTCTAAGCAGTGTAACTTAGTAGATACGATCGCTAGTAAATAGCTTAATAGGTTGGTTTTTCCTAAAAATGCGAGGATTCAAACCAACTTTGCAAAATTCGTAATTAGTGTTATTTTCTTCTTACTGAAGGAGTTGCTTGCTGTAAAGCCTGTGCAATAGCATTACGAGCAAGTTTAGGTTGCAGATTCTCATCGAAGGGAAGTGGACGCAGAAATTTATGGAAGGCTGGATTGTCCTTAAATTTTTTTGGCATCCAGTCAGGATGACGTATCCAGGTATGGCGATCGCTAAGTCCCCATGTAATTACAGTATCAACTCCAGCTGCAAAGCACAGGTCAAGATATTGCTTGTAACTGTTAGCAACCATTCGATCGAGCTTTTGGATACTATTGGGCAGTGGGGTATCAATAATAATATCTAATTCAGTAATTACTGGTTTAACTTCAAGGTCTTTAAGCCGTTTTAAGACGTTGCTAAATCCTTTTTCGTCAAAAGGATAGTTCGTAGAAAACCATAAATGTGATTGGATACCTGCCCTGTCAATTTTAACCCCACTATTCTTAAGATATTCCACCATTTTTAAGAAATGCGCCGATTTCCATGTAGCACCTTCAATGGCAAAATCATTGAGGTAAAATTCCTTGCTGCTATCAACTGAAGCCGCAATTAAAAATAAGTCTCGAATCAATTCTGGTTTTACCCCTTTACGCAAACCATAGGGGTTGTCAGTTTCCTGTTCGCTGTCAGCAATAATTTCATTAGCAATATCCCAAGACTTTAAAACTGGGCTATTACGATAATGTCCCATTACACCCTTAACATGCCGTTCGAGTATCTTGAGAGTAGGCGGGTAAGAAACCCAATCTGGGTTTCCTATGTGCCAGAAAAGAGTATGCCCATGCAATGCAATATTATGCTTTTGGCAGAAATCTGCGATCGCATCTGCCAATTCAAAAGTAAAATTTCCTGGTTGCGGTTCAGTGGCGTTCCATTTTAATTCGCCATTAGGTGTGACGATCGAACATTCACGAGCTATTAATTTAGCGTAATCCGGCTCTTTTTGCAAAAATTCGCTAGAAATTGCCGTACCATAGAGTTTTCCTTTTGTGGCAGCTAATTGCCGAAGGGGAGAACTCGTATTTATATTTTTATAATTTGCCATAGCAGCATCCATGCTATGGTTATCTTTTTCCTTTTCTTTTTGGAAACACCCCATCATTAATAAACTAGAAAGAGTTGTATATCCTGCTCTTTTTAAAAATTTTCTCCGGTAAGTTTTCATTGGGACTACCCTATGACTAAAATTTGTCTTTCATTCCCCGTATACGGGCAAATGTTTGCACTGGATCGTTACTCTTGGCAGATGATTGTAATGATGGTTGCTCCCAGCGTAAAAATGGATTGGTGCGCTTCTCGACAGCCAGCAGCGAGGGAACGGTAGCTTCTCCTCGGCTGCGGAGGACTTTGACTTCATTGAAGCGCCTTTGTAACTCCGTATTTTCACTATCTACAGTGAGGGCAAATCGCAAATTGTTTAAAGTATATTCGTGAGCGCACCAAACATGGGTATCATCTGGTAAAGAGCGCAGTTTATTTAGAGAATCTACCATTTGAGTAGGTGTACCTTCAAACAGACGACCGCAACCGCCAGCAAATAAGGTATCGCCACAGAATAATTCCCCTGGTTCGCTGGATAGGGTAGGAGGAAAGTAATAAGCAATGTGAGCGCGGGTGTGTCCGGGTACAAAGATAACATTAGCTACGCGATCGCCAAACTCAACGCGATCGCCTTGTTGTAAAAACACCTGCTGTCCGGGAATTCTGCCGCGATCCTCGGCTCCACCATAAACTATCACTTTTGGGAAGTGTTGGATTAACTTTTTGTTACCGCCTACGTGGTCATTATGATGGTGCGTATTAAAAATTGCGACTAACTCTGCTTTAAGTTCTGCAAGTTTGTTTAATACTGGTTCGGCCTCAGCTGGATCGACAACAGCGGCAATATTTTGTTTGGGTTCGTGCAACAAGAAGATATAGTTGTCTGAGAGTGCCTCAAGACGGAATATCCGCATTTTCTCTGCCTCCCTTAAATGTCCATTTTTGGTATTTATTTGCATCCATAACTCTAGTAAGTAACCGGGTTACATACATCAAGTTATGTCAAATATTGATATTTCGTTTATTATAACTGTCAGAACGCATTAGCTATGATAATATACAACCGTATTTTTACTTATATTATGCTAATTTTTTATAAAAACAATCTTGATTTATCAGTAAAATTTCTCTGGGAAGTCAAGCAAATCAAAAGTTAAATTTATTTTGTTATTTTATCGTGAAAAAATAGATAAAAACGTTGTTATTACAACCATTTTATTTTTTGCTTTTAACTGCTTTGTATCTAACAAAAAACATTACATACAACTATACTTGTTTTTTTTAAATTACACACTTATATATAATAGCAAATATATTTAGGATTAATATTCAAACATAGATTTTAAAAATAAATTAAGCGAGAAAATTTATCAAAACAATTTATGACAATAAAAACTAGAGGATTTATTACAATTTTGACAGGACTTTACTCTTTTCAAGATTGTATCCATTTTTTAGCAGCTATTAGGAAATTTCATCAAGAACCGATTATTATTTTAATTGACCGCGTTCCTAAAATACTCTATCCTTTTCTCAAAGTATTCAAAAATGTAATTTTAAAACCCGCACCCGCAGATACAAATACTGTTTTAGCATCACGGCAAGCTAAATTAGCTCTATATAATGCTTCTGAATTTGATAAAACGATCTATTTAGATTCGGATATTTGCTTACTGTCGAATATTAATGATGTATTTGACTATTTAGATGAATATGATTTTCTGTTAACTGAGGATGTACAACCTAGTATTCCTAAAGCTACAAATTTGTTGCGGGGAAAGCAACAGGATATGTTGCCAGATGTTTTGCCGATTCTCCAATCTGTAGGTTTACCACTGCAAGAAGATAGCGTGCAGTATAACGGCGGTTTTATGGCTTTTCGGAAAACAGAGACAACCAAGATATTTTTTGACGAATTCAAACGTTATTTTGAGATTGTCAAAAATAATCAGGATAAATTACTGCTAAAAGACCAAGGAGCGTTTGCTTCGGCGATCGCTTCGGTCAAACCAAAGATGAAAATACTATCACCCGCTTATAATTATCTCAGTAAGTGGAAGGATACTTACAATATCACTGAAGAAATTAAAGTGCTACATTGTACTTATCCTTACAGACCTCAGTACGCCAAAAACATTACTCGTTCTTTGTATACAAGAATATTCGATCGGTTTGCTCAAGTATTTTTACCAAATCAAGTCACAAATCCCTGGCGCACGAAATGATTTATAAGTAGGAAAACTGGCGATCATGAAAGATAAAGTTAAGGTATCGCTACTCGTCTGGAATTTATCTACCAATGATGGTTTCATTCGTGCATCTTTGTTACAAACTGCCTTAAATCGGTTGGGATATGAAGTAGAAATACTCGGTTTTCTCTTTGGTAAGGAGTTGTATAAAGCTATTCCTCCTGAAGCTAAAATACATACTATAGCAGGCTCAAACTATCCAAATTTTATTCAGTCTATTAGAAAAATTTTAAAACTTATCGATGGAGATATTATTTATGCAATTAAACCTCAACCAGCTAGTTTTGGTGTAGCACTTCTCAAAAAACTTTACAGCAAAAAACCAGTAATTTTAGATATAGACGACTGGGAACTTAGCTGGCATGGAGGGGATAAATGGCATTATCGTCCTCAACTCAAACAGCTAGCAAAAGATTTACTGAAAAAAGACGGCGCGTTGAGATTACCTCATCATCCGTTGTATTTAAAATTAATGGAAAATTTGGTGAGCAAAGCTAATGCAGTGACGGTACATACTAGCTTTTTACAGCAGCGTTTTGGAGGTATATCTGTTCCTAACGGCAAGGATACTTTTTTATTCGATCCTGCTCGATATAATCCTGAAGAAAGTAGAAGTCGCTATGGTTTATCAGAATATCGAGTTTTGATGTTTCCTGGTGCGCCAAGACCTTATAAAGGTCTAGAGGATGTTCTTATAGCATTAGATAAAATTAATCAGCCAGACTTAAAACTGGTGATTGTTGGTGGCAGTCCCTATGATAATTATGACGAACAACTTCAACAGCAATGGGGACGCTGGATTATTAAACTGCCTAATTATCCAGCTGACGTAATGCCTGATGTGGTTGCTGCTGCTCACATTATTGTTGTTCCACAGCGAGATACTCCCGAAACTCGCGCTCAATTTCCTCTTAAATTGACAGATGGAATGGCAATGGCTAAACCTGTATTATCGACGCGTGTAGGAGATATTCCCGAAATTTTAGGCGACACTGGTTATTTAGTTGAACCTGCTTGTCCAGAACAAATTGCCGAGCAAATACAGTCGATCTTTCAGGATTTAGATTTAGCGAACGCAAGAGGCATGAAAGCAAGGCAAAGATGTATCGACAAATATAGTATAGAAGCGATGGCTTCTACTCTTAAGTCGGTAATTACTCGGTTGTAGACTCTTTGTTTTAATGATAGCAAATGTGAAATTTAAATAATAGAAAGCTATTGAGAATAATCTGAAATAGCTGATAAGTATACTTTCATCACAATAGCCAGAATATGATTATTTATTCTTATCTATTTGAGGATAGTCTGATGTAGCTATAAATTGATGAATAATGTTAATAATATAATGAATTGCGATGCAAATACCCAATGTCTACCAGTAAACTACTATTAAGATTTGCAAAACCCTATCCAGGTTTGATTCTTCTGACGATAGCGTTGGGATTTTCTGGAGCTTTATTTAATGGTGTAAGTACAGCTCTAATTGTGCCAGTAATCTTAAAAATTGTGGGACAAGAGGTAGATTTAACTAAAGCCCCTGGGATTCTTAAAGGAATTATGGCTCCTTTTGAAGATATTCCAGATAATTACCGCATCGGGGTAATGGCTGGGGCGATTATATTTACTATTTCCTTAAAAAATTTAGCTACTTATACTAGCGCGTTAGCATCTAGTTCTCTAACTCGCAGGCTGACGGCAGATATGCGAGAAGCGGGATTAAAGTTATTACTAGAAATAGACATAGATTATTATGCCAAGATGAAAGTTGGCGATTTAATCAACCGTCTAGGAGGAGAAATTGGTCGGGCAGCAACTGCTATTGGTAATACAGTAAAGTTAGTCATTCTCGGAATTACAATTTTAGTCTTCGTCGGTTTGTTGCTATCAATTTCTTGGCAGTTAACTATAGCTGCGACGTTTTTGCTATCTTTAGTGACGATAGTAAATCAATATACCATTGCTCGTTCTAAAAAATTTGGCAAGCAACTGAGTGAGATGTCTAAAGCGTATTCAGTTGCGATGCTCGAACTCTTAAATGGCATTCGACTAGTCAAAGCAACGGGAAATGAAGTAAGGGAATATCAAAAAGTTCATGAGTTAATTCGTGCCCGCGAACAAGCAGATTTTGAATCTCAGATTAATTCAGAAGCGATCGCACCTTTGAGCGAGGTGATGGGAATTACAGCTTTACTCCTGATTGTTTTTCTGAGTAAAACTTTTTTTGCCAATCAAGTTGCTTCGCTTTCAACTGTATTACTTACGTATTTATTAATATTATTGCGACTGCTACCCTTGGTGTCTCAGTTAAATACTATTCGTAGTAGCTTTGCCAGTACCTCCGCTAGTGTGGCGATGGTGACAGAGTTTTTAAATCGGGATGATAAGCCATTGATGTCCAAGGGTGAGATTCCCTATACAAAATTAGAGCAAGGAGTGCATTTTGATTTTCTTTCCTTTGCTTACCCCGATCATGAAAAGTTGGTACTAAAAGATGTGGATTTATATTTACCTCGTGGTACGACTTTGGCTTTAGTCGGTGGTTCTGGTGCAGGAAAATCAACCCTTGCAGACCTCTTACCGAGATTTTATGACCCCTTATCTGGGCGCATTACCATCGACGGGAAGGATTTGCGTGACTTCGATATTGCATCTGTGCGTAGCAAGATGGGAATTGTTAGTCAAGACACTTTTTTGTTTAACGATACGGTGGGGAATAACATTGCCTATGGACGACCGGAAGCTACTAAAGATGAAATTCTTTCAGCAGCCAAACGAGCAAATGCCTACGAGTTTATCAGCAAATTGCCCCAAGGATTTGACACTTTAATTGGCGATCGCGGCGTGATGTTATCTGGCGGACAAAGACAACGATTAGCGATCGCGCGTGCATTATTACAAAATCCCGAAATTCTGATTCTTGATGAAGCTACCAGTGCATTAGATACTGTGTCGGAACGGTTGGTGCAAGCTGCACTTGATGACCTCAGCCGCGATCGCACCACCTTAGTAATTGCTCACCGCCTTTCTACAGTCCAAAAAGCCGACCAAATTGCTGTGTTAGACCAAGGGCGCGTAGTAGAGGTAGGAAACCATGAAGAACTTTTACAAAAAGGTGGTTACTACTCACGTCTCTATTCAATGCAATTTAGCGAACGAGCGGAAACTGCTAATAAACAACATCAAAGCTTAGTCCGCGTTTCTCATGAAATTCGGACGCAGCTGAACTCAATGCTTGGTTTCCTACTCTTACTACTAGATGATATGGTAGAGGATTCCCAAGAGCGGCAGGAATTAATTGAACAATCTCATACATCAGCTTTAAGAATTCTCACCACAATTGATGTTTTTGATGATATTTTCAGCCTCCAACTCAAAGGCAAATTTTTATCATTTTCCCAAGAAAATAATAGTGTCACTACTCAATATAAAACTTTTACTCATATCTCTGAAGAATTCCGCGCTCGTCTAAATCTGATATTGGGAATTCTCCGCTCTTTAACTGACAATGTAACCGACACACCAGAAGACAATAATCAATTAATAGCAAAAGCCTATGATTCTGCTATTAATTTACTCGATAAATTAAAAGAATTTGAAAACAATATTCACTTAGAAAAGAATGAACAATGCTAGTTTAAAAAAAGACTATATTTTCTTTATTCAATCAGAGTTACCCAAACCAGAAGCTCACCTAGTACAATTTACCAACGCAGCCAATGGAGCAGCTAATTTGGGTTATTCGACTGTTTTAGTATATCCCGATAAAGGATTAGGAACTATTAATCCAGTTAATTTAGCTCGTCCTTTTCAACCGAGAGAAGCACCAGAAAACCTAGTAAAATACTACAACTTGCATCACAAATTAAAAGTTGCTCCTTTACCCATGCCTTGGCCTATCGATTATTTCGATAGTAAATTTACTAACTCTAATACCATCGCCGCCAAATATTATTTTCCTTTCCATATATTTCCCACTACTAAACTCGTTCATAGTCGCAATTGGAATTTAATCAAAGCCGCAATTAAAAATGGCATTGCGGCAATTTACGAACATCATCACCATGAAGATAAAAAATTTGAACCCGAAATCGTTAAAAGTCCGCTGTTTCAAATTGCCGTCACAGTCGTAGATCCTATCCGCGAAAGTATGATTAACAATGGGATGCCACCAGAAAAAACGATTAGACTACACAATGGTTTCAATCGCTTGTTTATGCTGAGACAGCCAGAAAAAGCAGCAGCGTGGCGCGAGAAACTCCTGAAAAATGGACAATCCCACTTAGTAGTATATGCGGGAGCGCTACAAAAATTTAAAGGCATTGATATTCTAATTGAAGTTGCTAAAGAAATGCCAAATGTGCAATTTGCCTGTGCAGGTGGTAAACCAAAAGAAGTAGAACATTATCAACAATTAGCAAAAGAAAAGCAGGTCAATAATATTATATTTTTAGGCTACGTATTGCATGATGAGTTAGCATCTTTACTGCAAGCAGCAGATATTTTAGCTCACCCTCATTGTTCCGGACAAGCAGCAACCTTCACATCGCCGCTAAAACTATTTGACTACTTCGCCTCTGGAACTCCCATTGTTGCCACAGAAATTCCCTCATTAAAAGAGTTTAACAATACACAAGCGATCGCAGCTTGGTGCGAACCAGATAATCCCATTAAATTCGCGGAATCTCTCAAGCGAGTTTTAGAAACTTATCCGAGAAAAATAGATGGTTATTTAGAAATTATCGAATTTGTTAAACAATTTTCTTGGGAAAATCGAGCAGCCAAGATTCTCAGCTACGTTGATGAATCTTTACGTCCTGCACTCATAGCATAAATGATGATAAATTTGGGCGTTTGAGATAGAAATTCCCAGGATACGAAGAGAATAACTATATAAATAACAACTAACAGTTAAATAAAATGAATATAAAAACCGTTGGGATGATTAGCAGCTATAAAGGTCTTGAAACAAGAGGCGATTGGCTGTGGCAACAAAGCCCGAATCAATTTGGTGTTTGGAAGAATATCCAAATTCAGCCACTTTCACCAAACCCAGATTTTCTTTTGATGTATCAGTTCGATTTTCCCGAACTGCGTCAGCATAAATCCTGGTTACATAGCTTAAATCGCCAGCCAAAACAAGCAGAATTAAATATTAAATCTCTCCTCAAAAATGTTCCTCAAGAAAAGATAATTTATCTTTTAAGAGAACCACCACTAAATGAGATAATTGAAAGAAACAAACACAATTATCAAGAAGCACAAAATTATTGCGGTTATATTTCTGGCCCCGATGATTTTGCTCCTATTCCCGACTATATGCCTGCGATTTGGTATCATGCTAATTCATTTCGGGAACTAAACGAAATGCCACCACCTGAAAAAGTTAACCCTTGCAGTTGGATTACTTCAGGAATTAGCCGTACAACAAATCATCGCCAGAGATTAGATTTTTTACAGTCTTTGCAATCTAGTAATATCAAGTTTGATTTGTATGGGCGTGGCTTGCCTTCGTGGGCAAAATCATCTGGTGAATTGGGTAATAAATGGTATGGGATGGCCCCTTACTATTACAATCTGGCAATTGAAAATTATGCTGACAATAATTGGTATGTGAGTGAGAAGTTATGGGATGCTTTGTTGGCATGGTGTTTACCAATTTATTATGGTGGCCCAGCGGCAGATAAATTATTACCGACAGGTAGTTTTTTACGCTTGCCCAGTTTAGATGAAAAAGGTATTGCTTACATCAAAGAAATAACTGCTACTCCTGATGCTTGGTATGCTGCTAAAGATGCGATCGCTGAAGCTAGACAAATTATTCTACATAAATTAAATTTGCTCAACTGGTTATCAGAATTTGTTAGTAGCTTCTCTTAGTTTCATTTTTCAGATATACATGTTTTCAACTGGCAAATTACATTTAATTTACATATGGATGGTATTTGTACCCTTGCTAACGACCGAGTTTACGACCAACTCATTGCGCTTCTTAATAGTATAGAAGCAATTTATGGACAAACAATGCCCGTTTGCATTTATCCTTATGATGATAATACAGCACAAATTACTGCTGAAATTCTTCGCCGTCCCAATGTGCATCTTTACGATAATCGGGAGTCAATACAACAATGGGATGAGTTTGTTCGCAATATTTGGGATGCACATCCTACTGCTCAAACCCATTGGTTGCAAGTAAGTAAAGATAAATATTATCGAATTGGCACTCACAGGCGTTACGGTGCTTTTGATGGCCCTTTTGACCGTTTTGTTTACATGGATGCTGATACTTTATTAATGAGTCCTTTAGATAAAATTTTTACTCAATTAAATTACAATGATTGGGTAGTGTATGATTTTCAATACACAGATTTATCTCATGTTTATAATATATCTTCACCAAGATTAACAGAATTATTTACACCAGAAAGCCTTCAAGAAGAAATATTTTGTTCGGGATTTTATGCTTCGAGTAAAGCTATATTTAATGCTGACAATCGCAAATATTTACTAGAGAAACTAGTTCAAGGTGAGGCTGAGATTCTTTATGATATGGCTCCCGATCAAACTATTCTCAACTACATGGTAATGCGTTCGGGTATTTCTAACTTTAATTTTGCTCGTCAGCTTCCGGAAATTGAAAGAACAGGATGTTGTGTGACTTCTACTCACTTTGAAGAGCGAAATCATATTTTATATGACAAAGGTAATCAACTAACTTATTTTCACTATATTGGTTTATCTTCCAAACTTTTTAACCGAGTATGTGATGGAGAGAATATTGATTTTCCCTACCGAGATATCTTCTTACATTATCGTTATTTGCACGAACCAGAAAAACGACCAAAGTTTGTAACTAAACCGAAAGCTTATAATGCTCCTCCGAGTTTAGGCACAAGAATTTTAAAAAAATTAGGATTAACAGGTTGAGGTTAAGAAAATGACTCGCGGAATTTATATTATTGCCAATGACAAGGTGACAGATCATGCGATCGCACTACTTAATAGTATCCGATTGCACGACAAAAATACACCAATTATCTTGATTCCTTATGATGACAACTATCATGCTATAGCAGATACACTCAATAAATATTATGGCGTGCAAACATACGAAGACTTAGAATTTATTGACCGTCTCGCCTTAAAATTACATGAAACCTTTGGAGGACAGTTTTTTGCTCGTCCAAATCAATTTCGCAAACAGGCTTGTTGGTTTGGGCCATTTGATGAATTTTTATATATTGATACTGATATTGTTGTCTTTGAAAAGATTATTGACAATCTTAACTACCTAGCCGAATCTGATTTTATTTGTTGTGATTATCAACATTTAGGTGGGATCAAGAATGTTTTTAGCCCCCAAGTTTTAGAAGATAAAGTTTTTGAGGAGGCTGAAATCAAGGATATTTTTAATGGTGGTTTTTGGGGTTCAAAGAAAAACTTAATCTCGGAAAAAGATTTGTATGAAACTTTTGCCGAGTGTGCTGCCCATCCTCAATACTTTGACTTTTCAGAAAAAACTTCCGATCAACCGATTATTAATTATATGTTGCTCAAGCGGATTCCGCGCCGCTTTAACATTGTTCGTAGAGAAGGTAAAGCCCCAGGAAATTGGGCAGGAAGTCCCCATTTTAAACAACAAAACTATATATTATTTGATACTGCCGTTAATCAACCTCTGCAATATCTTCACTGGGCAGGTATTCGCATTCAACCGGGTTGTCCCTACTGGGAAATTTGGGAACATTACCGTAATCTTAATCCAGCTTTACCTGCGGCTGTTATTCCTACACCTGCAAAAAAAAGTCAGTGGTGGCAGCTAGGTACAGTTAAAAATCAATTGCGTAAAATTAAAAATGATTTTATTTCCAGTTGATTATCTTTAAATCACGTTCTTTATTGAGAAAGGGGTAATACCAAATTTTTTAATTACTCCTTTGTCCCATCTTAATCATGACATCGAGCAATAGTAAAATTATCTATTTTATTGGTAATAAAAATCAAAATTACGCAATGTAACTATTATTAAACGCAATAGATTATATGAGTATTTAAAATTAGTAAAAATTTTAAATATAAATTTTTGTAAAATTGATATTTTTGGGTATTCCAACATTTTTTGCTGCTCAAAATATAGTGCCATATCTTGAATATTTGATTGTCCTTTTTTAATTCTAATTAATTCAGTTTTATCCTTAAAAAAGGAAATACCTTCCATTTCACTCCATCTAACTTGTAAACCTGCCTTAGCAGCAGCTAAACCTATGGCATTTCCTTCACCATCATGAACTCTGTTTAATTCAAAATAAGGTGCTATTATTTCCCATTGCTTGAGAAATTCGAGTTCTTTTTCTGAATCTTTTGTAATAGCGAATAAGTATTCGTAAATAAATTTTACTTCTTCCTTTTCTAATTTTAAACTTAACTTTTGCGCCGCTTTCTCAGTTACTATAAACTGTTTATATAGTTTGTGGTCGGCAGTTCCTGCAAAAACTTTAGTATACTTTTTTGGCATAATTTCACAAGACCTAGCTGTTATTCCTGGAACTTGTAACCATTTCATATTTTGTGGTACTGGTGCTACAATTCGCATATCTGCATCAATATATATACAAGAGTGAAACATAGATAATGCTTTGGCAAGTACAAATCGTTTATCGTGGTAAATTTTCACGCTATTTTGTCTATGTTTAAAGGCTAAAACGTTAGATTGTTTGCTAAATTCCTTGGGGCGATCGCTTAAAATTACAAAATAAGTATTAGGCGAATATTTTTCTATATCTCTTGCTAATAAAAGTGCTAAACTCCGATAGTTTTTTCCAAATGCTAAGGTACAAAAGCAGAAATTTTTTTCTTCTAACATCATAATTTTTATCTCTTAAGCACAAATATTACAGATGTGATTCGGTACTCACACGTAAGCGTAGCTTGATGAAATTTTGAAATCTGTGAACCTTTATAAAAAAAAACGGTCACTCATCTTCGTATGGGTTTAAGTCAAAAATAGTATTTATGTACTGAAATAAGTTTAGATTAGCATCTATATCTAGATAAAGAATGTTTATTGAGCTAAATAAACAGATGTTTATTTAATTTATAGCACTTTATTATTATCAAAATATATCTTTAAACATAGATTTAAGTTTCTATAAAATCTAAAATACTATTTAGTTAGATTTAAATAAATCATCTATGCTCAAAAATACTCATACTGTTAATTCAAGCTTATTTCGGCTATTCATACAAATTAATAGTGCTTATCTTGGCATTGATTTAGCTGTAATTAAGTTGGCTGAAAAATGTTATTTACTAAAAATTATTAGACAAAAGCAAGTTTTAGCAAAAGATAAGTTGGTAACACCAGTGTTTTTTGGCTAGTAGCTGGTGATATTTAAACTAAATAATCCTGATTAAAACTAAGTTTGACTAAATAAAGTTTGTGAAAATGCACAGTTTGGAGCTTTTTCGACTTTACGTATCCGCACAAAAAAGTGTTAATCAATCCATCATGATTGAAGCTGACCTATCTAAGGCAGCAAAAAATAACACGAAACAGCAGTTTGCAGACATTCCTTTAGTTGCAGTATTTTTGGCTCCTGTTTGCTTCATGATTGTTTGGGCAGTTGTCGTTTTGATAGTTTCGCAAGTCCGTAAAGTTGTAGAAGTTAAAAATGCCATAGTAACTATCAACAATTTGAAGCAACATCCTTGTAAAAACTGCCAATTCTTTAACGACAACAATTATCTAAAGTGTACGGTACATCCTGATACTGCTTTAACTAAAGAAGCGCTCAATTGCTCTGACTACTTATCGCAATAAAGTTGTTCTATTATTCTGAATTGAGATGGAGTGTCTTCCTATAAAGTTTGATTTAATTCGATTATGTAATTTGGATGTTTTTCAGCTTACTCGATTGCAAATTGAGTTGGACTGCACGCAACTAAGAAACTGCGAATTAAGTTTTGACCAGAATTACTGTGCAATTACTTTTGCGAGAAATATTTTCTGGAATATTTCCTTGAATCACCTGTTGGAGTAAACTTTCACGGCTAGCCCCCAGAACAATCACATCACTTTTGTCTTGCTGGGCACACTCAAGTACAGCTTCAGGAACAGAATTGGCACGCACTGGAGTGGCTATCACCTTACCCTTAACTCGGCGTTGGAGAAAGCTGACAGAGTTTTCTAGTAATGTTGTGTTAGGCATGGATTCGCTAGGCTGGAAAACTTGGCATAGCTTAATTTCTGGCGATGTACTTAGAGAAGCAAGAGCAGGTAATAACTTAAGTGCTTGTCTGGAATTAGGACCGCCTGCCATTGGCAGCAACCAACGGTCAAACGCTCTTTTATCATCTAATTTAGCCAAGACAACATCACAAGCCGCTTGGCGAATTACAGTATCTACCACTCGGCTGAAAACTCTACCAGGAGTTGCCGTGCTGCCTTTCCAACCCATTAGCACTAAGTCGATGTGTCGCTCTTTCACAGTTTCTAGAATTGCTCCAGCGACATTATGGGCAACTCTAATTTGGGTGTGAACTGGAATCCGCCAATCTTCTCCTAACACTATTGCTTGTTGCAAAAGCTCAAGGCTTTTGCTGATTTGTACTGGTGTTTCAGATGGGATGCGGTTAGATGGAACGATCGCTACTTGCAAGCATTCTATTTCATAATTGTTAGCTCTGGCGATCGCAGCTGCCATTGCCAATAAAGTCTGAGCTGTCTGGGGATGGGAAAGTGGTACTAGTAAACGTCCTTTGCCTGTGGCAGGAGCGCGAGTTTGGTAAATTACATAAGAAGGCGCTGATTTTGGTTTTACCTGTTGGGTATTGCCACTCAATCGCTCTGCTTCTACGCGAATAATATCGCTGCGGGTAATAATTCCTACTAGCTTTCGACCTTCTGTAACAGGCAAGCAGCTCAAGTTATAGCGATTGAGTAAATGCAGTACATGAGCCAGCGTAGCTGTTGGACTTGCTGTCACTGGCTCTGGTGTCATAATCTCATTAATAACTGTATCTGTGTTTAAGTGTTGCGAGGCAATACTTACTAAATCTTTCTGAGTAACGATGCCAGCAAGTTTTCCATTCGTTAAAACTGGAAAGTTACGATGCTGAGAGGTGGAAAAGGCCTGCATTGCTTCATCAATACTCATCTGGCTAGAGAGAGTTTCCACGCGCCGTTGCATGACATCTGCCGCATTTAATTGTGCTAAAAACCCCTCTGTACTTGGTTCTTTTGTAATGTGAATGCCTTTCCACTCTAGTAAAAGATCGTAGAGCGACCTGCGGTCAATCTTTTCCGCTACTATATAGGCAACTACAGACACAATCATCAGCGGTAGCACCAGATTAAAATCCGTTGTCATCTCAAAGACAATGACGACTGCTGTAATTGGTACTTTGGAGACGGCGCTAAAAAATGCAGCCATACCCACATGGGCATAAGTTGTGGCAGCACTCATTCCTAGCAAAGTATGTTCGGTAGCACCTACTAAATAGCCAAGAGCGGCTCCTAAAACCAGGGTCGGAACTAGTAAACCCCCTGGCGCTCCAGAACCGTATGTTAAAATAATTAGGGCAAACTGCACCAAAAAAGCGATCGCTGCAAATGACCAGTCAGCACTACCTGTAAGCACAATCTCCCTGAGTCCGGCATTATTGCGAAAAGCCAAGGGCAAAAGAGCTATTACAACACCAGTGATTAAGCCAACAATTCCAATACGCCAGGGTAAACTCAAATACATTATGCGGCGATTGAATGCCAAACTGGCAATAATACCTTTATTAAACAAAATGCCCAATAACCCAGCTAGCACTCCCAAAATTAAATAAAAAGGGATTTCCTGAGCGAAGAAGGTTGTATGCGTCACAGCTAAATTCAGATTCAGATCGAGGCTGTGACTACCATAGAGCCGAGAGATGACTGAAGCGATGAAAGAAGCCAAAATAGCAGTGCCAAGAGTGATATCTGACACATCTTGCAGCAGTTCTTCTACTACAAACAAAACACCCGCGATGGGTGCATTAAAAGCCGCGGCTAACCCTGCGCCGGCTCCGGCGGCCATAAGTTGCCGCCGATGTTCTGGTGAAGTCGGAACCCAATTACTGAGTTGATTTGCCAAAGCTGCCCCAATTTGCACGGTTGGCCCTTCTCGTCCTAAGGGTATTCCAGAACCCAGCACTAGTGTAGCGCTCACTAGCTTGACCAAAGCAATCCGCAGATTTAACGGCATAGGTACGCGAGCCAATACCGCCTTCACTTCCGACATTCCACTACCTGATGCTTCAGGTGCGAAACGCTCTACTAGCCAACCAGCTAGAATTCCCCCTATTAAGCCAATGCCAGGTAACACCAAATAGGCAGGCCACAGGTAAGAAATATGCACTCGCCATGCTCCTGCCCAGTCTACTGCCTGTCCTAAAAAAACTGCTGCTAGCCCAGAGACGAGACCAATTAGGCAAGCTTCCGCAAAAGCCAAGCGTCTAGGTCGAAGCAACTGACGAGAAAGCCTTAACCAAAGAATTTTACCCTTGACTAACATATTTTTAGCGATCGCTTGTCAATTGACAGTGACAGTGTCATAGTCTGGAATGTCTTACCCTTTACCCTAACCATAGCTTTTCATCAAAAAATGAAATCAAAATAAAATTTTTCTGTGCCAAAAGATAGATATTTATCATAGCTGTAGCGATCGCCCAAGTTCACATGAAAATTAACCGATTTAAGTAGCCGTCATGAACTACCTATACCCTTTCGCAGCGATCTCCTCACGTCGCTAATGGCGATCGCTCACTTTGAACAAGATATAGTATTTTTGGAAGAATGCCTGAAAAAAGAACCAAATTTACAATCAAAAGTCCACTTCGTTATCCTGGCGGGAAGTCTAAAGCAATAAAGCAAATAATTGAATACTTGCCAGATAGTTTTTCTGAATATAGAGAACCTTTTGTGGGTGGTGGTTCTGTTTTTATTTACTTAAAACAAAAATTTCCTCATCTAAATATTTGGATTAATGATTTAAACCGCGAACTATTTTTATTTTGGAAGTTTGCTCAATCAGATCTAACTCAATTAGTTAAAGAAATTCGTAATCTAAAATGTAAATACTCAAATGGACAATTACTATTTTTAGAATTAACAAGCATAAATGTCAATAATTTATCCGATTTTGAAAGAGCAGTTCGCTTTTTTGTTCTGAATAGAATTACGTTCAGTGGAACTGTTGAATCAGGTGGTTTTTCTCAAGAAGCTTTTCATAAACGATTTACAGATTCTTCCATAGAACGTCTAGAAAAACTAGAAAATATTTTAACAGAGAATGTCAAAGTTACTAACTTAGATTACAGTCAGCTATTGAATGAACAGGGCGAAGATATATTTTTATTTTTAGATCCTCCTTATTTCATTGCTACTAAATCAAAGCTATACGGCAAAGAAGGGAACTTGCACATATCTTTTGACCATCATAGATTTGCTGAACATTTAAAACAATGCCATCATCGTTGGCTAATAACTTATGACAATTCACCGCAAATTCAAGAAAATTTTCAATGGGCTAATATCTCAGAGTGGGAATTGCAGTATGGCATGAACAACTATAAGCAGATAAATGCTGCTAAGGGAAAAGAGTTATTTATTACTAACTATGAAGGACAACGAAATTTAGAATTAAAAGCAACAAATACTAACTTTAGTAACTCAATTAAGTCGAGTTTTGAAATTTCAATCTAACTTTGATTTGATAGTGGTCAATTTTTCGGTAGGATAGCTGCCATGCCCTTCAATGTAGCTACACTCAACACACAAACCCTTAGCTATGACAACTTCTCCAATCCCTGCTCAAGAATCCTCTGCCAGTTGGTATATTTTGCTGCAACAATTAATAGATGGTGAATCATTGTCCCGCACTCAAGCAGCTGAATTGATGCAAGGATGGCTGAGTGAAGCGGTTCCCCCAGAGTTATCAGGAGCAATTTTAACAGCGTTGAACTTTAAAGGTGTATCTGCTGAAGAGTTGACTGGTATGGCCGAAGTATTACAATCCCAATGTTCCCCACTCAGCACCCAACACTCCCCACTCAGCACTCAGCCCTCAGCACTCAGCACTCAACACTCAACACTCAGCACTCAACACTCAGCACTCAGCACTCTTATAGATACCTGCGGCACTGGTGGAGATGGATCGTCTACCTTTAATATTTCCACAGCAGTGGCCTTTGTTGCTGCTGCCTATGGTATACCTGTTGCCAAGCACGGTAATCGCTCGGCATCAAGCCTGACGGGAAGTGCGGATGTCTTAGAAGCTTTAGGAGTAAACCTGAATGCCCCTAGCGAGAAAGTACAAGCAGCACTACAAGAGGTAGGAATTACTTTTCTGTTTGCCCCTGGTTGGCATCCAGCCCTTAAGGCAGTTGCCTCACTACGGCGGACTCTGAGGGTACGAACTGTCTTCAACTTATTAGGCCCCTTGGTAAATCCCTTACAGCCCACTGGGCAAGTCGTGGGGCTGTTTACTCCCAAACTTTTGGCAACTGTTGCCCAAGCGTTACACAATTTAGGCAAGCAAAAAGCAATTGTTTTACATGGGCGAGAAAAATTAGATGAGGCGGGGTTAGGAGATTTAACTGACTTAGCAGTATTATCTGACGGTGAAGTGCGGTTAACTACTGTGAATCCGGAAGAGGTGGGTTTAACACCTGCACCTATAGGTATGCTCCGGGGTGGGGATGTGCAGGAAAATGCGGAAATTCTCAAGGCCGTGCTGCAAGGTAAAGGAACTATTGCCCAACGAAACGCAGTAGCTTTAAATGCGTCGTTGGCGCTACAAGTAGCAGGTGCGATCCCGTTGCTGGATTGCGCTCAAGGCGTTAGGGTGGCAAAGGAGATTCTACAGAGTGGTACTCCTTGGGCAAAATTGGAGGAACTAGTCCAGTTTCTGCGGAATTGATTTCCGATCGCGATTGTGGGCGAAATTCTATGACATTGCGCTTGATGGTGACATCATAATTCCCAAAAAAGTCATGCCCCAAAAGTCCGGTTTCTAGTTCCGAACCTGCGATCGCTACTGGTAATTTATTTACCACTACCCCACCAACTGCCATCGAATCGAGATAGCCAATAGGAAATTCTACTGCTCTAGAACTGGCAGTGTTAGCCTTAGCCCTCCCCACTGGTACTACTCCCAACGCCACGGCCATTTGTTGGGTAATTACCGTACCACTGGCTCCTGTATCCACAATCATGTCAAACTGTCGCTGACCGTTAAAAGTTACTTCCACAATTGGCGTACCACCAATGCGCCGTTTAATTGGAGCAACAAATACATCTTTGTCTGGAGCGAGCAATTCTGGTGAGGGAAACAAGGGTTTTGCTGGTGGCAATTTTGCTTGGATGGGAGGAGGTACGGGTATAGTCAAATTGGGCGTAGTTGATACTTGAGGAACGACAACTACTACCTTCTTGGGTTGTACCTCTGATGACAAGTAACGGCTAGGAGTCGCTTTTTGTCGAGCATATTTAACCTGACGTTGGTATTCGGAAATTTTGGCTTGGGCGATCGCAAAATCCGAACTTTGCCGCCGCACTTTTTTCATCAGCGCGATCGCCTCTTGGAATTGACTTTCTACCAAATTCCAATCCTCTGGGGATTGAGCGGATTGACTAATAGTTTCGGCCCCTGCGGCTTTATCTAATCCTTGTTCAAAAGAACTTAGTGCAAATTCCGACGGTGACACAATTTCTGGTTTTGGGATCGCCGATGGTGTTGCTGGTTCAGTAGCAGGCGGTACTACCGGATTGTCATTGACTTCAGACTCTTGAGTGCGAAGAATTGCAGTAGTCTGTTTTTCTTGACTACAGGCAACACCCAAGACTGCTAAAGCGCTTGAGAGAAAAATCAGGGCTGCACGAGACAAAAAAGGCTGAAGCATAATTAATTTCGATTTTAACTGCCCAAGGAACTGCAAATCCACTGCCGCCATCGATTCCCTTATACTCAAATCTTGCACGTCCTCTTTTTAATTTTTACTTAATTTCCTTAAGAGCGCGTAATTTCCAAATTCATGGGATAATAGGGGACTGGAGACTAGGGACTAGGAAAAATTATTTTAATCTCTAAATTTCTAATCCTTAATTTTGTAAGTTATTAATACCTAATCCCCAATCCCCAATCCCCAATCCCTAATCTATCGCCTATGACCTTGACTGACGCAATACCTGCTCTACTTGTCTTAGCAGACGGCACCACTTATCGCGGTTGGTCTTTCGGTGCGACAGGAACCACAATCGGGGAAGTAGTATTTAACACTGGCATGACCGGATACCAAGAAGTACTAACTGACCCTAGTTATTGCGGTCAAATAGTTATTTTTACTTATCCAGAATTGGGCAACACAGGCATTAATCCTGAAGATGAGGAATCAGAACGACCGCAAGTACGGGGGGCGATCGCTCGCAATATTTGTCATCAACCCAGTAACTGGCGCTCAACACAATCATTGCCTGATTACCTCAAACAGTACCAAATACCAGGTATTTACGGCATCGATACCCGCGCCCTTACCCGCAAAATTCGCATGTTCGGAGCCATGAACGGTGGCATTTCCACAACGATTTTAGATGAGGCGGAGTTGCTAGAACAGGTGCAAGCTGCTCCCAACATGGCAGGATTAAATTTGGTACGCGAAGTCACCACCCCCAAGGTTTATGAATGGTCAGATCCCACTATTCCAACTTGGGAATTTAACTCCCAGCCCCTGACAGGCGATCGGGAATCTTTGACTGTGGTTGCCCTTGACTTTGGCGTGAAACGCAATATCTTGCGCCGCTTGGCAAGTTATGGTTGTCGGGTGATAGTTGTTCCTGCTGATACACCACCAGAAGAAATTCTCAATTACAATCCAGATGGTATTTTTCTTTCCAACGGGCCTGGCGACCCAGCGGCAGTTATTCAGGGCATTGAAACTACCAAGGCATTGCTTCAAAGCCAGAAACCCATGTTTGGTATTTGTATGGGACACCAAATTTTGGGTCATGCTCTGGGAGCAGAAACCTTTAAACTCAAATTTGGTCATCGGGGTTTGAATCAGCCTGCGGGATTACAACAAAGGATAGAAATTACCAGCCAAAACCACAGTTTTGCGATCGACCCAGATTCTTTACCTGCGGCAGTTGTGGAAATTAGCCACCTAAACTTAAACGATCGCACCGTAGCTGGAGTACGTCATAAGTCTCTGCCGATATTCTCTGTACAATATCATCCAGAGGCCAGTCCCGGCCCCCATGACGCTGATTACTTGTTTGAAGAGTTTGTGCAAGCAATGCAAACAGCTCGTCAAGCAACAACAGCCGAGGTGAGATAAAAATGGAAATGAGCGATCGGGGATCGGCGACTGGAGATTAGGGACTAGGGAAGAGTTTTCCCAGTACCCAATACCCAATCCCCAATACCCAATCCCTCCTACTCCAGCAGGTTGTAGACAACACGCACAAAAACCATCTATACTTGAGCGTTCACTTTTAATGATGAGGAGGGAATTATTGCTGAGCCACTTAATCTAACCGTGAGCCTGAGAGGCACTCGTGAAATCCGGGATAACTGTCAGCTATTCCGCCTCACAGGTTTATTAGATGCTTTTTCTGAGCCGACGTTTCGCAAGGTACTTGGCCAAAAAATTGACGAGGGCCCAAAGCACATTATTCTGGATCTTTCGCAAATTGACTTTGTTGACAGCTCTGGCTTGGGTGCTTTGGTGCAGCTAGCCAAGCAGGCTCAAAATGAGCAGGGCACTTTGCAAATTGTCACTAATGCCCGAGTAACTCAAACGGTCAAGCTTGTTCGCTTAGAGAAGTTTCTCTCACTGCAAACCACAGTTGATGCGGCTCTAGAAAACGTCAACAAGTAGCATCGATCGCTTGACTAGAGAGATCGACTTAGCTATCTACATGTTTGATCGGGGTAGCTTAATTTGTAGAAACGCTGGCAGACACCTCTCTCCTCGCGGGAGAGGCATGAAAGCCAGCAGATGTAAGTAGAACGGTGTGGAAAAACAAAACTATGTTAATAATAAAAATTAAATAGGCTCAAACCCTCTTTTATTCTGCCCTTCGGGTGACGCGACTGCGTCGCTATCGCTGGCGCTAAAGCAGTTGCTCAGGGGGAACCACTCCGTTGCGGAGGTTCCCCCCGTTGAAGGAAGTGGCGGGGAAACCCCCCTTCGCGTCACCCGAAGGGGGAAACCCCAAGACCGCAGTGGCTCCCTTTGGGAGAAGACTTGCTAACGCTACGCTAACGACGCAAAGCGCCAAGACAGCAAGTGGACTCACCAAGACCGCGCTGTCTCACCTCCTGCCTCATCTCAACGATAAATTTTACGCCGACCTACTTAATATCAGTATATTACCTAACAAGGTTAGTAATGAATGCAGTCACTAATAAGCTGTATAAGCTTTAGCTATAATAGAAAAAACTTATTTTTCCCAATCATAACTAGAGAATGTTTGTAGAATATTAAGATAGGGTTAGGGTGTGTGATGCCACAAGACTATTTATTGCTAGAAGCGATTCTCTCATTATCAAGAATCAGGAATTACGCACCACAAAAATCTTCGGTTAGTAGTTTACTCGGTCATTTTGGTATATTACTAAGTTAATATTTCTTTTAAAAAGACCTTAGAGAAAATTTATCTCCGGAATTTATTAGATAGTTTGATACTTCAACCCATTGCTTGTCAAGTCAACAAAACTGTCTGGTAGGTAAATAAAAATTTATTAAGTGCAAACTAGCAATTAAAAAAGATAAAATTACTGAGTAATTTTAATGGGGTTGATTATGCTAAATAGGTTAAAACGATAAAACCAACCCATATGAATAAAGATAAATTAGATTAAAACTATCTTAAGATTTCAGGCTCTGCATTATAAGACTACAAAATATTTATACCGGACTACTTAACTGTAAGCAAGATGAAATACTTAAGGAAAAAGAAATTTCTCCAAAAATGCCTCTTAAATATAACCTAATAAGGAACGATAGACTTGTGAAGTCAAAGGAGGAAGAATTAAATGGACAAGATGAAGCGCCGCAAATCGATTCATCTTTAACTCAGGCATTCTTAGCAACTACGGCGCAATTAACTCAACAGATTTCTCAGACACAATTGCAACAAATTTCTCCCGCTGCTTTAGCATATATAGGAGATGCAATTTATGAACTGTATGTTAGAATGTTCTATTTACTGCCGTTGCAGAGGACAGAAACATACCATCATTTAGTAGTAGCACAGGTAAGAGCGGAAACACAGGCGCTACATTTGCGATCGCTGATCCCTCATCTGAAGCAAACCGAATTAGAAATTGTTCGGCGGGGTCGTAATGCTGCCACAAGACGCACAAAGCGGGTCGAACCCGAAATTTATCAACAAGCTACTAGTCTAGAAACATTAATTGGCTACCTGTATCTCACCGATTCCCAGCGCTTAACCGAACTGTTGCAAAAACTTCATCTAGAGAAAATAGTGTGAAATTCAATCTCCCAAAGAGATCGGCAGTGTAGTCCTGGTAAATTTCAAAGAATCGGGAAGCCCACTCATAAGCTATACCCAAAACTTATATGCCGAATAAACCAAGAAAAATCAAGACTTCTGGCGAACCAAATCGTGGGCAACCCCTAAAAATCAAGGGCAATGTAGTTGCCGATTCTCTTCCCACTCCCCGACACAGGGATGAAGATAGCAAACCACGTTACCAGCGTCATTTCTCTCATCCATCTCCTTCTCCAAAACACCCAGAAGATAGCGATCTCATCTACGGTCGCCATCCAGTATTGAGTGCTTTGGAAAATCAACGCAGTCTAAACCGCATCTGGATTACCCCACGCCTGCGTTACGATCCCCGCTTTCATCATCTCATCCTCCAAGCCAAGGACAATGGCACTGTCATTGACGAAGTTGAACCTAAGCGCTTAGACCAAATTACTAACGGGGCGAATCACCAAGGCGTAGCAGCACAAATAGCCCCCTACAGCTACATTGAATTGCCCGATTTGATTGCACAGACCAAATCACTCACCGATCCCGTAATTGTCGTAGCTGATGGGATTACCGATCCCCACAACTTGGGAGCAATTATTCGTACTGCCGAAGCAATAGGCGCTCAAGGATTAGTAATTCCCCAAAGAAGAGCAGCTGGTATTACTTCCACAGTTGTGAAAGTAGCAGCAGGCGCTTTAGAAAATTTTCCAGTAGCTAGAGTCATCAACCTTAGTCGTGCTTTAGAAGAATTGAAAGAAGCTGGCTTTTGGATTTATGGGACTGCTGCAACTGGTAGCGAACCCCTGCATTCAATAAATTTCCGCGGCCCTATCGTTCTGGTAGTTGGCTCTGAAGGTGAAGGTCTCAGTATGTTAACACAACGCTCTTGCGATGTTTTGGTATCAATTCCGCTGCTGGGTAAGACCCCTAGCCTGAATGCCTCAGTTGCTGCGGGTATGGCGCTATATGAGATTTATCGCCAGCGGTCGTTAAACACTTTGTACTTAGATAAATTACAAAAACCCCTTTGAAAAACAAGAGGAAAAGAGTATAAAGAAATGTAAAGCAAAAAACAGCAACATAATCGTTTAACACTCAGTACCACTTGATAAATCAGCAACAACCATGAAAACAATTTGGGATAACCTGAAGGAAAGTTTGATTAGCACATTCAATAGTCTCGGTTTAGCTTGGTGGGTGGAAATTATCACACAAAATCCCCGTTGCACCTACTACTTCGGGCCATTCCTCAGTTCTTCTGATGCCAAATTGGCCATCAAAGGATATGTAGAAGACTTAGAGTTAGAAGGAGCTCAAGGAATATTGGTGAACGTGAAGCGCTGCAAACCAAATACTTTGACAATTGCTGACGACTTGGGGGAAAGGAGTGACCGCAAAGTAAAGCCTGTCTTTAGCGGTCAGATGTAAGTAAGGCAAAAGTTAGTCGTCAGTTGTTTTTCGACTGACAACTGATAACTGACGACTAACAATTAACTATTAATTACCTGCGGATGGTCTTCTAGCCAACGGTCAATATCGTTCAATACCTGCTGCGGGATTTCCCACGGAAAAAGATGGGCGGTATTGGGATAGCATTGCCATTGACTATTTTTAAGGTAGCGAGCTGTCTCCAAGCTAGATTCAACTGTGATGTGACGGTCTTGGACACCAGCAAGCACCAAACTAGGACAATGAATTTGCTCTAGGTCTTTGAGTCGGTCGTAGCCAGCGCGTAGGGCAGTATAAAGAGCGCGGCTAGCATTAGCAGAGGTTTGCAAATAAGCTGGAACAGCCTCCTGGGCAATGTAACTATAAGCAGTAGGTGTATGTTGTTGGATTAGATAACGAAAAAGCGATCGCTTGCCAAAAGTTTCTATATTCCACTGCCAACTTGGATTAATAAAGTTTAAAAGTGCAGCTACGCCAGTATACAGATTATCCTGCCAAGTAACCGGGGGATGATTGCCATAAGGTCTGGCTGCGGTAGCCACCAAAATCATCCCAGTGACGCGCTGTGGCAGGCGCAATGCCAGTTCCATCGCTAAAATACCACCAAGCGACCATCCTAATAAGAGACATTTTTCAATTTGCAAGCGGTCTAGTAGTGCCTCTAAGTCAATCAAATGGTCGGTCATGTCAAAATTGCCATTAACACGACTTTGACCATAGCCACGCAAATCTGGGGCGATGGTTTGGTAGTGTTTTGATAAATGATTGGTAAATACAGAAAGACTACGACCAGAACCAGGATGACCGTGTAAAGCTAGAATCGGGAATCCTTGACCTTGGACATAGACGTTAAGACGTGCAGCACCGACCGAAGTATGACTGTAGCGATCGCTCATTTTAGTATCAAGCCTACTTTTCTAGATATCCTCCAGCATAGGTAATCACACACATCTGTCTATATGTGGCATGAATTCCAAATGCTACCCCTGTAACTTTAAAAGCTGGGTTAAAAATATTGTGACGATGACCGCGTGACGATACTCCGTCATCAATAATCAACTGCATGATAATATCTTGGGCTGTGCTAGAACCATAGCTGATGTTTTCGCCAGCAGTAACTTGCCAAGTTCCATAGCGGCTGATGCGAGTAAAGGGATCGCTACCATCACTACCATAGTGACCCGTTGTACCTTTTGCTCCTTGGTCTTTGACATGATCCCTAGCACCTAAAGACATACCTTGAGATAGGGTTAATGCTCCCACAGGATGGGCTGACTTCAAATACGCGATCGCCTCATCAACTGCTTTTACTCCTTCTTGAGTTTGCAAGTAAACATTATCAGAGATTTTGACTTGTTTGCCTTGAAAGCGCTGGCGATAATTTTCCAGAATTGAAAGATAGGCAACAGGATTTGTCCGCACTTTATTCATTTCTAGTATTACTTGTTGTTCTAACGAAGAAAGAATATTCGCTTTTACTAATTTTTCCGCACCTGTTTGCGGAATTTCTGAAGATTTCCAAAATTGTAGCTGACGCATTAATAACCTCATAAATTAGAAGCCGAGATTGAAGAGTGCAGGGAATGTGAGAGCGCGTAGCATCAAACACATACAACTCACCATGTCTTCTTCGGGCAATATATATTTAGCTCCACAGTACTAGTACAAGTTTTCGGAAAGCAGGTTTCTCAATATCTCAAACTAAAGTACGGTTAATTTATCGATTAATCGTACTTTTTGCTTGCCGTTTTTAGTTAAGTGTGACATACTCATTGGCATAAGTACACTAATTCGATAGATTTACCGTATTTTATTTACTCTAAAAATCTTGGTATAAGGAATTAATATGCTCAAAGATGCTCAAGGATTAATAGTTACAACAGATTCAGCCGAAGCGATCGCAGCTATCAACAATTTTATTAATGAGGCGCTTGGTTATGGTAAAGATGCAGAAACAGCGATTTTGCAAGCTATTGCGGCAGATCCCACTTGTGCGTTAGCTCATGCTTACGCGGCTGCTTATTATCTCACCCAAGAAAATACTAAAGCTTGGCAGCAAGCACAACCATATCTGCAAATAGCACAACGGTATTTAGCCCAGATTACTGCTAGAGAACAGTTATATGTGCGGGCAATTTTAGCTTGGGCAAATCAAGAGATTGATGTAGCGATCGCCTTTCATGAAGAAATTACCAACCAATTTCCCCGCGATTTAATTTCCGTTCAGCAGGGACAGTATCACTATTTTTATACAGGCAATCAAGAAAAATTACTAGCAATTGCCCAAAAAGTTTTACCTAGCAACACAGAAAAACATTATTTATACGGTATGGTGGCATTTGGTTTAGAACAATGTCACCAACTTAAAGCAGCCGAAAAGATGGCTCGTATTGCGATCGCATTAAATAGATCCGATCCTTGGGCGCACCATGCGATCGCTCATGTCATGGAAACTCAAGCAAGAGTCGATGAAGGCATAGCTTGGATGGAGAGTTTTGCAGATACTTGGGAAAACTGCAACTCTATGCTTTACACGCATAACTGGTGGCACATTGCCTTGTATTATCTAGAACTAGGAAACTATCAAAAAGTTCTTTCACTCTACGATACTCACATTTGGGAACGCGCCAATAAACAATCCCCCAAAGACCAAGTAGGGGTAATTTCACTATTATTGCGACTGGAATTACGCGGGGTAGATGTAGGGAATCGCTGGGAAGGCATCAGTCCTTATCTTTACAGTCGTATTGACGAACATGCTTTACCATTCCAGGATTTGCATTACGTCTATGCCCTTGCCAAAGCCGGACTCCAAGACTGGGTAAATGAGATGCTTCAGAGTATGCAGCACCATGCCTTAAGTATTAATCCTTTCCTGCGACGGAGTTGGTTAGAGATAGCAATTCCCGCAGCCAGAGGAATGGTAGCTCATGCTCAAGGTGATTTCAACACAACTGTTGCAGAACTCAAACCTGTTTTGTCACGCTTGCAGGAAGTTGGCGGTAGTCATGCACAGCGAGTCTTATTTAAGCAAGTTTATCAAGATGCAATGTTGTTGGTACAACAACAGAGTTGGGTTTATGCAGTTTCCTAAAAATTATCATACCAGCGTCTAGTAGCATGAATAACCGCTAAAATCTCAATTTGGTCGGCTCGTACCCGATAAGCCACAATAAATGGTGTACGAGTAATAACTAATTCTCTAGTACCTGCAATTCGCCCGATATGGTAATACAATATGCTAACTTCACGACAAGCTGACAAAGCGATCGCGGTACATTTTGTTTAGTACTTGATAATTTTCTAATTCCACTGCGGCAAAACGTTTAACTCCAAACTGTTTCATAACTCTTTGCAATTCTGCATCTGGTTGGAGTAGCGCCAACTGCATTTGTTGAATTAAAGATACACCTAAACGTTGTGTGACTGCCAATGGTGGTATTGGAGAAGGCCCTAACACTTCTACTACACGCAAATGCTTTGATAATTCCGGAAAATTATTCAATTCTTGTTCTAATACCACGCTGTCAATTGCCGCACAATCTGCCAATCCTTCTACTACCCAGCGAATTGAACGCTGATGAAAGCCCGATTGTATAGTTTTGACAAAAAAATTCTCTGGGTGTCTTTCCTGAATTAAGCGATGGCAAAGTAAATTATAACCACTGTTAGAACCCAGGTCATTATAGCAAAATGTTTTACCTAATAAATCTGCAAATTTTTGGATATTACTATTAGCATTGACAATCACATCTGCATAGTAAATAGGGCAATTACCATAGCGAGATGATTGTAATACAGGCGCAACCAATGTCTGAAATTGGTTGGAAATTATTTGACTGTAGCGAATTAGCGGTAATCCACAAATAAAAGCTAGGTCTATTTGGTCTTGAAATAATAGAGGGTCTTCTAATGGGTCGCATTCACCTTGCTTTAGTTGGGTTTCTACTCCTAAAACACGACTTAAATAAGCTGCGATCGCTTGATAGAATCCCAACCAATTTGGAGCTAGGTAAGAGACAATTCGCAACCCTGTATATTTAGTCATTTTTGTTCTACAACAGTACGATGCGGAAAAATTTGAGTTAATTTCTTCCCAGACCAATGGATATATAAAAAGCCCACACTCACAAAAGTCAGCAGCATAATTCCCAAAATCGTTGCATAGGCTTTAGTGTGCCATAACAACCGCTTTAAGAAAGCTGTACTTGATTGCGATATCTTCCACAAAAAATTTTGATTTGCTCTTTTAGTGTTTTGGATACTGATGTGTTGGGCTAATGCCATTTCGATTTTTTCCTCAATAACAAAAAATAAACAACGGTAATTCGGTAGTTATAGTGTAGATTATATACTATATCATTACAGCAAATACAAAACTCAAAAGCTGGTTTTGGCATATTTAAAGTTATCCAATTACCTAAAAGTATTCTCATACTTCACACATCCTGACGGACACCACTTACCAAGGCAAAAGACAGGTTGTGTCTAGTAGAACTAGTACTCTGGTAAGTATGAAGGGTAAAAGAACGAACCACAAAGACGCAGAGAACGCAGAGCGGAGAAAAAGAGAAATTCTAAAACTTGGTTTAGCAAGCAAAGTTAGTGTAAGAGATTACTAAGATTAGGTTTTCTTGGACTACTCGATCAACCATAAATTACGTCGAGAGAGACTTGGTGTACACCGTAGGTTTACGGAAAAGCTTGGGAAGTGGAATTGAAGCATAATTCATCTAAACCAGAACCATCGTTATAAACTTTCAGAAACAGTTGAGTCTATTGGCTGATTTTTCAACTCTTCACTGCCAGTACCGTTAAAAAATTGTTACATTTTGGTTGGAGAAAAAAATCAAGGTCATCGTTGACTGTTCCCACCATGTCCAACAGCATTCTCAAGTCAGAGGATTTTCCTCTTGCAGTCGCATCTCAAACCCAAGTAACAGAAGAAATTACTGCTGGTGGTCTTGACCCAGATCGCTTTGATTGGCACGAGGTTTGGTATCCCGTTCACTATATTGAGGATTTAGATAAATCCCAGCTAACTCGTTTCACCTTGCTAGAGCAGGATATTGTACTGTGGTGGGACAACAAAGAACAGATGTGGCGAGCATTTGTAGATCGATGCCCGCATCGGTTAGCGCCGCTTTCAGAAGGGAGAATCAACGCAGACGGATTGCTCGAATGTCCTTATCATGGCTGGGCATTTTCGGGAACGGGAAAATGCGATCGCATTCCGCAACAAGAGGAAGGAGGAAAGGCAGAAGTTTCGCAACGTGCTTGTGTGACTTCACTACCTACGACAGTTCGCCAAGGACTGTTATTTGTTTATGCTGGTTCTTCGGAGAATGCAGTTAAAACCAAAGTTCCTGTTGTTGACATCTTGGATGAAGAAAAAGATGGTTGGATTTGCCTCAATACCTTTCGGGACTTACCCTACGATGCCTTGACGTTGATGGAAAATGTCCTCGATTCCAGTCATATTCCTTATACCCATCACGGAACAGTCGGCAATCGAGCTAACGTGTCTACAGTAGATTTGGAGATTGTAGAATCTGGAAAATGGGGATTTAAAGGAAATTGGGCAGCAGGCCCGCGTAAAGGAACTCTCGGAAAGCAGGATACTATCTTTATTGCTCCTGGGCTAATGTGGCATGACCTGACTTCTAAACAGTTTGGCAGGACATTAACGGTAGTTTACGCTACTCCCATCCGCAAAGGAGAATGTCGATTATTTGCACGCTTTCCCTTCAAGTTCAACTCAAAATTACCAGGACTATTTCTGAAGTTGACACCGCGCTGGTACTCACATATCGGGCAAAATAGCGTCCTAGAAGATGACCAAATTTTCCTGCATCACCAAGAACGGTATTTAGAACAAAGTGGTGGTAGTGCCAACTTTACCAAAGCATTTTACTTGCCAACTAAGGCAGATATGTTTGTATTTCAGTTGCGTTCTTGGGTGAATCAATATAGTGTCGATCCATTTCCAGGAAGGACTCTACCACCATCATTGCCCAAGGAAGCCCTACTCGATAGATACCATTCCCACACACAAAAATGCGCCAGTTGTAGCACTGCACTAATTAATCTGCAACGGTTGCGGCTGGGAATAGCTGCGGTAGCAGCCTTGGCTTGGGTGCTGCTTCCCTTGCTGACGCTTATTTACAAGCCAGATATAATTGCCCTTAGCTTTTTGAGCTTGGCAGTTATAAGTAGTGCTGGCATTTGGTTTGGCTTAGGCAAGTTAGAGCGACGATTTGATCGAGGACGCTCAGTTCCGCCTAGAAATTTCCCTGAGAGAATGCGCTAACGCTACTAGGCTGCAAGCTGCTTTTGCTGAGAAAGAGGAATTTCTATGACAAATTCTGCACCCTCGCCAGAGGCAGAAATACACTGCAATTTTCCTTGATGTTGCTCAGTGATAATTTGATAACTAACAGATAAACCCAAACCAGTACCTTTACCTATAGGTTTAGTAGTGAAAAAGGGGTCAAATAATTGCTTTTTAACGGTTTCTGGGATACCACAGCCGTTATCAGCAATGCGAATAATGATTTGTTGCTCGGTAGTAAGTTCGGTATGAATGCGAATTTGAGGAATTGGGGAAAATTGCCCTAATCTCCACCGACCATTTTCCGCTTCCTCTTCTATCGCATCAATAGCATTTACCAGAATATTCATCAAGACTTGATTGAGTTGTCCGGCGTAGCATTCTACGAGTGGCAAATCTCCGTATTCTTTAGTAACTGTAATTGCTGGATGTCGAGTTGTAGCCTTGAGACGACTTTCTAAAATCATCAGGGTGCTATCAATACCCTCATGAATATTTATTGCTTTCATCTCTGCTTCATCTAAGCGCGAAAAGTTTCGCAGGGATAGCACAATTTGTTTAATTCTATCAGCACCACCTTTCATCGAAGTTAGTAACTTCGGTAAGTCTTGCATCAAGAAATTTAATTCAATGGCTTCTTCTTCATCTTGAATTTCTGGTACTGGCTGGGGATAGTATTGTTGGTAAAGTTGCACTAATCTGAGCAAATCTTGAGTATATTCATGGGCAGGGGTAATATTGCTATAAATAAAGCTGACGGGATTGTTGATTTCGTGTGCGACTCCCGCGACTAACTGGCCCAAACTGGACATTTTTTCTTTCTGAATTAACTGAGTTTGAGTTTGTTGCAATTCGCGTAAAGTTTGCTCTAGTTTTTGTGCTTGCTGTTGTAGAGTTGTTTGTTGTTGATTCAATAGCACAACTTGGGTTTTTGCTTTTTCGGATAATTGAATTTGTCGCCAAGCCATAATTGCAGTAATCAGAAGCAGTCCCCCCAGTAGGGAAGCAAGTAAGTTAAGCGATCCTAGTTGCGATTCAATGTTTTCTCGCGGTATAACTAAAGCTACCGACCAATTCGTTTGCTTGAGGGGAACATAGGCAATATACTTGTTTGTCCCATCAATGGGAATGAGTTCAATTCCCTGCTCTTTATTTACCATACGACGAGCGATCGCAGCTAAGTTAATATCGCTTGACTCCAAAAAACTAGGAGTTGGTTTCTCTTCTGTAAATACTAAGGCTGGCTTAGGATGAATAATCGCTTGTCCTTTGGAGTTTAATGCAAAAGCATAACTACCATTACCGTAGTGTAGTTTATTGACTATTTCACCAATTCGATTGACCTTCAAGCTACCGTTTAACACTCCAATAGTAGGACTTGCGGGGTCAAAACTTTGGTGAATAGGTGCAGAAATTGCGACAGAGGGAATTCCAGAAGTACGACTAATAAAGGGATCGGATATATTAAATTTTCCTGCTAGCGCTTTTTGAATGAAATCTCGATCCTTGTTAGTAGTATTAGCTTTACCTGACAGAGTGTTGTAATAAGAGCCGTCGGGAAGCGATACTGCGATTTTATAAAATTCTTGAGTGCGCTGAATTTCTGCCTTTAAATATGGTTCGATGACTGACCATTTTAAGGAACGCACGACCTCTGTATTGGCAAGAGTTGGGATTATACTAGAGCGCGTTTCTAACCAGCGGTCGAGTTCATCGCTTCCTTGGCTTACTTGCAACAGCGCTTTTTCTTGAAGTTGCTGAAGAATTAATCCTCTAACAATTTGGTAACTAGCAATGCCAATAACAGCAATTATTAAAATAGAACTAATTAGAACTAGTGGTGTTGTTAGGTTATGCAATGGCTTTTCTTGCTGAGTTCGATACTGCCTAAATTTGGACAAACTAATTATTTTTTTTTGATTAAGCAGTATCATATTTTTCTCCAGATATAAGTTTACTTTTACAATATTTATCTATAATCGCGGATGAACGACGCTCGTCTGTTAGGCTTTTAAATTGCACATTGAACAAAGTTGACTGTTGACTGTCAACAACCACTATGAGTATTTCTGAAAATTAAATGCGCTTTGGCTTATTGTGTCCATGTCAATATAGTTCAAAAAACTTCGGTTCTCCGCATTTATACATGTTATGTATCTGTTAAGATAATATTGCTATTTTTATTATAGAAATAAACTTAATTATTGTCATATTTTAAATATTAAACTATAAAAACCAAATGCATTAATGCAGTTTTAAATACTATTAAATCAATAAAATTGTTTATTGAAACATTGTGATAATCCTAGAAATGATTTGGTAAAATCAAACTATTTAAATAATCGTTGTCCTAGATTTGAAAACACAAACCTGATATTATTCGACAAAACGCGGAATTGCGATCGCAAATTCAGTACCTTTACCAGGAGTGGAAATACATTGCAACTTTCCTCCATGTTTTTCAGTAATAATTTGATAACTAATAGATAAACCTAAACCTGTACCTTTACCAACTGGTTTAGTGGTGAAGAAAGGTTCAAATAATCGTTGTTGTACGCTTTCTGGAATACCAAAGGCATTATCGATAAACCGAATAATTATTCGCTCGTCGGTAGCAAGTTCAGTACAAATGCGAATCTGGGGATTGTCCGCTATTAATTGTCCGTTGTTATCGCTCGTTTGTTTTTCCATTGACCACTTATCACTTGATACTGACTCCTCTAAAGCATCAATTGCATTTGCTAGAAGATTCATAAATACTTGATTGAGTTGTCCGGCGTAGCATTCTACTAATGGCAAGTTACTGTATTCTTTAATAATTTCAATTGCAGGACGGTCAGATTTAGCCTTGAGGCGACTTTCTAGAATCATTAGCGTACTATCAATACCCTCATGAATATTCACGGCTTTAATTTCTGCTTCATCCAAGCGAGAGAAGTTTCGCAAAGACAAGACAATTTCGGTAATTCGTTCGGCCCCAACTTGCATCGAAGTTAGCAAATTGGGTAAGTCTGCCATGAGGAAATTTAAATCGATTGCTTTAGCTGTTTTTTGAATCTCTGGAACTGGATGAGGATAGTGCTGCTGATAAAGTTTCACCAGTTTGAGTAAATCTTGGATGTATTCATTGGCATAAATGATGTTGCCATAGATAAAGTTGACTGGGTTGTTGATTTCGTGGGCTACTCCAGCCACCAACTGTCCCAAACTAGACATCTTTTCGCTTTGCACAAGTTGAGTAGCTAACTGCTGTGCTTGTTCTCGTAACTGTGCTTCTGACTGTCGCAATATTTCCTCTGCTTGCTTGCGCTTGGTAATGTCGTGAAGAATGACAACATATTCTCGAAAATCTTGATGGGATCGATCCGAGATAGAAACTTCTAAAGTTCTGATTTGAGTTTTGTAGACTAGAGTTTGTTCGCTGCACTTTGGCCACTGTTCTGGATAGCTAGCTAATTCAGGGAGCCATTTTTGGAGGTGATTTGCGTATAATTCCGATAGTTTGACTCCAAAAAAAGATTCAGTTGCCGGATTTGCTTGCCGGATTATACCCCGTTCATTTACTACTAAGATGCTGTCTTGGGCAACGATAAATAAATGTTCGGCAGCTTCACGGGCTTCTGCGATCGCTACTACTTGAGGTAAACTTGTCCAACAAGCGATCGCTACTCCGACAAATGCGACTGTCATTAGCAGCACAACAAATAAATTCTCACCCCCCGCATTTGTAACTCTGGTCAATTTGACACCAAATAGCCAGCCCACTCCAACTGCACTGCACAGTAGAAAAATCAGGATACTTACTTGCAGCATTACTGAATCCTTGATGATGACCGAAGGACGCGATTGATATCGCCGCAGCCACCAACTTAAATGAAAGGGAGGGAAGGCAATACGCCGGATAAGAGCATCAAATCCGATGATGCCAATGGGAAATAACAGTCCAATGAGTAGGTTTATCCAACCCCAGGCCATTCCCCCTACTAACAGCACGACAATTTCTAAGAGCAGAATACCTAAAGAAATCTGGGGGAACAAAACCTCTGGGCGATCGCGCCCCAGCCAAAGCCCCAAATGTAATAACATAAAACAGACAAACCAACCGATGTTGCCGACAGCTATGATGCGCGCTACGTCTCCCCAAATTAGATAAATTAGGCACAACATCAATGTCAAGGTCAAAGCCGGGACAAATACACCCCGACGAGATACTACGGAAAATACTGGTGAAATATGGTTATCTAAAGCCAGCTGATACAAAATCCTCGGACAATTAGAAACAACTGTTGCAGAACCTAAAAGACAGGCAGCTACTAGCAAGAAGCAAACACTGATAGCAGCTGATTTTCCCCAAAAAGGTTGAGAAGCTGCCACAAGATTGAGAAAAGCATTGTCTTCGAGGCTGGGATCTGTTGCTAACCGCATAATTACCCAAGACCCCCCCAGAAAAATCAGTGGCATGAGCCAAGCAGCAATATCTAAAAAGCGCAGTGTCTGAGTAGGATTGCGGCTATCGGCAACAAAGGAAGAAGCCGTTTCACAGCTGTAGGTGGCATAAGTAACGAAAAAGAACCATTTTGCCCAATCTACAAAGTTTGGAGATGACAAATTGCTAGGAAAAAACCCAGGACTAGCACTAGAGAAAGCTAACCAGCCCAGACCTTGTACGCAGAAGGTAACTAGCAGTCCCAACGCTGGAATTACAAAAAACAAATGCAAGATACTTAGAGCGCGAGTACCACTAAACGCCACTACAAACGGCAACAGTGTAAAGCCAATATCCAGCAAGATGTCGGGACAGCCAATACCCAACCCTTGCAAATTTACCTTGATTAAATCTCTGAGTACAATTGTATTAACTGACAGATAAGAAACCCAGTTGAGAAGATATCCAATTGCCGCATAACGAGCTAGTCCTGGGTAGTTTTTTAATAACTTGGTGGCATAGTTAGGCGTTCCTCCTGCCACATCAATAAAATTCATACCCAAACGCTTAACTTGATAGTTGAGTAGCATCCCAAATATGACAGCAGGTATCCAAACGAAAATAGCTTGCGAACCAAGAGCAGCATGAATAGCAGGAACCAATGCTGTCCAAGAAATATGAGCTGTTAATCCGAAGCCCCAACTTTCAACAGCACTCAGGCTTCTAGTCAAGCGAGGATATGAAAGTTGGCTCAGAGGTGCATGAGCAAGATGGGACATGATTGGTAGTGCTGGGTAAGATACTATAGTTGACCTTATTAGCTAGAGTTCCCATCCCTTCAATGTTCTGAACACAGATTTGTATACCTCAGTCATTCGATTTAGGATTTTTCCTAGAGATAAATCTACTGATTGATAAAATGTTTATTTTATACCAATTATCTATTTATGTAAGAGGTCTAATAAAATTACCTCTACAACCTTCTGCTTTTTCTAATTTCATCAAAAATTCGGTTTAGAACGGCTCAAAACAGTCGTATGTCCTTTGACGAACTATTTTGCCATTTTCAAATTCAATGAATTGAGCAAAATAGGCTTTCATTTGTCCGCCAGATGGTATTTGTCCAATTGGAACTACAATTTTTGCTGTCCAGATTATTTCTAAAATGACTGTGTTGCCCACAACATAAGATTTTTGAATATCATAGCTTTGGCTGAGTATGACTTTTTTACCTCCCCTTCGGGGCGGGAGTGGGGAGTAGGGAGTAGGGAGTAGGGGAAGAAATGACTGTGCGTTCGCTGATTTTGAGGCAGAAAAAGGAATTAATGACTTGAGGGGAAAGGGTTAAGACAATTTTTGAAGCCAAGGGATGATGAGAGAGGATTTGGAGGTAGTGTGAAGTGAGGAATTGTGCAGGGATGGGGTGCATCGATGAGCGAAGTAGAGGTAAAAATAAGCTCCGAGCGAATAGACGATATTCCATTAATAGTGGAATGGCTCAAGCGGATAGAAATAGCCAAGTATATAGATCAAAAACTGAAGAAACCGCACGGAAACCACCAAGGAATGAGCTACGGGCAGTTGAGTGTATTATTACTAACATATACAGCGTTTCCCGATGTTATGAGGTACAATAACAGCAATTAGTGAACCAGTTTTTTAAATGTTGAGGATTCATCAAGTAGAGAGCAACAGAGATAACTTTATCAACCATTTCGGTTGTAGTTGGAGAAAAAGTACGTAAAAAAGATTTCAGTTGTGACCACCATAACTCAATGGGATTAAAATCAGGAGAGTATGGAGATAAACATAAGACTTTCGCACCTACAGATTCAATCATTGGTTCAATTGATGCTAGTTTATGTGCAGGTAAGTTGTCCATAACTACCACTGCTCCTGACCATAATTGAGGCAATAAAAACTTCTCAATAAATACTTCAAATGCCTGACTATCCATTGAGTTATTTATCGTCATTAATGCCACCACTTTTTTAATACTTATTGCTCCAATTACCGTAACTTTTGTACCACGATAAAATGGTTTCATTTCGTATACTCTTGTTCCCTTCTCTGAACGTGCATGAGTTCTTGTCAAACCCAGTATTACCCCTGTTTCATCTAAAAATACCAAGTTTTCTGGATCTATATC
>NZ_JAECZA010000201.1 GCF_016056275.1 Dendronalium phyllosphericum CENA369 | reverse complement strand
CTCGAAGTCCTCAGGGAAACAGGGTGTATGATTTTAAACCATTTTATCGGGGAGCGAAGGTAACAGTAATCGGGGCAGTAAGCATGAAACAAGTTTTGGCTGTGATGACGTTGAATAGTTCAATGGATGGAAATGCATTTAAAGTCTTTATTGAAAAGTGTTTACTTCCCCAACTCTGGACGGGTGCTGTAGTTGTTATGGATAATGTCCCTGCACATAAAGTGGAAGGAATCGAGTCTTTAATTCAATCAAAGGGTGCAAATGTTCTTTATCAGTCACCTTATTCTCCTGACTTTAATCCCATCGAACATTGGTGGTCACAATTAAAAGCTTTTTTACGCTCCTTTTCTCCAACCTCTTCAAAAATGGTTGATGTTCTCATCGCAACTGCACTTAATTTGATTAATCCAGAGCATTTAAAAAACTGGTTTACAAACTGTTGTTACTGTACCTCATAAACCTGCAATACGCTGTAAAAGGGTTGTCGTGACAATCCCTACTAACCCAATCGGGGTTAAATAGCTCCAATGCTCTAACATTTTGTCCCAAACGTGCCAAGTGAGCAGGAACATAGCTAAGTAAGTTAGGGTATGTAATCGCTTCCAATTTTTTTTCAGTCTTTTGACACTCCAGTCATTAGAAGTAATTGCCAATAGAGTAAAAATTATGAAGGTAGATACACCTTGGATATAAATCCAATAGGTATTGGGATCTAAAAAATCAAGGTCTCTCTTTTTCACTAAGAGGAAAGCGTGAAGCAAAGCCAAGCAGAAAGCCAGAATACCGATAAGTCGTCGATATTTTAACAGCCATTTGGGAAGCTTCGCTTGTTTAGTTTGAGGAAAAATTATTCTGAGATTCGTGGGCATTAAGGTGAGAATATAAGCTCCTAAAGCTAGAAATCCCAGGCTGTTTTCTAAGGGTGCTGTATCGATTGCTGCCATGACCAATTTTCCTTAGTTTTTCAATAGACCTCTTGCAAAAGTCCTAGATGCATGGGACAAGTAGGTGAGAGTTGGGTAGCATAGATGACCTACGAACAGGTAAAGAGACTGAAATCAGAAGACTTTAAACGCTTGTGTGGTGTACGTCCAGATACTTTTAACGAGATGTTAGAGGTAGTGCGATCGCTTCATCGAACAAAACAGAAAACAGGGCGACCGGGTAAATTAAGCTTAGAAGACCAATTGTTGATGACATTAGAATATTGGAGAGAATACCGAACATACTTCCATATAGGTCAATCTTGGGGAGTAAATGAGTCTACGGCATACAGAATTATCCGAAAAATAGAAGATACGCTGACTAAATCGAGGGCGTTCACACTGCCAGGGAAGAAAAAGCTGACTACTTCTAATTATCAGTTAGAAGTGGTGGTAGTTGATGTAACAGAAAGTCCAATTGAACGTCCGAAAAAAAACAAAAAAAGTTCTATAGTGGGAAAAAGAAACAGCATACATTGAAGTCACAGGTAGTAGTAGAC
>NZ_JAECZA010000200.1 GCF_016056275.1 Dendronalium phyllosphericum CENA369 | reverse complement strand
ACTTTATAAAAACCACCCAGAACTACTGGTCTGGACTTTTTCATTGTTACGAAATTGAAGGGTTTCCCAGAACTAATAATGACTTATAACATGCTTTTGGTATGCTACGTCATCATCAACGTCGTTGTACAGGTCGTAAGGTTCCTCCCTCATCTCTCGTTATTCGTGGTTCTGTCAAACTTGCTTGTGCGATCGCTACTAAACTTCATTCTTTTACCGCATCTGATTTAGCACAAGTTGATATTCATACTTGGCTCGAATTACGCTCTCAGTTGCAAAAACACCACAAAGCCAGAATTGAACAGTATCGATTTCGCCGAGACCCCAAGGCTTACTTAGCTAACCTAGAGAGTCGTCTTGTCTAGTGAATTTTACCACACTAGCTTATTTTTATGTTACAGACGGTTATCCGGTTTATCCTTGTTTTATTTCCGAAGAAGACCATATTGTTAGCAAAACTTATATGACTAGAGTAGAAGGAGAAAATAGTCGTTTTAGACATTATCTTGCTCGACTACATCGGAAAACTTTCTGCTACTCTAAAACCGAAGAAATGCTGAGATTCTCTATTCGACTGGTCATACATTATCTTAAGTATGGTTCAGTTCCTCTGTGAGTGCCTAGTAGCCATATCTTTACTGCGATCGCATAATTCATATTTCGATTCAGCAACGCCAACGTTTTTAACCATTCATATTTCGTGCAGCCATATAGTTCAATTGCCACCCAACGAGCAAGCTCCACAGATCACTGCACACAAAGCAATAGTCAAAATGTCAATCAATTTATGTCGTTTTGTACGATCTATTCGTGGGTCTTCCATTAAGGCAAAGTGATCCGCTATCGTGATTTTGGGCTTGAGCTTCACGCTTTTCGAGGCTTAATTCTACTTGGGCGTATCTAGCGTTTGGGGGAGGGGGAACTAACGTGCCAGACTCCGTAGCAAGTGGGAAGATATCTGTGTGGCTAAGACTTCAGGTTCTAGGTTTTGATTTTGGACAACGAGTAGATCGTAAAGAGTCCAATTAATCGTACCAATAATGCTGTTAATAGTAATTTGAACATTAAGTGCAGGTGGATTGAGGAATATCCCTTGAGCAATACCATCTTCAATAATGGTCAATAAAATATTGCGATAGTTTAGTCGCGCCGACTGAAGTTGTTCAGTTGCTGCGATGTCACCATAACCGACTTGCATGAAGAATAGTTTGATTAGTCCTTGATGCTGATGGAAATAACGCAATGTAAGCAAAACAACCATCTGCAT
>NZ_JAECZA010000199.1:412-1040 GCF_016056275.1 Dendronalium phyllosphericum CENA369 | reverse complement strand
CGCTTCGTGCTGGGGGAGACGCGGAGCGCGCTGGCCTACATCGTCTCGCCGATCCGCGACTCGCTCCGCCGCGCGTTGCGGGATTGAGGGTCGCGGGGCAGTCTGCGCCCCCATGAAAGACCGCATTGCCATCGTGGGGGCCGGGCCGGTCGGCCTTGTCCTCGCCCTCCGCCTCGCCACCCTCGGTGTCCCCTCCATCGTGCTGGAAGCGGAGCCCGATATCAGCGAGGCGCTGCGCGCCAGCACCTTCCACCCGCCCTCGCTCGACATGCTGGATGAGCTCGGCCTGGCCCGGCCGCTGATCGCGCAGGGGCTGGTGACGCCGATCTGGCAGATCCGGCGGCATGAGGATGGCGCGCGCGCGGTCTTCGACCTCTCCGTCCTGAAGGACGACACCGCCCATCCCTACCGGCTGCAGGCGGAGCAGTGGAAGCTCTCCCGTCTCATCCTGGCGAAGCTCGCCGCCGACCATGCCGGCGCCGTCGAGATCCGCTTCGGCTGCAAGGTGGAGGGCGTGGCCCAGGACGCCGATGGCGTGACGCTGACGGGCAGCGGCTTCGAGCCCTTGCGCGTGCCCTTCGCCGTGGGCTGCGACGGCGCCCGCAGCGCCGTGCGCAAGTCGATCGGC
>NZ_JAECZA010000199.1:0-315 GCF_016056275.1 Dendronalium phyllosphericum CENA369 | reverse complement strand
TCGAGGGCCTGTCCAACGTCAACTACATCTGGACGCAGCACCCGGCATTCAGCGGCACCTTCAGCCTGCTTCGCGTGCCCGGGAAGTGGCGCGCCAGCCTCTACCCCGCGCCGGGCGAGACGATCGAGCAGGCGCTGGAGCCCGACGCCATCCAGCGCAAGCTCCAGGCAATCCACCCGAAACCCGGCGACTACGACGTGCCGGACCTCCGCCCCTACCGCATCCACCAGCGGATCGTGGAGACCTACCGCGTCGGCCGCCTGCTGCTGGCGGGCGATGCCGCGCATCTCAACAGCCCGTCGGGCGGCATGGGCA
>NZ_JAECZA010000021.1 GCF_016056275.1 Dendronalium phyllosphericum CENA369 | reverse complement strand
GCAGGGGAGCAGGGGGGCAGGGGAAGAATTTTTAACTCCTAACTCCTGTACAGACGCAATTAATCGCGTCTCTGCTCCTAATTTCTCACTCAGCACTCAGCACTCAGCACTCAGCACTCTTGTTTACCTCTCCCTCCCCGAACGTATCAACTCTCGCCCTTTGCCTCCAGTGGAAGTAGTGGATATGCGGCAAGAGTTGCAGGAGGGAAATCGTTCTATATTTAGTAAGTCGCTACAAGCAGCTTTACAACACTTGCAAGAAAGACGACAACAGGGAATTTTATTTATCCATCGTCGGGGACACAGTACCTTTGTCTCTTGCCGTAGTTGTGGCTATGTCTTGGAATGTCCGCACTGTGACGTTTCGCTATCGTATCACCATAGCGAAGAAGGAGCGCCGCAATTATTGCGCTGTCATTACTGTAACTATGGGCGATCGCATCCGCAACACTGTCCTGAATGCAGTTCACCTTATCTGAAATTCTTTGGTAGCGGTACTCAGCGAGTCGCACAGGAATTAACACGACAGTTTCCGCAGTTGCGTTTCATCCGCTTTGATAGCGATACTACTCGCAACAAAGGCTCACACCGCACCCTACTCACTAAGTTCGCAAACGGCGAAGCTGAATTATTAGTAGGTACGCAAATGCTTACCAAAGGTTTAGATTTACCCCAAGTAACACTCGTAGGTGTAGTCGCTGCTGATGGATTATTGCATCTATCAGACTATCGCGCCAGCGAACGGGCATTTCAAACCCTAACTCAAGTAGCAGGACGAGCTGGCAGAGGCGACGATGCGGGTAGGGTAATTGTGCAAACTTACACCCCAGAACATCCAGTCATTGAAGCGGTAAAACAGCACGATTATCAATCTTTCTCTGAAACTGAATTAGAACAACGGCAAGCACTCAATTATCCGCCATATGGTAGGTTAGTTTTGTTGCGCCTGAGTAGCCTCGATCCCACGCAAGTGCAAAATACAGCGCAAACAATCGCCACAGCCTTGGGTGCGAAAGCCGGATTTGAGATACTAGGCCCTGCGCCGGCTAGTATTGTGCGGGTAGCTAACCGTTACCGCTGGCAAATATTACTGAAATTTGCTGCTGATGCCTTGCCACAATTACCAGATTGGGAACAAGTGCGATCGCTTTGTCCCCAATCTGTTAGCTTGACAATAGATGTAGACCCCATCAATATAATGTAGTGAATTGTCCAAAAAATGTCTTCTCTGCATGAGCTTTTCATCTCTTGAAATCAGCAATACTAGATTTTAAGAAAAAGCGTTAATGTCATCATTTATGATAGTACCTACTCCTTGATGATTCGCAAACGTAGCATTTGCCGCACCATAGAGATTAACAAAAAATGTTTCATCGGTTTCAACTTTATTATCACCTCTGATGCCAATACTAATAACTTTACTGGTTTCGCCAGGGTTAAAAACAATTGTCCCCAGTCCAGAATCATAATCGGAGTCAGAAACTTTGGCAGTGCCATCACTCGTGCTGTAATTTACAGTAATTGGTTGATAAAACTCACTGGAGAGAGTAACGACAAATTTAGCATTAGTTATCATTCCTGTAGTACCTTCTTTGAGTGATACATCTGCAATGCTGATAGCGGGAGGGGCATCATCATTAATGATAGTAGCGACTCCCAAGCTATCAGTAATCATAGCGTTTGTAGCACCCAGTAAATTGACAGAAAATGTCTCGTTGGTTTCAGGTTTGTTATCGCCTATGATACCAATGCTCAGAGTTTTACTGGTTTCGCCAGGATTAAAAGTAATCGTCCCGGAAGCAGAATTGTAATCAGAGTCAGAAACTTTAGCAGTGCCATCACTCGTGTTGTAATTTACAGTAACCTGCTGAAGGCTGGGTGTGGAGAGAGCAACGGTAAAGTTAGCATTAGTTGTTGTGCCTGTGTTCCCTTCTGCAACTGAAACATCCGAGATGCTAATAGTTACTTGGTTGTCATCATCAATGATAGTACCAACTCCTAAATTATCTGCAATTGTTGCATTTGTCGCACCTAAAAGATTGACACCAAATGTCTCGTTAGCTTCAAATTTGTTATCGCCGATAACACCGATGCTAATAACTTTGCTGGTTTCCCCAGGATTAAAAGTAATCATCCCTGAAGCAGAATTATAATCAGAATCAGAAACTTGAGCAGTACCATCACTCGTGTTGTAATTGACAGTAATCAGTTGATAGCTAGCATTAGAGAGAGTGACGGTAAAGTTAGCATTAGTTGTTGTGCCTGTGTTCCCTTCTGCAACGGAGATATCGGAAATACTGATAGTTGGTTGGTTGTCATCATTGATGATAGTGCCAACTCCTAAATTATCTGCAATTGTTGCATTTGTCGCACCTGAAAGATTGACAGAAAATGTCTCGTCTGTTTCAAATTTGTTATCGCCGATAACACCGATACTAATAACTTTACTGGTTTCACCAGGATTAAAAGTAATCGTCCCGGAAGTAGAATTGTAATCAGAGTCAGCAGCAACAGCAGTACCATCACTCGTATTGTAATTGATAGTAACTTGTTGATAACTTGGATTGGAGAGACTAATAGTAAAGTTAGCATTAGTTGTTGTGCCTGTGTTATCTTCAGCAACTGAAATATCCGAGATGCTAATAGTTGGTTGGTTGTCATCATTGATGATAGAACCAACTCCTAAACTATCTGCGATCGCTGCATTTGTCGCACCTGAAAGATTGACATCAAATGTCTCGTCAGCCTCAAATTTGTTATCGCCGATAACACCAATGCTAATAACTTTGCTGGTTTCGCCAGGATTAAAAGTAATTATACCTGAAGCAGAATTATAATCAGAATCAGAAACTTGAGCAGTACCATCACTCGTATTGTAATTGACAGTAACTTGTTGATAACTCGGATTGGAGAGACTAATAGTAAAGTTAGCATTAGTTGTTGTGCCTGTGCTGCCTTCAGCAACTGAGACATCCGAGATGCTAATAGTTACTTGGTTGTCATCATCAATGATGGAACCAACTCCTAAATTATCTGCGATCACTGCATTTGTCGCACCTGAAAGATTGACATCAAATGTCTCGTCAGTTTCAAATTTATTATCGCCGATAACGCCAATACTAATGGTTTTACTAGTTTCACCAGGATTAAAAGCAATCGTGCCTGAACCAGAATTATAATCAGAGTCAGAAACTTGAGCAGTACCATCGCTCGTGTTGTAATTGATAGTAATCGGCTGATAGCTAGCATTAGAGAGAGTGACGGTAAAGTTAGCATTAGTTGTTGTGCCTGTGTTCCCTTCTGCAACGGAGATATCGGAAATACTGATAGTTGGTTGGTTGTCATCATTGATGATAGTGCCAACTCCTAAATTATCTGCGATCGCTGCATTTGTTGCACCCGAAAGATTTACACCAAATGTCTCGTCAGTTTCAAATTTGTTATCACCGATAACGCCAATACTAATGGTTTTACTAGTTTCACCAGGATTAAAAGTAATCGTGCCTGAACCAGAATTATAATCAGAATCAGAAACTTGAGCAGTACCATCGCTCGTGTTGTAATTTACAGTAATTGGTTGATAACTGGCATTGGAGAGACTAATAGTAAAGTTAGCATTAGTTGTTGTGCCTGTGTTCCCTTCTGCAACGGAGATATCGGAAATGCTGATAGTTGGTTGGTTGTCATCATTAATGATGTTTACTGTCGCCGAACTATTAGTAATTGTGGAATTTTCCGGCGCAGCTGTGAGGTTTGGGTCACTCAGGATAACAGTAATGTCTTCATTAGGTTCAAATGTGTTGTCACCCAGAACATTAACTGTAATTGTCTTTGTTGTTTCCCCAATCGCAAAATTTAAAGTTCCAGATGTAGTAGTTCCTCCATTTGTAACCTGAATATTGTTATAGTCACTACCAAAGGTTGCTGCACCGTTGAAAGCATAATTTATGCTACTAGCTACCCCTATACCACCGCTGCGAGTAACCGTAAAGCTAACAGCTTGAGTACCACTATTGCCTTCAATTAAAGTTGGGGTGGCGGTAGAAATTGCATATTGAATCGAATCATTAGCAGCAATATTTAGAGTAGTTTCAGGTATTGTCCCCAAATCAGCACCTGTTAGCGTGCCGAAATTGAGTACAACTGTTTCTGCATTTTCAGGTAAATCGTCTGGGTTAATAGTAAAAGTAATTAGCTGCGTTAAATTTGAGCCTGTTGCTCCAGCAGCAAAAGAGATAGTAGTCGGAGAAAAAGTATAATCGCTACCATTAGTAGCTGTGCTGGTATTTTTGATGACAATCGGAACTGTGACAGCCGTTTCAGGAGAAGCATCTAAAGTAACAGGAATAGTTACTGTAGTGGCGGTACTATCTTCTGTTGCATTGTACGTAGCAGCACCAAAGCTGACTTTTGGAAGTACATATTCAAATGCTCCAATGTCAATTCTTCCACTTTCAATACGGTTAAAACCTGTGCCACGTTGGTCGGTAGTTAAGTTACCGCTATAAGCGAGATCGCCAGCATTTCTGGCAGGACTATTAAAGTATAGAGCGTGGGTTTGTGTAGAACCACCGTAATTTCCTAGCGGTTTAAGTCCGGGATTGGGATTAATAATATCTGTACCCGTGCCTAAAGTCCCAGACGATTTACCACTAATTTTGCCAATCAAGTTGTAAGCACTGCCATTCAAGTTGCTACCATAGACATCAGGCCCTTGATTACCTGGAGCGCTATTGCCAGCAATTATGCTATTGCTGATACTCACAGTGCCACCAGATTTAAAAATGCCACCACCATCGCCCTGGCTATTATTATCACTATCAGCAGTGTTGCCGAAAATAGTACTATTGCTGACTGTGGCATTGTTGGTGTAGATGCCGCCACCAGAAATTTTAGTTGTATTGGTAGAAATAGTGCTATTGCTGATGCTGAGACTACTGCTATAGATGCCGCCACCGTTATTGTTTGCGGTGTTGCCAAAAATAGTGCTATTGCTGATGCTAAGACTACTGCTGTAAATGCCACCGCCGTAAGTGTTTGCAGTGTTGCCAGAAATAGTGCTATTGCTAACTACGGCGCTACTGCTGTAGATGCCACCGCCACTACTATTCGTGGTATTGTTAGAAATGATGCTATTGCTGAGTATGACACTACTAGTGCTGTAGATGCCGCCACCATTGTTAGTTCCTGCATTTCCGCCAGTTATTGTCAACCCATCAATTGAGATAGAGGCACTAGCATTAAAAACACGCGAAGCATTATTACCACTGATGGTGAGTTTATTAGCCCCAGTTCCTTGAATTATTACTCCTTCAGTAACATCCAATTCCCCAGAAGTGAGGGTAATGGTATCGGGGGTAGCATCACCGAATATCCCATTCGTATCAAAGACGATTGTCTCAATTCCTGGATCGTTATTGGCATTGATAATAGCTTGCCTTAACGAGCCAGCACCGCTATCATTGGTGTTAGTGACTACATAGGTGGTATTATCTACTTTAACAGATACATCGTCAATCGCTAAACCGTGATCGTTGCCTCCATCATCTATGTCTTCCCAACGCAGCATAATCTCTTCACCGTTAGCTATTGGGGTCGCTAGCGTAATTGTTACAGGTGTTATGACAACTTTATTATTAGTTTGATTGCCAATTAAAGCACCTGCGGTTGCAGTTGCAATTGGCCCAGTGAAATCTAGCGATGTTACAGGTGTCCATGTTCCTGTTGTCAGGCTTGTGAGAGTTGCCGCAGTTTGATAGCTAAATTTCAGCTGTTGCTGCAATGTATTACCACCATTACGCCATTGCTCACCCGTATAACCGATTTGCAACTGAGTAATTGGTGAACCTGTATTGTTTTGGAGGCGCAACCCATAATAAATAGTTCCTGTACTAGCAGAAGCGACAGAACCAAGGGCCCGGTCTCCGGTGATACCAAAACTATATAATCCACCTGTATTATTAGTGCCAGAACCAACGTTGTAACTTGTTCTTGTGGCATACCACCCGGGAATGGTTGAATCATTAACCCAAGAAGTGGATGTTCCGGAACTAGCTAATGAGTTAAAGTTTTGAGAGTATGTGCCAGTAAAACTAGCTGGCAAAATAGATTGGTAAGCCTGTATTACTTCAGGTTGAAAAGCCAAAGAAGCCTCTATTTTTCCCGTCTTCACCTCTAAATTCCAGTCACCGCCTAAAGCCGCACTTCCTGTTTTATTAGTGGAAGCGGCAACATCTGCCCTAGTAATTCGGCTAAGAAGCTGCACAAATTTCATACCTGAACCGCTGGCTACATCACACCCATAAAGTAGGATGTCAGCTTTATCAGTTAAAACACTTGCCCACTTTCGTAACTCATTTGCATAGCTATTAAGGTTAGCAAGGCTAAGATAAGTCGACCCCAATTGTAAACTCCCCTCACTACCGTGGGAGACAATATGAATTGATTGAACTGAGTTAGGTTTACATCCTGCTAGAAACTCGTTAATTTGCGTTAAACCATCTTTATTAGGGTCAAGAAGAACAACTTCGCTACCGAGTGCGATCCCAGCTACCAGGCTTTGGTAATCAATAACTGCTGTATCTATAAAAACAATATTTTGACTTGCTTGTAGTAAGTTTTTCACAGAATCAGTTTGACTTTTAATGTGACTAGTTTCTGGCTGTTTCGTCATAATTTTCGTCCTTAAATAAAACTCTACAAAAGATTAATATACTTGTCAGATATAAGCTTTATTACAAAGCTATTTGATCGCTCATTTCGTTTGGAAAACAAAATATCATTTTTCTATGGTGAGGCTGATTTAAATTGCATAACTCTATTTTGGTTTAGTGTTTACTAGAGATAATCAGCAGCTTTTTAAAGTCAACAAAAATTGAGAAACCCGATTTATCTAGATAAACCGGGTATATTTTCTCTATTGACGCGGTTTTGTACTAGTAAGTAATAAAATTACTAGCATTTAAAGTTGATGCTTGGATTCCAGTTAACAAAGCAAGACTTTCGCTATTAGAAGTAACCTTAATTAAGGTATCGTTGCCGCTCTGAGTAATAGACAAACCTGAGTAGAGCAAACCACCTGATAAGGCAATCAAATCTTCACTAGTGTTGAAGTCTTTGATAGTATCTCTACCTTCGCCTTTGGCAAGCACAAAAATATCGTTACCTGCACCCCCTGTGAGATTATCACTACCCAAACCGCCATAAATCTGATCGTTTCCTGCTCCACCAACAATTACATCATTACCAGCAAAGCCAAAAATCAGGTCGTCTGAGCTAGTTCCTTGCAAGGAGGTATCAGCCTTGGCTGAACCAGTGATGATGCTACTAACTAGGTTGCCCTTTTTAATGTTGACGACATCAATATCGCTGGGATTGAGATTGTTATATTTGGCATCGCTACTAACTGCTGTGCCTGTGATGATTTGGTAAGCAATGCTGTCATCTGCAATGCCATCATCAACACCTGTAACTGTAATTGTTTGAGGTGTATTCCAGTTAGCTGCGGTAAAGGTGACGCTAGAAACTGAAATAGTACCTTCACTCACCTTGGAACTACTCAAACTAAAGGTGACATCAGCAGTGGGTTGGCTAGTGAGTTGGATATTAAAGTTAGCTGTGCCACCTGCTTCTGTAGTTACTAGTCCATTGGCGGCAGAGATAGTGAAACCTGCTGTATCATCATCAGTAATCGTACCAGTAGCTTTGTTGTCAGCAATGCTGGCGTTGGTGGGGTTAGTCAAATTGACAAAAAAGCTCTCACTCGATTCAGCAACGAAATCGTTGAGAATCGGTATGCTAATTGTTTGACTGGTAACGCCAGGGTTAAAAGTCAGGCTACCCGTGACTGCGGTGTAATCAACTCCTGCGATCGCTGTATTATTACTCGTGTTGTAATCGACTGCGATCGCGTTACTGCTAGCATTGGAGAGTTGGACAGTAAAAACAAGATTGCCGCTGTCTTCTTTGCCGCTTTTATCGACGATAGAGATAGTAGGTGCGCTGTCATCATCAGCGATGGTAATTGTTCCTGGAGTGATGGGAGTTGTTTGGTTGGGATAACTCAGATTCAGATTAATGCTTTCGTTAGACTCAGTAGTTTTATCACCAACAACATTGAGTGAAATGGTCTTTGTTGTTTCCCCTGCGGCAAATTTCAAAGTCCCAGATGTAGTGCCTGTGACACCTGCAACTTTAATACTGTTGTAGTCGCTGCTATAGGTTGCCGTACCATCCAAGGCATAACTGAGGGTAGTGGCAACGCTTGTATCACCACTGCGAGTCACTGTGAAACTGACAGTTTGCGTACCACTATTACCTTCAGTCACAGTTGGGGTAGTAGTTGAAATCGCGTAATTCACATTAGCGGGGGGAGCAAAGTTAGTGTCTCCAATGTGATTCAATGGTTGCTCGGCAAAGTTGTCAGATGATGTATTAGCAACAGTACCTAATGTCAAATTTGGTGCAGTGCCAGCGACTGCACTGGCGACCCAATCCGAGGCTGTTGAACCTGTGGTATCCCCTGTTCGTCCTACATATCCAGCAATAAATGAGGTGTCAACAACAGTGGCATTAGTTGGAACTGAACCGCTAGCACCTTTTCTAAATACAATCGAGCCATAAGCTCTGTCTGTAGTGGATGTTCCATCTAAAACCGAAACAGAATCTAGCACAGTCCAATTTGAATAGGCACTACCATCAGCAATACCATCGTTATCTGAGTCAATATCAGTACTGAGGGTGGGTGCAGTACCAGTTTTAATCAATAAGAAGCTCACAGACCCATTTTCTATCTCGGTTGTCGAACCAGTATGACCGAGCGAACTTGTGGCTCCATTTCCCCAGCCTGCTCCAGTTCCAGTATTAGTGACTACATTTGCTCCAGAGTTGACTGTATAAGTATTGCCTTTTTGCAGAAGAACCAGAATTCCATTGCTACCAAACTGCTTACCAGACAAATCAAAAATATTTTTAACAGTGCCAGCAGTAGTTCCCGAATCGCCCTCAATCCCAACTAGATAAGTTCCAGCTGCTATAGTCGCACCGGGAGTACCACGCAGTTCAATGTATTCTTTAGGACTATCCGTACTTGGAGGGTCGAACAAAATTTCGTTGATCAGTGTAGGCAGGAAATCATCGTTTATGATGTTGACTTTTGCTGAACTGGTAGTAATTGTGGAACTTGCTGGCGCAGCTGTGAGATTAGGATTGCTTAGAGTAACAGTGATGTCTTCATCAGGTTCAATTGTCTTGTCACCCAAAACATCGAGTGTAATTGTCTTAGTCGTTTCCCCAACTGCAAAGCTTAAAGTTCCTGATGCAGCAGTTCCTCCATTCGTAACCTGAATATTGTTATAGTCACTGTTCAAAAGTGCCTTACCGCTCAAGGCATAGTCCACCGTACTCGCCACACCAATACCGCCACTGCGAGTGACAGTAAAGGTGACAGATTGAGTACCGCTATCACCTTCAGTTAAATTTGGGGTGGTGGTGGAAATTGCGTATTGAATTGCATCGTTAGCAGCAATATTCAGAGTAGTTTGAGTGGTTGTCCCTGGAACAGCCCCCGTCACTGTGCCGAAGTTGAGTACAACTGTTTCGTTATTTTCAGGTAAATTATCTGGTTGAATGGTGACAGTTACCAGTTGAGTTAAATTTGAGCCTGTTGCCCCAGCACTAAAAGTGATAGTAGCGGGGGATAAAGTGTAATCACTGCCACTAGTAGCTGTGCTAGTGTTGTTGATGACAATCGGGACTGTAACATTAGAACTGGGAGTGGCATCTAAGGTAACGGCAATAGTTACCTGAGTAGCAGTACTATCTTCTATGGTGTTGTAGGTAGCAGCACCAAAGTTAACTTTTGGGGGACCTACTTGAGCTGTATTGAGTAGCACTGAAACGTTGTTAGAGCCATAGTTAGTCACCACTAAGTCAGATTTGCTGTCTTTATTAAAGTCCTCTACCACTACGGAAGTTGGAGTGGTTCCCACGCCAAAGTTGTCGGCATTTCCAAAGCCACCACTGCCATTGCCCAACAGTACTGAAACGCTGTTGGAGTTAAAGTTAGCCACAGCTAAATCTGAGTTGCCGTCTTTGTTGAAGTCTCCTACTGTCACAGAATAGGGATTGCTTCCCACGGCAAAGCTGGTGGCAGTTCCAAAACCACCACTGCCATTGCCTAACAGCACTGAAACGCTATTGGAGCCATAGTTAGCTACGGCTATGTCAGATTTGCCGTCATTGTTGAAGTCTCCTACTCTCACAGAATAGGGATTGCTTCCCACGGCAAAGCTGGTAGCAGTTCCAAAACCACCACTGCCATTGCCCAATAGCACTGAAACGCTGTTGGAGTCATAGTTAGCCACGGCTAAATCGGATTTGCCATCATTGTTGAAGTCTCCCACTGTCACGGAAATGGGATTGCTTTCCACATTAAAGTTGGTGGCAGTTCCAAAACCACCACTGCCATTGCCCAATAGCACTGAAATATTGTTGGAGTCAATATTAGCTACGGCTAAGTCAGAGTTGCCGTCTTTGTTAAAGTCTCCCACTGTCACGGAAATGGGACTGTCTCCCAAGCCAGAGCTAAAGTTGCTGGCAGTTCCAAAGCCACCACTGCCATTGCCCAATAGCACTGAAACGCTGTTGGAGCCATAGTTAGCTACGGCTAAATCAGATTTGCCGTCATTGTTGAAGTCTCCTACTGTTACTGAATAAGGATTGCTTTCCACATTAAAGTTGGTGGCAGTTCCAAAACCACCACTGCCATTGCCCAACAGCACTGAAACATTGTTTGAGTTAATATTAGCTACGGCTAAGTCAGAGTTACCGTCTTTGTTGAAGTCTCCCACTGTCACGGAACGGGGACCGCTTCCGACGCTAAAGTTGGTGGCAGTTGCAAATGATGAAGGTAAAATTGAGCGGTAAGTCTTCATTACCTCTGGTGTTAAGGCTAAATCTGACTCGATTTCTCCAGTCTTCACCTCTAAATCCCAGTCTCCCCCTAACTCGGCATTTCCTGTAATATCGTCAGAAGCAGCAATATCAGCGCCTGTTATTTGGCTCAACTGTTGCACAAAAGTTCGATCCCCTGATGCAACATTGCAACCATACAGAAGAATGTCCGCATTATCTGTTAAATAATTTCTCCATTGTTGCAATTGATTGGTGTAGAAATTTAAATTAGCAAGACTAAGGTTAGCTGACCCTAGTTGTAAACTCCCTGTACTGCCGTGAGAGATTATATGAACTGATTGAACAGATTGAGATTCACATCCTGCCAAAAACTGGCTGATTTGTTCTACCCCATCTTTTGTGGGATCGAGGATAACTACTTCACTGCCTGGTGTAATACCAGCTAATAGGCTTTGGTAGTCTATGACTGCTGTATCAATAAAGACAATACTAGACCCAAGTAATTTTTTAGTAGAGTTATTCTGAGTTTCTGAGATATTGTTTTCTGTCAGTGACATAATTGTTGAAGTTAATTGTTGTAAGTCAATAAAAATTTGAGCCAATGCAGATACCTGTTGACTCGAAAAGAGCGATAAGTTATTTGGTTGAATGATGCCAAATGGCACCAAATGAGGACAAAATACTCGTTTTTTACTATCAACAATTTAGTACTTATAGTCACAAAACACTACAGTAATATTTCGTAATTAATCCGAGGTTTCCTAAAGATTTAACGAACTCAAATAAATTATCCGGTTTGAGATTGTTGACTGACTATCAACCGCGATCGCTCCTTTTTCCCATCTGTCAACCTGACGATTGATGTAAATGCTGGAAATATTGTGTAATTATGAGTTGCCCAATTACAGACTGTCAGAGTCTTGAGGTAAAAGACATGATGAAAAAAGTAGCGATCGTTGGTGCTGGCCCTTGTGGACTTCTGCTTGCTCATTACTTGTTGCGTCGTGGCGATAAATATCAAATCGACATTTATGAACGTCGCGGCGATCCTCGGACTGTCTCATTCTCAAAATCTAGAACCTATCCCATCTCTCTCAACGAAAGGGGAATGAGCGCCTTAAGACAAATCGAGGGTTTAGAAGAAGCAGTTAGGGCAGTAAGTGTGGAGATGAAAGGAACGGTTTTTCACCAAAAAAATGGCAAGACGAGATTTACGCCCAGACAAAAACCTTTAGTTACTCTTGACCGCACGAACTTAATTATTGTCCTACTAGAACAGTTGAGCCAAAAGTACGATAATAGCCGATTACAAATCCATTTCGATTGCTCGTGCACTGCTGTAGATTTTGTAGCTAAAACTGTAATATTTCAAAGCGTTTTGACAGACTCATCTCTAAAAATTCCCACTAACAAAGAAGAAATCACTTTTAATTACGATCTGTTAGTTGGTACAGACGGATCTCGTTCTGCGGTCAGAGAAGGTTTTCTTTCCACAGAAAGTTTTGAGTGCGAAGATAAATACTATCCTACTGATTACAAATCAATTTTTCTCGACAATGCCAAGAACTCAAAAACTCACCTTAAATCAGATAATATTCACACTTGGAGATTAGATGACGGCACACTCATGGTAGCCCTATATCAAGTAGATGGAACAATGAGTGGAGCAATTAACTTTCCTCGTGAAAAAAATCAGGTAGCAGGTCTTTCCAGTTCAAAAGAAATACTAGAATTCTTTCAAAAAAATTTTCCCGTAATTGGTCAGGTGATGACTGAAGAAGAGGCAGAAGCTTTTTTAAATAGACCAATATCTCGAATTTTAACTATTCGCTGTAACCGTTATCATCAAGGCGACAGCGTGCTGCTTATGGGAGATGCTGCTCATGCTGTATCGTCCTCGATTGGTCAAGGTTGCAACGCCGCACTTGAAGATGTGGTTGTTTTTGATAATCTTTTAAACGAATATAGCGACGATTTAGCTGAAACTCTAAAACAATTTACTGTTCGCCGTCAGCCAGATGGTTACGCCTTAGTAGAATTAGGAGACTATGCTTTCCCCTCATCTACTAGTTTATTTATTGAGTTTATTTTCAGAGAGTTGATTGCCAAAAGTTTGCACCGATTATTCCCCCAAGTTTTCCCACCTTCATTAGTCGATTTGATATTTGAAACCACAGTTCCTTACTCAGAAATTTTGAACTCATACAAAGGTTGGGTATCCAAAGTCAAAAAATCAAACGAGAAGGTTTCGACCAACTCATAAAAAAGCAAAATTATGATTATTTTTTGATAATAGAGGATTATCTAGAATTATGCTGAAAAAAGTAGCTATTATTGGTGGTGGACTTGGCGGTTTAGCAGTAGCGATCGCACTTCACAAACAAGGCATCAACGCCCAAGTCTACGAAAAAGCACGTTTTTTACGCTCAGTTGGTGCTGGTTTAAGTATTGTACCAAACGGCTTGAATAGTCTCGAAGCAATTGCTCCTGGTATCAGCGAGTTACTCAAAAACGCAGGTAGCCAAACTCAGATGCTGACCTTGAAAAAAAGCACTGGCGAGATGATTGCCCAAAAATCAGTTGCCCTGATGGAAAAATACGGTCAACCAATGTTGCAGATTCGATGGTCGCGTCTACAAGAGATTCTTGCTGCTGCATTGCCACCTGAAACTATCCATCTCGATTATCGATGCATCGGCTTCGAGCAAAATGACAAAGGTGTTGAAGTATACTTTGATGGCAGAGATCCAGTACAAGCAGACTTATTAATCGGTGCTGATGGTTTAAACTCAGCAGTCAGACAGATGCTAATTGGTGATGGCGATCCTCGCTATGCTGGTCGCATGTCTTGGCGGGCTGTTCTGAAATACAGCCATGAATTGCTACCTCCTAACGAAGTTATGTCAATGACAGCACCCGATGGCAAAATTTTCGGGTTCTTTGATTTGGGTAACGGATACATGTTTTGGAGTGCTGCGTCGCTATGGCAAGACGAATCTATTATCAATACTGGCGATGCTAAGTCTCGCGTTCAAGAAAAGTTCTTGAATTGGGCAGAACCAGTACCAGCTATTCTCGAAGTCACAGATACTAAAGATATTGTAGAACGACCGATATGCGACAGACCGCCACTGGAAAACTGGAGCCAAGGTAGGGTAACTTTGTTGGGCGATGCTGCCCATCCGATGGTTCCATTACTGGGACAGGGAGCAAACACAGCCTTTGAGGATGCTTGGGAACTTTCTCAGCACCTTTGCCATGCCCCCAGTATTGAAACCGCCCTTGCTAACTACGAAAACAGTCGTAAACCTCGTACGCAAATCATTCAAATCCGCAATGCAGTGCAGGCAAACCGCTCTTATAAAGCTGATAGCGAGACATATCTTCGTGGGATGATGGAGAAAGCCCAAATAAGCGATCGCGAGTTTGAGGAATGGCTCTATAACTACAAGCCATCTGTGGCAGCTTATACGTAAAAAAGTGCTGAGTGCTGAGTAAAATACTCGTCCCCAGTCATCAGTTCCTTTTTCATGCTTAGTGATATACGAAGTTCATAGGACTGCCTTTTACTTAGATTATGAGTCACGAACAAATCAATCAACCAGGACTTGTCTTGACACCAGGGCCAGAAGGCTGGTGGGACTCCGAACGAGTTTCTTCGCCACATGTCTTGCATTGTCCTGATGGAACTTGGAAGATGTGGTACTACGGTCGGGATGCCTCCTTTGATAGACAAATTAATTTGCCTACTGGTCGCTGTGGTTTAGCAATCTCCACAGACGGCGTTCGTTGGCAACGCGTACAAGGCCCATTAACTATGGGTGCTGTTTTTGAGCCTCACCCCGATCCTAATCGGTTTGATTCAGCCCATGTTGGTGTGAGTAATGTACACTTCCACAATAATCTTTATTGGATGTGGTACTTCGGTGGAGATGGTAGGTTTGTTGATTTAGGAAAGTTTAAAGCTAAAGGGTTAAATATGCGCCCTGGTTGTGCCATTTCACGTGATGGTATGAATTGGGTACGGCTAGAAAGTATTTATCAAGGAGCTTTTCTAGATTTAGGTAAGGCGGGGGAGTTTGATGCTTTGTTCTGTGCGTGGCCCCAAGTACTACCTGATGATGATGGAACTTGGAAATTGTACTACCATACCTTAAACCCAGATAAAGGATTTTTGGTGGGTTTAGCTGTATCTACCGATGGTTTGCGTTGGGAAAAAGTCGGACAGATTTTGGGGCCAGGTGAGTCTGGAAGTTTTGACGAAAGGGGCATTGGTACGCGCAATGTTCTTAAAATAAATGGACAGTACGTAATGTTTTACGAAGGTGTCAACAATAGTGGTTATCACTCCATTGGTCTAGCCATTTCTGAGGACGGTATTCATTGGCAAAAAGATAAAGGCGAACAACCTGGAGGCCCCGTGTTTTCCCATGCCGAAAAGGGTTCTGGTCGCTGGGATGCACGAGCAATAGGTACACCTTGTGTAGTGCCAATGAACGATGGTAGTTTTCGTATGTACTATATAGGTGCTAACGAAGGTGGCTATGATGAGCTATCGTCACGACACCAAATTGGCTTGGCTGTAAGTGCTGGAGCTAATTTTCGCCAATGGCATCGCTGGGAGGAAAAGGAGTGATAATTCGTAATTCGTAATTCGTAATTTATACTTAAGAAAGTCTCATTTAGTCTAGTTTCCTGGGTTTGGATCTGGATTGTTATTTTTGGGAAATAGTATAAGTTACTGAAGTTTGCTTGCAGGGAAACTACGCCACTTCTTTGATTGAAATTTTAACAATATCAACAAAATAGAGCAAGCAACTAATAGTTTTGTTGCACGCTCAAAGTTGTCCGATTCTATTTCCTAAAGCTTGATAATACTTTTGAACGCGATTAAATTTGACGGAAATGTAGCGATGGTATCAGCTAACTAAGACTGCAATTCAAACAGAATTACTCTTCCTCTTCTTCTTCTTCTTCTTCTGCTCCAAACACTTCATCTATGAGTTCTTGCGCTCGTTCGTCTGAAATCTTTAAGGTTTCTTGAAGTTGTGAAACATAATCTTGTTCGCTTTCGGGTACTTCTTCGTCAATCCCTACAACTAAGATAGCTGTTATGTATGCAGCTTCTCGATAACCTCGATTTGGTAAAGATTCGATCGCTTGAGCGATTAATTCTTCTGGTTCTTCTTCTTCGATCAAACTGACTACTTTTTCTGTCAACTCATCAAAGTCGTCGTCCGAGTAATCTTCAAATAAGCCAACCTGACCGAGAAATTCGCTCAAAACATACTCTTCTGTTGAAGAAATACCTTCATCATCAGCAGCTGCGGAAAATAGTCCAATGATTGCGATCGCAACTTCTGGTTCTAGAGCTACTGAACTGTTGCTACGCTTTTTGATCGATGCGCTTTTAGACATAATTCTCCTACAAAAGTACTTTTATGATTTAAGAAGCTTTGTTCGTGATTTATCCAGCTTCTTATGGTTTAGGTTTCCCAAAAAAATGCGTAAAATCACAAATACTATTGTTTTTTGGGATAAATTTCTGACAAAAAAAAGCAGAGAATATACTCCTCTGCGTAGAAATTAAGATTTAGTTAACCGTAAAAATACTTACAACTTAGTGCCGCACTCCGAGCAAAAGTTATGTGCTGGAGGATTGCTTGCATCGCAGTTACTGCAATACACTGGTTCGACGGCAGCTTTTGGCGGCTGTTTGGGTAAGCCGACCATTTGAGCGTTGTTCTTGCCAGGAGCTACCATTGGATAGCAGTTTTCGTCTCTGGTGACTCGAACATCCACAATTACCGGGCCTTTGTGTGCCAGCATTTCGGCGATCGCATCTTTTAACTCAGCGCGATCGCGAATCACCATACCTTTGATTCCATAGGCTTTCGCCAACAACTCAATATCTGGCATTCCCACTTCCATATTCGAGCAAGAATACCGTTCGCCGTAGAAGGCTTGTTGCCACTGGCGTACCATTCCCTGCCAGCCATTATTCATAATTACAGTCTTGACATTAATGCCATACTGTGCAAGCGTGCCAAGTTCCTGCAAACACATTTGGAAACTAGCATCGCCGCTGATACAAATAACTTCTTCATCGGGGAAGGCAACTTTAGCGCCCATTGCCGCAGGTACGCCGAAACCCATTGTTCCCAAGCCAGCGCTAGAAATCCAGCGTCTGGGGCCGTTCTTGAGAAATTGTGCTGCCCACATTTGATGTTGACCGACATCGGTGGTGTAAAAAGCGTGGGGTGCTTGGCGACCGACTTCTACAATCACTTCTTGGGGTGAGATACTATCGCTATGCTGAGGCACTACCAAAGGATACTCTTCCCGCCAGCGGTTGACTAAATTTAACCACTCTTGGGTTTGGTTGGGTGTATTTTTGATGCCTAATTGCTTGCAGCGACGCAACAACTCAACCAACACAGTTTTGACATCGCCGACAATGGGCACTTCGGGAACGCGGTTTTTACCGACTTCGGCGGGGTCAATGTCGATGTGAATTACTTTCGCATGGGAGGCAAATTCGTCTAATTTCCCAGTGACTCGGTCATCAAATCTCGCACCGACACAAATCAGTAGGTCACAATCGGTAACGGCAAAGTTAGCGTAGGCAGTGCCATGCATCCCTAACATCCCCAATGCTAAGGGATGATGCTCGTCAAAAGCACCGATACCCATCAACGTTGTGGTGACAGGAATATTAAATAACTCCGCCAGTTCTTTAACTTGTTCGTGAGCGTTCGAGGCGATCGCCCCGCCACCCACATACAATAATGGACGACGACTTTCCCGAATCAACTGAATTGCGGCATTGACTTGGCGCGGATTTCCTTTCACCGTTGGACGATATCCACGTAATTTGACTGAACCTGGTTCTACAGGTGTATATTCAAATTCTTCTAATGCCACATCTTTGGGAACATCAATCAAAACTGGCCCCGGACGGCCAGTGCTAGCGATGTGAAAGGCTTCGGCAACAATCCGCGCCATATCAGCCGGATCGCGCACTACATAGGAATGCTTAACTATTGGTAGGGTAATTCCGTAAATATCGGTTTCTTGGAATGCGTCTGTACCGATTGATTTGCGATTTACCTGTCCTGTAACCACAATCATCGGGATTGAGTCCATGTAGGCTGTGGCGATACCTGTCACCAAATTAGTTGCCCCAGGGCCAGAAGTCCCAAAGCATACTCCCACCTTGCCACTAGCGCGGGCGTAGCCATCTGCGGCGTGGGCTGCACCTTGTTCGTGCCTCACCAAAATATGCTTGATTGCACCAGTTGCTTCCACCTTGTACAGGTCATCGTAAATTGGTAGGATTGCTCCACCTGGATAACCAAAAATATATTCAACGCCGTGGCGTAGGAGACTGTCTAAGAGAGCAAAGCCACCAGTTGCACGCTTGGGTGTGACAACTGGCGTAGTAGACTGGGTAAGCACTGCGTTGCTCTGGTTAAGAGGGTTGTCGCCAGTACCATTGTGATTCTCGGTTTGTGGGATACTTATCGGGGAAGGCAAACGCACGGTCACAGTCGAACCTCAGAGGATAGCTAAGTTAACGCTTAAATTCTGTAGTTAAGATTTCATTTTAATGGAAAAGCTCGAACAAATCTTTCATATAAAAATTAAGTTGTTAACTGTTGACTGTTGTCAGTTGTTATTCTCATCCCTAGTCATCCGTCATCAGCTAATTAAATTACATCTTGTAGAACTCTGCGAGTATTTTGCCAAGCCCAAACACCAACAGCAGCAACTATCAAGCTCATAGCTACAAGCACAATTCGCAAGCCAAACTCTTGATTTAACCAGCCTGTAATTGCCAGTGGTGCGGAAAGGGCTATGTTCACGGCATGATTTTGAAAGCCAAAGACCTTACCATGCATAATCGGTGGAGTCTGCTGTTGAACGAGAGTTTGCATTGGTACGCCAATTAAAGAACCACTCACACCGAGCAAAATACAAAATCCCAGTGCTAGTACTTGAGTTTTGGTAAAGGCAACTAAAACCAAAATTAACGCCATACCCAAAAAGCCGATCAAGGGTAAAGGTTTGCGATGTGTTTTGTCGCCCCAATGACCTAAAATACCAGCACCTATAACTATACCAATGCCGACTGCGGCAATAAAGCGTCCGGATTGCTTTCCTTCTAGAGCAAACTTTTCTGCTAAGGGAAGTGCAAGTACCATCAAAGCTGCAAAGACGCAGTATAAGACTGTAATTTGCAGCATCGCATTTAACACCAAACGGTTTTTTTTGAGATAGCGTAAGCCTTCTTTCAAGTCAGCCCATAGGTCGATGCGATCGCCTTTAACTTCACTCGCCAATTTTTGATCTCGAAAGTGAATCGGTAGCATACTTACTGCTGACAATAGGTATAGTAACGCCACGACTAACTCTCGACCATATTCTTTCGCTATACCAGTTTCCGCTAAACTCAGTAGCGGATCTCCTAATAAAAAACCGACAATCAAAGCACCCATCATTGTGCTAGTAAACAGAGCATTGGCTGCGATTAAATTCTCTCTTCGCACCAATAAAGGAATTGCAGCTTGTTCGGCTGGGGCAAAAAATTGCGTAACTGTGGAAACCCCAAAAGTGATTAAAAAAAGTGCGTAAAAATCCCTGGGTAAAAAAGCAAGTGCTATGGTCAGTAGCCCGCGTAAAACATCAGAGCCTACCATAATTAGCTTTTTCGGCAGGCGATCGACAAATACACCTCCTGCCGAACCAAATAAAACCGCTGGGATAGTAAACGCCACCATTAAAATGGGGTACATCGATTCCTGTGCTACCCCCGCAGGAGGAAGGTAGCTACTATTTTTGTCTACTACCAGGTCAACTAACATCAAAAAGAAAACCTTGTCTGCTAATTGGGAAATTAGTTGCCCAATCCACAAGAGTATGAAACTACGGTTTTTTAGCAGCGCGCCAAACCCATTATTTACAGCAGCAGGTTCAGTTGGAAACATTTAGATTCTTGGGAATAGTGACTAGGGTAGATGGGCTAGAGGGAAACGGGAAGCGAACGGGTAATACCAATTTTGGATTTCAGGTCTTTACTAAAAGGCTATTCGTGGAATCTCAAATAATACTAGCTATTCCAATTTTGGTATGAGCTAGGTGAAGAAAATCTCACCCTATCACTCATAACTTCGTTACCCCACCGTAAAATCCCCCCTCTTTCTCACTCCTGCTTACCTACTTTATTTTCCGGACTATTTTTCGTCATAACGTTTTATCAGTGAATATAAAAATTCTGCCGCACTCAGGCGAACTGGCGTTTGAGAAATATCGGTCGATGTCTCTACCCACCAGCCTTGAACTGTTTGGGGCGATCGCCACATGGTTAAATGATCGACTGATGGTTCTGCATAAAAATCGTCGCGCCTCCTACCTAAAACTGTAGAACTCCAATGAGTGAAATAATCATGGCTCAATAGATGAATGGGAAAATTACCCCATAAGGGCATCCCCCATCCATCTATAGCAATAAAAGCTTTCACATGACCTCCTAAAAGTTGCCATTGCCATGCTGCCACAATCGCCCCAACCACTCCAGCACTAAAGCTGATAAATATAACTGGCGACTCTAGTTTATCTTTGAGGCGATCGCGCAAAAACTGCAAAATATGAAGTGATGATAAAGCTAAAAAACCTTCAGCAGGAAAAACTAGTATATCTACTGTTTTGTTGCCGATTGAGCGATCGCTCAATAAACTCGAAAATCCTGATATGAATCTTTCAGTTAAAGCTGGCTCATGAATTCCAGGGCAAATAATTATACTCATTCATTTTTAGCGATCGCAATTTTTAAGCAAAACAGCTGTAATTAATGCAGCTAGCTTTATCAGCATTAATCACTAGAATTTTTCTCAACTACAGTTTGCTCAATCACTCAAACTTGCCATTAATGTCACTAACACTTAAGTACCAAACAAATAAACTACCCGATATAGCATACTAAATCAACTACTTTGTAATACTCAGTATGTAGTAATAACTCTAGTATGTCTTTTGATATATTGTTTGAGCTAATTATGGTTATCCTATCCCCCTGGATGGGATAATAGTTTACGAGGTAGGGAAAAACTTAAGCTGTTCCCGATCTCGTTTTGCTCTTTACTCTGGTTACATTGAGGATTTTATTGTGGTTGCCACGCCGGAAAAACTGCACGCCACTCACGAGCATCTATCAAGTCAAGACCGTGTAGCTGTATTGCTCATGGGTTATGGCGAAGTCGAAAGCTACGAAGATTTCGCTAACTATAACGAACAGGCTTTAAATCTACTGACAGCAAAATTCGCACCAGTACCAACTTGGATTTATCCCCCTTTAGCAAAGTTATTGGCGTTATTCGATCGCCATGAATGGGGACACACGCATCACGATTTTATTTCCCCGCACAACGCGATCTTTGAAAAGCAGCGTGCTGGGATCGAAAAAGAGTTGCAAGCTAAATGGGGCGATAGCGTGCAAGTTTTCAAAGCTTTCAACTTTTGCGCTCCCTTTCTACCCGAACAAGTCTTGGCAGAAATCCAAAGCCTGGGCTTTGAAAAACTTTTAATTTATCCACTACTGGTTGTTGATTCTATATTTACTAGTGGAATTGCGATCGAGCAAGTTAACAAAGCTCTCGCCCAAATGGGTGATGGTGAGGAACATTGGGTAAAAGCACAACGCTACATCCCTTCTTTTTACAACGAACCAGCCTACATCGATTTGATGGCGCACTTGGTTGAGGAAAAAATTACCGCCGACTTGGCAGCAGCTTACCTTCCTTCTCAAATCGGCATTGTGTTAATGAACCACGGTTGTCCTCACAAAGCCAAAGGATTTACCTCCGGGATTGTCGAGAGTCAAGCACTATACGACTTGGTACGCGATAAGTTAATTAATCGCTATCCTTTAATTTCCGTAGGTTGGCTGAATCACGACACACCTTTAATCGAATGGACGCTGCCCAATGCCGAGCAAGCTGCTAATAACCTGATTCAATTGGGTGCGAAAGTGGTACTGTTTATGCCAATTGGCTTTGCGACAGAAAACCACGAAACCCTATTGGACGTACACCACATCATCCATGCTTTGGAGAAGAAGCATTCTGATGTAGACTACGTGCAAATGGCTTGTGTCAACGACCATCCAGAATTTTTGGCGATGGCGGCCCAGTGGGCAAATGCTCATATTGCGGAGTTGAAGAACGAGCAAGCAGCAGCGGTTAATCCCCAACTAGCCGAACATCATCACCACCATCACCATTAAAACTGAAGTTTAGCGCCTGCAAAGATATTAATGTCAGGTCAAAAACCTGATGAGATAGTGAATCCAGAGTCAAGCTCTGGATTCATCGTATTTAGTAGTTTGAGCATTTTTGAAGATTTCAGTATTGAATAAAAAATTATTTGTTCCCGACATTTGTCCGATCAATGTTAAGAAATATTTCGTTAATAGCATCTGTAACTGGTAACGCGGATCGCAAAGTATAAAACGCGTTACATTCATTTACGATGTCTTCAGTAAAGCTTTGCCTATTTAACTCTATTTTATCACTCTAGAGAAAGAAAAATCAGATGCCATTTTTAATACAAGACAAAAAATGGGTTTGATTTTGATTTTCTAATACAATGCCCAAAATTGTGACTTTTTAACGAAAGCCACTTGTCTGAAGGATTCTAAATTATTTCGCACTAGTGATGATAGAACGCTAAACATATTGAAAAGGAAATTGCATGTGGATCGTCAAAATTGCTTTACGCCTTCCGTATACATTCGCGATCGCTGCTTTGATGATTGCGATCCTGGGTGCAGTCACGATATTTGGTACGCCAGTTGACATTTTTCCGGCAATTAATATTCCAGTTGTCAGCGTAGTTTGGACTTACACTGGCACGACATCTGAGGAAATGGCACAGCGAATCGTCACAATTAGCGAACGCGCCATGACCACAACAGTTGGTGACATCGAACACATTGAATCTCAATCTTTGAGTGGTGTTAGTGTCGTCAAGGTATTCTTCCAACCCAACGCTAATATAGCCTCAGCAGTCGCTCAAATCACCTCTGTCAGCCAAACAATTCTGCGCCCTTTGCCACCGGGGATCACGCCGCCATTCATCATTCAATACAACGCTTCGAGCGTGCCGATTATCCAGATGAGTGTCAGTAGCAAAACTTTACCGGAACAAGCGCTCAACGACTATGCTACTAACTTCGTCCGCACGCAGTTAGCAACAGTGCAAGGCGCGAGCGTACCTTTGCCTTATGGTGGTAAACCCCGGCAGATTATGGTTGATATCGATCCCCAAGCGATGTTAGCTAAAGGCGTTTCTGCCCAAGACGTAACTAACGCTGTCAGTGCCCAAAACCTAGTCTTACCTGCTGGCGGTATGAAAATAGGCAATCGTGACTTTGCCGTACAAATTAACAATAGTCCAGATGTAGTGGCAGCCCTCAACGACTTACCGATTAAGCAAGTTAACGGTAATGTGACTTACATTCGTGATGTTGCCCAAGTGCGAGATGGCTTTGCCGTGCAGACGAACGTTGTCCGTCAAAATGGCAGGCGATCGAGCTTACTTAGTATTCTGAAAAGTGGCAGTGCCTCAACTATTGATGTCATAGATCGCGTCAAAAAAGCTTTACCTCGCATCCAATCTACCTTACCCCCAGGACTGAATTTAGCGTTTTTGTTCGATCAATCTATATTTGTGAAAGCTTCTATTCAAGGCGTTCTCAAAGAAGGATTGATTGCGGCGTGTCTCACTGCCCTGATGATTCTGATTTTCCTGGGAAGTTGGCGCAGCACTGTCATTGTAGCCGTATCGATTCCCCTCTCGATGCTGGTTTCGATTATTGTAATGAGTCGTTTGGGACAAACTTTCAACATCATGACTTTGGGCGGTTTGTCTTTGGCTGTAGGTATTCTTGTGGATGATGCCACAGTAGAAATTGAAAATATCCACAGAAATCTCGCACAAGGCAAACCAATCAAGCGAGCAATCTTAGATGGAGCGCAGCAAATCGCAACTCCAGCACTTGTGGCAACATTATGTATTTGTATTGTCTTTGTGCCGGTCGTGTTTCTCAGTGGAGTAGCAAAGTATCTGTTTGTGCCGCTAGCAATGGCGGTAGTATTTGCCATGCTTGCTTCCTATTTGCTGTCTCGGACTGTAGTACCGACGATGGCAAATTATCTCCTACCACATGAAGCAGACTTACATAGAGAAAGCGAGGGGCATAATGGTCATAGCGATCGCCATCATCTAGATTCGCCAGTCACAAATAACAATGGTCATAGCCATTCGCCAGTGGAAATTCACGATCGCCGCGACCATTCGCCAATTCAAAACAATAATGGTCATAGCGATCGCCACCACACTTCAGAGCCTACACAAAACTCGCAACCTGTCAATAAAGATTGGATCTGGCGATTCCACGAAAAATTCAATCGACAATTTGAGAAGTTTCGTAGTTGGTACTACGATGTTCTGACCTCTGCATTGAATCATCGCCGCATAGTCTTTGTGCTGTTTGGCGCTTTTATAGTCAGTGCAGGAGTTTTGTTGCCATTCGTCGGTCAAGACTTTTTCCCTGAAGTCGATGGCGGTCAGTTTAGCCTCCATGTTCGAGCTTTACCCGGTACTCGCTTGGAAGAGACAGAAAGAATTGTCAGCCAAGTCGAAGGCGTTATCCGCGAGACTGTACCAAAAGAAAATCTCTCGATGATTTTGGATAACATCGGCTTACCCAACAGTGGTATTAACCTTACCTATGGCTACAACGGTGCGACAATTGGGCCGGCTGATGCTGATATACTTGTGTCGCTCAAAGAATCTGGTTCAACTTTTTCTTACATCAAGCAACTCCGCCAGAAATTAAAAACGACATTTCCTAGTTACACCTTCTTTTTTGAGCCGGCTGATATTGTGACTCAAATTCTGAATTTTGGTTTGCCTGCTGCCGTTGATGTGCAAATATCCGGGCCTGGGCAAAACTCAAAGGCCAACTTTAAAATTGCCCAACAAATCGAAGCACGGATGAAGCGCGTTCCTGGTGCTGTAGACGTACACATGCAGCAAGTTGTCGATGCTCCAAAGTTACGCCTTGATGTAGACCGCACAGAGGCTCAACAACTGGGTATGACCCAGCGTGATGTGGCTAATAGCGTCCTCACTTCTTTAAGTTCGAGCGGTCAAGCTGCAATCAACCAATGGCTCGATCCCAAAAAAGGCGTGAGTTACACTCTTGCCGTACAAGTTCCTCAGTACAAACTTGACTCTATTGACAGCCTCAAGAATATGCCTGTTGGTAACGGTCAAACCGCACCCCAACTTTTGGGTAATTTGGCTACTGTCAGACGCGACACGGGGATGCAAGTTGTCAATCACTACAACATTCAGCCGATTTTTGATATCTACGCTAATTCTTCTGGTCGTGACTTAGGGGGAGTTGCCCGCGATGTGAATGAAATCATTGCTGATTATCAGAAAAAATTGCCCCACGGTAGTCTGATTACTGTACGCGGGCAAGTGCAAACAATGAATTCTTCTTTCCTGGGACTTGGTTTAGGACTTGTGTTTGCAATTGTGCTGGTTTACTGCTTAATGGTGGTAAACTTCCAATCTTGGCTCGATCCCCTAATTATTATGATGGCCTTGCCAAGTGCTTTAGCTGGGATTGTTTGGATACTATTTGTCACCCGCACCACTCTCAGCGTTCCTTCGTTAATGGGTGCAATTATGAGTATCGGTGTAGCGACATCAAACAGTATTCTATTGATTACTTTTGCTAACGAGCAGCGTCAGGAAGGGCAAAATGCTTATCAAGCAGCCCAGGCAGCAGGTTACACGCGGTTGCGTCCTGTGTTGATGACTGCCTTAGCCATGCTTATCGGTATGATACCAATGTCTCTCGGTCTTGGTGAAGGTGGGGAGCAGAATGCCCCCTTGGGTCGCGCTGTAATTGGCGGCTTGTCGGCTGCAACAATTGCTACTCTCCTCTTCGTACCTGTTGTGTACAGCATATTACGGCGCAAACAACCTCGTCCGATTGAGGATGATGACGATTTAAACTTCTCAGACCCACACGATGCATACTCTTTGTCATCATCCGAAAGAAACCTTTCTTAATTACGAATTACAAATTACGAATTAGTATTACCTATGGATTCTCAGCATCCTCCATCTCCTGATTCCGAACAACAAACAACTTCTAGAAAAAGGCGGGGCATTGGTCGAATTGGTTGGGCTGTACTTGGTACTGTGTTTTTTGGTAGCTTATTGCTCATAGGTATTCTGCCTCGGTTAAGCCAAAGGTCAGAATTACAAGCAGCCGTTAAGGAAGCAAGCACCATACCCTCGGTGGACGTTATTACTCCCCGTCGCGCTGCTGCTACTACTAATTTGGAACTACCTGGCAGTGTTGTACCCCTGAACCAAACGACTATCTATGCTCGCAGTACTGGATATTTGCGGCGGTGGTATGCAGACATTGGCGATCGCGTCCGCGCTGGTCAGTTGTTAGCAGAGATCGATTCACCCGACACCGATCAGCAAGTTTTGCAAGCAAAGGCAGAGTTAGCACAAGCACAAGCCAACATACTTCAAAGTCGTGCTAGTTTAGCTAAAAGTGTTTCCGATCTCAAGCAAGCCCGCGCTAATTTATTGATAGCACGTCAAAGCTGGGAGCGCTGGCAGGTTCTTGTCAAGCAAGGTGCAGTGCCTCAACAAGATGCAGATACAAAATATGCTACATATCAGGCTAACCTTGCCAGCGTTGAAGCAGCACAAAATACCGTCAATTCTGACTCTGCCAATGTTAAAGCAGCACAAGCTAGCGCCTACGCAAGTCAAGCAAACTTCCAGCGTAATACCGTATTGCAGTCTTATAAAAAGGTCACTGCTCCCTTCAGTGGAATCATCACAGCACGTAATGTCAATACAGGTGTTCTGATTACAGCAGGTAGTGGCAATAGCAATACTAGCAGTAGCACTAGCAATACCAGCCTTTATACTATTGCTGCTTACGATACCCTAGACGTGAATGTGAACGTTCCCCAGAGTTCATCAGGTATACTTGAGACTGGTCAAACAGCACAAATTACAGTTAGAGAGTTACCACAACGAGTGTTTAGAGGAAAAGTAGTGCGTACTAGCAATGCTATAGATCCAAATACTCGCACTTTGCTGACACAATTAGAAATACAGAATTCTGATGGTGTGCTACGACCTGGAATGTATGCCAGTGTTAAATTTGCCATTAACCGTACTAATGCTCCCTTTGTCATCCCAGATAGTGCCTTAGTCGTTAACGCTGGCGGTACGCAAGTCGCAACTATAACCAAAGACCAAACAGTACATTATCAAAAAGTTGCGGTTGGGCGAGATTATGGTACTGAAGTTGAAATTACATCAGGTCTGACAGGAAATGAGTCGTTGATTGCTACTCCTACAGTTGATGAAACAGAGGGTTTACGCGTGCAGCCAATTGCACAAACAAAATGAAGAGTGCGAAAGTGCTGAGTACTTTTTTTCCTACTCAGCAACGCCAGTTGCTACAACGGAGGGAACCTCACGCCAGTTTGCTCAAGTCGGGAAACCCGCCCACGCAACTGGCTCCGCAACGCACTGGCTCCTTAGCACTCAGCACTCAGTATGGTAAAAGCGTAAGGGCAAAGGGAAAAGAGATTTTTTCCCTTTTTCTCTCATCTACACCATGCCTCTGAAAAAATTAACAACATTTCTTTTCTTTTTTCTTGCAATGTAACTATAAAATAATACGGTTCAGCGTAGAAAATTGGTCTTTCAGACGCGATGAATCGCGTCTCTACATGAGGATTTGGGGCTTAACTGAACTGTATTGAACTATAAAACCCTTTCCAGAAATGTCCTCCCCTAACATCTGCTTTTGCTAATTCACTTCTCGCAGTTTGCGGGTGTTATCAACTAAACTTTGAGCAAACTCATCGAACCTTTGGGAAAGTTTCTCATCCTTTAGCTTCCCTTCAGGACTAAAAGCATTCCAAGCTTGCCCGATCGCAATTTGTTCGGGAATTACCCAACCGTGTACCCACCGCATAATTAGCCGTAGGTCGTTGAGCGCATTACTATTGGATTGACCACCTAAAACGCTAATTAATCCTGTCACTTTATCAGACAGTTCATCAAAGCTCATCAAATCAAGGGCGTTTTTGATGACACCACTAACGCTCCCATGATATTCAGGTGTCGCTAAAATTAATCCATCGGCACGACTGACGGTATCTTGCAATCGCCGAACATCTGGATACTCTGGATACTCTTTTGCGCCAGTGCAAAACGGTAGTTGCAGTTGTCGCAAATCAAGAATTTCTACTTCTGCACCCAGGGCTTCTACCCGTTGCGCTGCTACTTGCAAAGCAATCTGGGTATAGGAATTAGTTCTTAAACTACCACCAATGCCAACAATTCTCACCATAATTCACCCATTAACTAGATAATTGGCTTTCATTACCAGAATTAATTATTAATATCCATACTCATTACGACTATGCTTATTGTAACGATTTATTGTCTTATAGTCAAACTACAATGCCAGTGAGAATTTTTTACTTATACCGAGTCATTAGTCATTCTCCCCTGCTCCATCATCTTTAGAGAATCTGGGGAATGGTTTTATGTAGAAGCTAGACTAGATAAGAAAACGATCGTGTCCAGTTATTGGGATTTTTGCCAGAAGAATAGGCATAAAAGTAGCGCTCAACTTATGCCAGCAGACAAAGGGTAATTATTATGAAAAATTTCGGGAAAAAGGCATTGATAAAACAGCAATCTCCAAAGCGTATAGCTTGGACTGGTGCGATAGCAGCCAGTTTGATTATGTTGCCAAGTATTTTTGGGGGAACTCCCGCCTTAGCGCAAGTTGGTGGAGCAGATTCCGGCTCGGATCGCAAAGTAGAGCGCAACTCCCTAACTTATGGCGAGCTGATCCAGAAAACTGAAAAAGGGGAAGTCAGAAAAGTAGAGTTAGACGAAACCGAACAGGTAGCAAAGGTGTATCTTAAGGGGCAAAAGTCAGATACTCCACCGATACAGGTAAGACTTTTAAATCAAAACACAGAGTTAATTAACAAACTAAAAGCAAAAAACGTTGAATTTGGGGAGATTTCCTCAGCCAACAGCAGAGCGGCTGTAGGATTATTAATCAATCTGATGTGGATTTTGCCTCTAGTGGCTTTAATGTTATTGTTCCTCCGTCGCTCTACTAACGCTTCTAGCCAAGCGATGAATTTTGGCAAATCCAGAGCGCGTTTCCAAATGGAGGCAAAAACAGGGGTGAAATTTGATGACGTAGCAGGTATCGAAGAAGCGAAAGAAGAACTGCAAGAAGTCGTCACGTTTTTGAAACAGCCAGAAAGATTCACTGCTGTAGGCGCACGCATTCCCAAAGGAGTATTGTTAATCGGGCCTCCGGGAACTGGTAAAACTTTATTAGCAAAAGCGATCGCTGGGGAAGCAGCCGTACCATTTTTTAGCATTTCCGGCTCCGAATTTGTGGAAATGTTCGTTGGTGTAGGTGCATCCCGCGTCCGCGATTTGTTTAAGAAAGCTAAAGACAATGCTCCTTGTCTAATATTTATCGATGAAATTGACGCGGTAGGACGGCAACGGGGTGCTGGTATCGGTGGAGGAAACGATGAAAGGGAGCAAACCCTGAACCAGTTGCTTACAGAAATGGACGGTTTTGAGGGTAATACAGGCATTATTATTATTGCTGCCACCAACCGCCCAGACGTACTAGATGCAGCCTTGTTGCGTCCGGGGCGCTTTGACAGACAAGTGATTGTGGATGCACCGGATTTGAAAGGGCGATTGGAAATTTTGAAAGTTCACGCCCGGAATAAAAAGATAGATTCCAGCGTATCATTAGATGCGATCGCTCGCCGCACGCCTGGATTTACTGGTGCTGATTTAGCCAACTTACTCAACGAAGCTGCCATTCTCACTGCTAGAAGACGCAAAGATGCTGTCACCATCTTAGAAATTGATGATGCTGTAGATCGAGTCGTAGCCGGGATGGAAGGTACAGCTTTGGTTGACAGCAAGAGCAAGCGCTTGATTGCTTACCACGAAGTCGGACACGCCTTAGTTGGTACTTTTCTTAAAGACCACGACCCAGTGCAAAAAGTTACCCTCATTCCACGCGGACAAGCACTAGGATTAACTTGGTTTACTCCCAACGAAGAACAAGGATTAATTTCTCGTTCCCAAATGAAATCAAGAATTACTGCGACTTTGGGCGGTCGCGCCGCTGAAGAAATTGTTTTTGGTAAGCCAGAAGTGACTACAGGTGCTGGTAACGACTTGCAACAAGTAACAAGTATGGCACGGCAAATGGTGACACGGTTCGGGATGTCTGAATTAGGGCCACTGTCTCTAGAAAATCAGGGTGGAGAAGTATTTTTGGGACGCGACTGGATGAGTAAATCAGAATACTCTGAAGAAATCGCCGCCAAAATTGATGCACAAGTGCGCGAAATTGTTAACAATTGCTACATCAAGGCAAAAGAACTGTTACAAGAAAACCGTACAGTATTTGAGCGTTTGGTGGATATGTTAACAGACCAAGAGACAATTGATGGTGAAGTATTCCGTAAAATTGTCGCCGAACATACTCAACTAAAAGATACGCAGGTAGCTGATGAAATATTGCCTGTATCTCATTAAAGGGTAATCATTAGTCAATAGTCTAAACTTGATAGACTATTGACTCTTAAAGTTTTTAAATATTTACTATATTTTCAACTTACGTGCAGTAATTTCAGTAATTGTTCACTGGTTTTAACACTTGAATTTTAAGCATTGTAGATACGTAACTATTTATTCTAAAAATAATTAACTTTGTTATTTTTACTTGCGAAGCATTTGATACGTGTTTTGCTGATACTTTTTGTGTCTTTAATTCCTTCGGCTACCGTCGTTGCTCAACCTAACAATCTCAATCTAAAAAACGCTTTGAATATCACAAAAGAAGAAATCCTTTCACTCTTTCAAAAAACTGGGTTATTCAACCACCTAACCAATGAGCAGCAACGTATACTGCACTCAGAAGGACTTTTTGTGCTAGAAGAACTCAAATAAATTAGAAATATGAATTAAATCAGCGAATATCAGACTTATTGCATAAATGGTAAACAAAAGTGTGATAAATAGTCAGTGATATGTAAACTGACTTTTGCAAGAAGTCTAGCGAACAATGAACGCATCTCCTCAACCAGCCTATGAATATCAGCTTGGAGGCAGTTTACCTATTAATGCACCAACCTATGTCAGAAGGCAGGCTGACTCTGACCTCTACGAGAATTTAAAAAAAGGAGAGTTCTGTTATGTACTCAACTCCCGACAAATGGGGAAATCTAGCTTGCGAGTACAGGTGATGCAGCAGTTGCTCTCAGAAGGAGTTGCTTGTGCTGCGATCGATATTACTGCTATTGGAACAGCAGACATTACATCAGAACAATGGTATGCCGGAGTAATTGATACTTTAGTGGGCAGTCTTAACCTTTACACCACCTTTGACTTGAATACTTGGTGGGAGGAAAACGGTTTACTATCTTCTGTGCAAAGGTTGAGCAAATTTATTGAAACTGTACTTTTAGTAGAAGTTACTGACAAAATTGTTATTTTTATTGATGAAATTGATAGTATTCTGAGTCTCCAATTTAACTTGGATGACTTTTTTGCAGTGATTCGGGACTGTTATAACCGTCGGGCAACTCAAAGCGACTACGCCCGACTTGTCTTTGCTTTGATAGGGGTGTCTACACCTTCAGACTTGATTGTTGATAAACGGCGAACGCCCTTTAATATTGGTTCTGCAATTGACTTGACAGGATTTCAACTGTCAGAGGCAAAACCTTTGGCACAAGGACTAGCAGCTATTGGCGATTGTGAAGAATTAATTGAGGTTGTATTGGACTGGACAGGGGGACAACCTTTTTTAACGCAGAAGGTTTGTAAATTGCTGTTGCAATATAGCAAAGATATAAAGAAAGAAGGATCCATTGTACAGTCGATAGAGCGTCTGGTGCGATCGCATATTATCGAAAATTGGGAAGTCCACGACGAACCAGAACATTTAAAAACAATCCGCGATCGCATTTTACATAGCGGCGAACAGCGTAGCGGCAGATTGTTAGGTTTGTGTCAGCAAATTTTGCAACAAAAAGAAGTAGTAGCCGATGATAGTCCCGAACAAGCTGAACTGCGGCTGACAGGATTGGTAGTAAAGCGCGATGGGAAGCTGCGAATTTATAATCGCCTTTACGCAGAGGTATTTAACCAGCAATGGTGTGACAAACAACTAACGAAATTACGCCCTTATGCCCAAGCACTGAATATATGGGTTCGTTCTAAGTGTCAGGATGAATCGCGCTTATTGCGAGGACAAGCATTACAAGATGCTCAAACTTGGTCAGTAGGTAAAAGTTTAAGCGATATAGATTATCAGTTTTTAGCTGCCAGTCAAGAATTAGAACAGCGCGAGATTCAGAAACGATTGGAGTTAAAAACACAAAAGCAAATAACTAGAATTGCGATCGCATCTTTAGTTTGCATCACAGGAATTGCCATCTTTGCAGCTGGTAAGTGGAGAGAAGCAGACTGGAATCAAATCCAGGCACTAACAACATCTTCAAACGCAAGATACATCAGCAATCGAAATACTTTTGATGCCTTAATTGATGCCCTAAAAGCAGCAAAGCAGCTAAAAAACTCTTTTTGGTTTAGTAACAACCGCGAACTGCAAACTCAAGTAATGGAAGTACTTAGCAATGCAGTTTACAGCGTTAGAGAGAGCGATCGCTTAGAAGGACATCAAGACCTTGTTTCACAAGTTAGTTTTAGTCCTGATGGTAAAAAAATTGCCACTGCTAGCTACGATCGAACCGTCCAACTCTGGAGTGTAGATGGAAAGAAACTCTTCAATTTACAAGGATTCACCAAGCCAGTTGTAGATGTGAGTTTCAGTTCCAACGGTAAAACAATTGCCACAGCTAGCCGAGACGGGACTGTAAAACTTTGGAATCGACAAGGTAAACTTCTTTTAACTTTCAGTCATAAAGGTGGTATTTGGAGTGTAAGTTTTAGCCCCAACGGGCAGATTATTGCAACTGCTGGGGCAGACAAGACAGCCAAGCTTTGGACACTAAATGGTCGTCTATTGACAACCTTAAAAGATCATATTGGACAAATCTATAGCGTCAGTTTTAGTCCCGATGGCCAGACAATTGCGACGGCTAGTCAAGACAAAACAGTAAAAATCTGGAATCTTCAAGGTAATTTGATTGCCACTTTCAAAGGACATCAAAAGGTAGTTTTGAGTGTGAGTTTTAGCCCTAACGGTCAAACTCTCGCCTCTGCTAGTAACGATAATACAGTTATACTTTGGGATGTGAACAAGAGAAATAAGCAATACCAGCTTATCGGACATACAGCCCCAGTCACCAATGTTATTTTCAGCCCTGAGGATCAAACTATTGCTACTGCTAGTCGTGATGGGACAGTAAAACTTTGGAGTAGCCAAAAACATTTATTATTAGCAACCCTAGCAGGACATAAAGGGCCAGTAAATAGTGTGAGTTTCAACTCTCAAGGAAATATTCTGGCATCTGCTAGTAATGACAAAACAGTAAAACTTTGGCGAATAAATGACTGGCTAATTACTGTCCCTGGACACAGCGAACCAATTCACAGTGTTGATATCAGCCCTAAAGGTAATGTAATTGCAACTGCTAGTGGTGACACAACAGTAAAACTGTGGAACTTACAGGGTCAAGAACTCAAAACGCTCAAAGGCCACTCTGGCAATGTTTATAGTGTCAGCTTCAGCCCAGATAGCAGCATAATTGCAACTGGCAGTAATGACAAAACTGTTAGGCGCTGGAACTTACAAGGACAAGAACTCAAACCTCCACTAATAAAGCATAGTGATGCTGTTAATAATGTCAGTTTCAGTCCGGATAGCAAAATAATAGGCTCTGCTAGTTCTGACGGAACTGTAAAACTTTGGACTCAAGACGGCAAATTCCTAAAGAATCTACAGACAGGTTCTACACGAATTTATAGTGTCATCTTTAGTGCTGATGGTAAGAAAATTGCCTCTGCTAGTCAGGATGGAACAATACAACTTTGGAACAGTAATGGTACTTCTTTGCATAGCTGGAAAGCTGATAATGCACCAGTTTATAACATTCGTTTCAGTCCAGATAGTCAAGTTATTGCTACTGCTAGTGAAGATAACACTGTGAAATTGTGGAATCTGAATGGTGTTCTGTTAAATACTTTGAAAGGTCATGTTGCTGGAATTTGGGGTTTGGATTTTAGTCCTAATGGTCGAATGATTGCTACTGCTAGTGATGATGGTACAGTAAAAATATGGAATTATAAAGGTGTATTGATTACTACTTTTACAGGACATCAAGATGTAGTTAATTCAGTCAAATTTAGCCCTGATAGTACAATGCTGGCTACTGTTAGTGCAGACAAGACACTGCTGTTATGGAATGTAGATAACTTAAATATGGATAAATTTATAGAGCGAGGATGCAATTGGTTAAGTGATTATTTAAAGAATAATCAGAATAGTCCTCATGATATTTGTGATTAGCTCCCAAAATAAGTACTACTCTAATCTATTTTTTGGTCAATTTGATAAGTAAAAATCTGAGGTTTAAATTATGGAAAGTAAAGATAGAAATCAACAAAGTAATAACGCTCGCAAAAAAGGACTAGGTTGGATACCGGACTATCCAGACCTACGCGATTATAATCTAGATAACCAGGATGCAATTAAGAGTAAACTTAGATTTAAAAGAGAAGAAAGAACTGGTAATTTTGACACAGCTATAGAAGAATTAATTAATATTGTTTCAGATTTAGTTAAACATGATAATTGCAAGCAAAATAGAATAGATAAAATTAAAAATAATATATTTGGTAATGTTCTATTTGCAAAAGTTAGAGTTCATAAGTTTCTGCGAGAAATTACCGAAGATAAAGATACAAATAATAAAGAAATATTTAATTATATTAAATATGAAAGTATCCTTTCAAAACAAATATTAGAACTCAGGAAGTACCTAGGTATTTTATTAATAGGAGGATATATTCAAGGTGAAAATAGTAGTTTTGAAGATTTTAGCGTTACAGACAACGTAGTAGAGTGGATGAATTGGATGGGACAAGAAAAGTACGATCTAAAAACTCAATCACTTGTAAAAGATTTCCAGCGTCGTTCCTGTATTATGGACGATGGGATAGTGGGACTTGAAACTTATACCACTTTTAATGAATATTTCTCTCAGCCTGATACATTGGAAAAACTTAAATATTATATAGAGCCAAAACAAAATTCAATACGTCCAAGAGCTTTATCTAAAATAAAATTTTTTTCTGTTAACTCTTTAATACCAAGCAAAGAATTTGAGAAACTCGTAAATGTTTTGATTTTGAAGTCACGTGAACAAATATCAAAAGAATTCTCAGACAAGAAGAATTTTCCGACCAGAATTGTTTTAGAAAAAATTTTTGAATATAGTTTTCTCAAAAAAATAGAGGTTGAAGAAACTTTATTTCAAAAAATACTTGATTTGACAGATAACTATGAAGATATTAGTACTATAGAAAATAATCTCCTAAGAATTTTAGATAGTGTAAATGAAAAAGATAGTAGCTTTTGTATTTCAAACAATAATATTATAGCAATCTTAATAAATTCATATGTAATCGATCCAATATTTTCAGTTGTAACTCGAATACTTTATCCTTTGGCAAAATGGAGAAATAAGACTTGGAAAGAAATTATCGAACACGGCTTTGAAGAATTTGAAAAAGTTGCTAATCAGGATGATTTTTCTAATAATCGAAATATTGAACCAGAATATTCAGAAACAGAATTAGTAAGAGATGCCATTCTTCAAGTTTTATCTCTTATTAAACAAGAAATTTATTCTATTGAATCAGAAAAACAAAAAGATAAAAATCATATATTAGTGTATTTTTTGCTAAAAAAATACCTCAATCGTTTTGAAAAGTATATTTCAAATGCAGAGACTGAGATTGCACAAGCAGTTGCTGAAAATAAAGAAGTTAAAAGCAATATTTTTGATAAACAAGAAGTTTTTGAAATTGAATTATTATTTAATTATCGTAATTCATCAAACAATAATGAACAGAAAAAAGCAGGATTATTTCCAACTTTAGATTTACACATTCCTATAGTTACTAATAACTATATCAATGAATTAACAATATCAAAGCAACCAAATCAACCAAATAAAAAGCTATTTTTTCTTCTCCCAGGTGTAATTGATTTGAGCTTTTGGTGTTCTCCTGTGAGAGATCAAGGTTCGCTGAATTCTTGTACTGCTTTTGCTGCGATCGCACTGTTAGAGTATTTTGAAAATAGAAATTTTGGTAAAACAACAGATGCTTCTCCTCTATTTCTTTATCAGACCGCACGCAACAAAATGAATGTTCAAGGGGATGTTGGAGTATCTATACGAGAAACGATGAAAGCACTAGCTTTATTTGGTGTTCCTCCGGAAGAATCTTGGCCGTATGACGAAGATAATGTCAACGAAGAACCACCTCCTTATTGCTATGCTTATGCACAAAATTACAAAACACTCAAATACTTTCTTTTAGATTATGCTGGCATTACTACAGAGAGCCTTTTGTTTCAGGTTAAGGCCGTTTTAGCTGCGGGTTTTCCTTGTATTTTTGGATTAACGCTTTATAGTTCTGTATACGAAGAGACTAATGTTAAAAAAGGTTATATTCCATATCCCGATCCTAACAAAGATAAAGTCGTTGGTGGACACACTGCTGTTGTAGTTGGGTATGATGATTACAAATTTATCCGATGTGCGGATCGCCAGCACTACTCAAAAGGTGCGTTCTTAGTTAGAAACTCTTGGGGATCTGAATGGGGAGAAAACGGTTATGGATGGCTTCCCTATGACTATGTTTTAGCCGGACTTACAGCTGCTTGGTGGTCATTGCTGAAGGCAGAGTGGTTTGATGAAAGTAACTTTGGACAGTCAGCCAGCGGTGGAGGAAACAATCAAGATCAGAAAGGCAACGGCTCAGGAGGAGAAAATCAAGATCAGTCAGACCAACTAAAGAAAAAACAATCAAGGTAAACAAGGAGGATAATCCTCATTTAATAACCAGAATCACGAGTGTTTGATTCTTGAATAGTGACTTGCGACTGTTGAGAATTAAACCTTGACGCGCCTCTAGCAATTTGCTGCTGGGAAAACATCTCCCGCAAAACTAGTGCAGGGTCTACATAATTGTTGGCATACTTCAATCCCCAGTGGAGGTGAGGTCCAGTAGTGCGTCCAGTCATTCCTACCCTACCAATTCTGAATCCCGTTGGTATTGTTTGTCCTTCCCAAATTTGAATTCCACCTGCACGGTCGATTAAATAACGATGACCTTGTGCGGTTTCGACGCTTCCTTGCATGTGGCAATATGTGTGTTCCCATTCTCCTGATTTAATTACTATATGAGTACCACAGGCATTGCGATCGCCAACTTTAATTACCGTACCAGCCCACCAATTGCGAATGTAACTACCTTGTGGAGCAGCAATGTCTAAACCACCGTGAAATTCCCACTTAGAACCGCCAGTTGCAGAATGACGATAACCAAAAGCAGACGTGTAACCTTGAAAGTTTTCTACAGGAAAAGAAGCTCCTAGCCAGCTGCTGTATGTCGTTACTTTCTTTTGCTGTACTTCTTTAGCTATCACAATTTTTGACTCAGTTAATAGAGTACCTAAACTTATAGTTACCCATCCTAATATCAACAGATTAATTCCATAGAATAGCGTTCTTTTTTGCCGCTTACTCATTATTTTATCCTCAAATCGTAAATATTTTAAATAACTATAAATTTATTAAAAATCTATACTCAAAATTTAAATTTATTGCTATAGAAATAGTGTAATATACACATTATTTTTACTTACATTGCACTATTCTTCTTCAAGATATTGCTATATTAGTGATGTAGCATACGACAGAATGCGCGCTCCTGTCAAACTTGTATTTGTAAGTTTTTAATTAACCAAAATAGATTAAAAAATAATAATTACATATTTGATTTGTTTTCAATCAACTAGTATATTTTTAATTAGCATGGTTACTTGTTAGCTAAATGTTAATATACAGTTAGTTGCTAGCAGTTACGGTTTAATAATTTTATACACAAACATTTTTAGTAATTATTACGTATATACTGAGTAGTGGAAATATATAAATTTTGACATGTAAATAGTTCTTGCAACTCATCAGTCAGCTAGAGCAATTTGACCGATAGAGAGTTGCCAAGCAATTGAAATACTGTTAATCTTTATGCTTAAAATTGCTGAAAAGGTCAGTTGGGCATTGATAAGAGGTTCAGTTGACCATTTGCAGGACTCACCCAAGCCATGCTGACTGAAATTTTGCCTTTTCGTTTTGAGTTAGACACGATCGCGATCGCCGGAGCGAGTTTGTGGTCTTTGGCGCTATATCTAGGTTTTTCCCCAGTCAGTGAATGGGTGATGGAGCAATTAAGCCGCTGGTTTAACTTTGCCGAGCGATCGCTCTACACTAGTCAGTCAGAGTTTGAAAAGACTCGTAAAGCTAGAGAATCCCAAAATGCCTTTTATGCATCACTGTTTAGCATCGTGCCTTTTTTAATTATTGGCGCTTTATGTAACTGGGGTGTAGAAATAAGTTTAGGTCGCGGTTGGGCAATCAGCATGGGCATACTTGCCTGTATGGGTTCCGGTATTTATGAACTAGGGCGACGCGATGGGCAATCTTCAGATTGATTGCTGACCTATTAGAAGTTCATCAAAATTGTTCGAGAACCTTTTTCAAGGGTGGCTTAATATTGTAAGAGCTTCCTTTATCTCGAACTATCACTTCAATAACTGCATAACCTAGATCGTGAAAAAATGCTTTAGAGGAGCCTATTTCGCCAAATGCACCCCTATTAAAAGAAATTTCGCCAGACCCAAGTATGTCGCTAACTCCGGGTTCTTGAAGTTTTAATCTTGCACCATCAGTAACACTAGGGACGTACTCTTCAGTTATGCCAACTCTCACTATATCTAATGATGATGCAAGAGAAGTATTGAGTTGGCGTTCTGATTCCGTGGCAATACTAACCTTCAATACTAATTTGCCAGAATCGTTTGGTTCAAAAATAGCACCTAAGCAACCATATAAAAACCTAGCTCCTAAAGGCACTAATATCTCAATCATTACTTCTGTTTTAGAGATTGAACCAACTTTTGCATTATCGAGTATGGTTTCTATCCTTTCATCTTCTACAGGATAAAAAACAGGTCGGTAATCTCCAGGAAAACATAATGGTTCATCCTGCCAAATACGAGCTTTTCCAGTTAAACCTAGATCGAGTGATTTCATATTTACTCAATTCCCCAAGCTTTTGTCCAATTTTTATTGAAATCTTCTGGATAAGCTTTAATTACTTCAGGATGATACAAGCTATATGGTGATACACCATAGTGTGCTATGGCCATAGGATGAGCTGTATACCAATCATAACCTTGTTCCATGAACTCAGCTTCTTTTAGTTCGTGAAAATAGAAACTAGCATCAGCTCCAGAAATTTTTTGTCCTGAATCTAAAGCTTGCTGAAGTCTTTCAATCATTTTTTGGTTAGGTAAAAAATTATCAAACTTACTTATGTGCTTTTTGATAATCTCCAGATTTTTACGCTCAACTCTATAAGTTTGATTGGTTAGAGTTCCAAAAAAATTTGGGTCGGGATTTACATACAAAAGAAGAACTCACTTTTACCTAACTGCATGTAAGTTTTTCAGTATAGGGATAAAAAATCAATATTCCTAATTCAAATTAAATTCTGCCCATTTCTTACTACTGCTCTTGCTTCCCCATTTCCTCGCAAACAATCTGTGCGATTTTCTGTGCTGCGCCACTTTCGCCACGAACGCTGTGCAGCTTGGTTCTGATCTCGTCCAATTTTTCTGGATTATCTAACAAGTCTAATACTATGTCCGCAACTTCTGGCGCTTGGAGTTTGCCTACAAGTTCTGGTACTATCTCCTCTTGTGCCCAGATATTTGGCCATGCTAATAAACCTTTACGTTTCAACACGAGCCAGTTGATCGCTTTAGCAAAGCTAGAACCTACTCCTGGTAAATTCGCTAGTAACCCTGGCAAACCATCCCAAGAACGCATAGCATCTAGTTGTTGCGTCGGGAGCAAAACAATCATCGGCACACCTAAAGCACCGAGTTCAGCAGTGTTTGCCCCTACTGTAGTCAGACAGATACGGCACTGGGATAATAAGTCATAGGCCGGCGTTTCTTGCCACAGTTCTATAATTAAGCCCTTCTGCGTTTTGAGTGTTGAATTATTGGTGCTTTCCTTTGAAACAATTAAAGAAGCACCATTAAAGCCAAAAGTTTGCACAAAAGGATTTTTCTGCGGATCTGCAAAACTAGCTAAAGTTTGTAAATCCAAAGTTGGGGCGACGGGAATCACAAACTTGGTTTGGGGTCTTTTAGCGTGGATATATTCAGCAATGGCTAACTCTAATGGTATTCCTTGGGTTAATTTTGCAGCTTTTGAACCCGGTAAAAGACCAATTAATTCAGTTGGGGCGACCGGCCGTTCGCTTGTACAAAAGTGAGAAGTTAGGAGTTGTTCTTGTGCTTCTAGCATCAAATCTCCCACAACGGTGAATTTGTGAGCGTGTTTTTGAGAGATGTTTTTAGCGACTTGTGCTTTCATCACGCCAAAGCGGTCAATCCAGTTATGCCAGCGGGCTTCCCATTCGGCGTAAACAACTGTGCGATATCCCAATTTTTTGCCAATGACTACGGGGAAAATTTGATCGCCACCGAGGAAAATTACTACACCACGACTTCTCCAATCCCAATTCTCAAAAGTCTTGCCCCAAAGCAAAAATTGCCAAAAATGCTCTGCTTCTTGAACTCTATCAACTTCTGGGTAAGAACGAGCGATCGCAGGTTCTTTACCAGTAGCATTGGGGCATGGCGATAACACTACGGAAATTCTCGCAACAGAACGGTCATCTCCTAGTTTTTGCCGTAGAGCTTTTACTACTGGACGCACCCAAGTTGTCACCTCTCCAGGCCCATTGGAGAGAACTAAAATATCAACTGCTTGTTTAGTCATTGGTCAGTTGTCAGTTGTCAGTGGTCAGTGGTGAATCAGCGCGGTCTTGGGGGTTTCCCCCATGAGCGACTGATGAATCCCGAAGGGGTCAGTTGTTATTCTCGCAAATTCTCTTCTTTAGTACCCAATACCTAATCACCAGTCACCACTCACTTAATATTAAGTATTTGTTACATAAATTGAATTAATTACTTTCATTAGTTGTCAATATTAGTTAATAAATATTTCTTTTTTTATATCGATTTGTGTCAGATAAGGAATAAAATTCCCTCTGGGTAAGGTTTTTCTGATAAAAAACTCATATTGCCTAAAGAGAAGAAGTAATCTGTCGCGGCGCAAACCGCTAAGAACTTCCAGTAGAGAACGCGCATCAAAGGAGCCTGTCTGCATGTTCACCCACGTCAAGTCCACCATTAGACATATTGCGCCAGATAATTTACGCGGACGTAATTTAATCAAGGTGGTCTATGTCGTGCTTGAGTCCCAGTACCAGAGTGCATTGTCACAAGCGGTTCGCACGATTAATTCTAACAATCCTAACTTGGCGATTGAAATCAGCGGTTACTTGATTGAAGAACTCCGAGATCCAGAGAACTATCAAGAGTTCAAACGGGATATGGAGAGTGCCAATATTTTTATCGCCTCACTTATTTTCATCGAAGACTTAGCTCAGAAGGTAGTTACAGCAGTCGAACCACACCGCGATCGCTTGGACGTTGCCGTAGTATTCCCATCAATGCCAGAGGTGATGCGCCTAAATAAAATGGGCAGCTTTTCCTTGGCACAGTTGGGACAGTCGAAGAGTGCGATCGCACAATTCATGCGGAAACGCAAGGAAAAATCCGGCGCGGGATTCCAAGATGGAATGCTAAAGCTGCTGCGAACGCTGCCACAAGTGCTGAAGTTCCTACCAATGGACAAGGCACAGGACGCACGAAATTTCATGCTGAGTTTTCAGTATTGGCTAGGGGGTTCTCCAGACAACTTGGAAAACTTCTTGCTGATGCTAGCTGATAAATATGTATTTAAAGGTCTAGAGAAACAAAATGTTGCATCTGTTGAATATCAAGCACCAGTAGTTTATCCAGATTTAGGGATTTGGCATCCTTTAGCTCCCAACATGTTTGAGGATGTTAGAGAATACCTCAACTGGTACACTACCCGCAAAGATATTTCCAAAAATCTGAAAGATCCCTTAGCTCCCTGTGTAGGCTTGGTATTGCAACGCACTCACCTAGTTACAGGTGATGATGCCCATTATGTGGCAATTGTGCAGGAGTTGGAAGCACTGGGGGCACGAGTACTGCCTGTATTTGCTGGCGGTTTGGACTTCTCCAAGCCTGTTGATGCATACTTTTACGAACCGACTTCTAAAATGCCGTTGGTGGATGCAGTGATATCGCTGACTGGTTTTGCTTTGGTAGGCGGGCCAGCCAGACAAGACCATCCCAAAGCAATTGAATCGCTCAAACGCTTAAATCGTCCTTACATGGTGGCATTGCCCTTAGTTTTCCAAACCACCGAAGAGTGGATGGATAGCGATTTAGGCTTGCATCCGATTCAAGTAGCTTTGCAAATAGCCATTCCAGAATTGGATGGGGCAATTGAGCCGATTATATTATCGGGTAGAGATGGGGCAACCGGGAAAGCGATCGCTCTCCAAGACAGAATCGAAGCAGTAGCACAACGAGCGTTAAAATGGGCTAACCTTCGTCGCAAACCCAAACTCAACAAAAAAGTTGCCATCACTGTTTTCAGCTTCCCACCAGATAAAGGCAACGTCGGCACAGCTGCTTACTTGGATGTATTCGGTTCCATCTACGAGGTGATGAAAGCCCTCAAAAACAACGGCTACGACGTACCAGAATTGCCAGAATCAGCCGAAGCATTGATGCAAGAAGTCATCCACGATGCCCAAGCGCAGTACAGCAGTCCCGAACTCAACATCGCCTACAAAATGTCAGTGCCAGAGTATGAAGCATTGACTCCCTATTCTCAACGCTTAGAGGAAAATTGGGGACCACCTCCCGGACACCTCAACAGCGACGGGCAAAATCTGCTGATTTACGGCAAACAATTCGGTAACGTCTTCATCGGCGTACAGCCTACCTTCGGTTACGAAGGCGACCCGATGCGGTTGTTGTTCTCTCGTTCTGCGAGTCCCCATCACGGTTTTGCAGCCTACTACACTTACCTAGAGCAAGTTTGGCAAGCTGACGCTGTGTTGCACTTTGGCACTCACGGTTCTTTAGAATTTATGCCCGGTAAGCAGATGGGCATGTCTGGCGAATGTTATCCAGATAACTTAATTGGCACAATTCCCAATCTGTATTATTACGCAGCCAATAACCCTAGCGAAGCGACAATTGCCAAGCGTCGGGGTTATGCCGAGACAATTTCTTACCTCACACCTCCTGCCGAAAATGCTGGTTTATACAAAGGTTTGAAGGAACTCAGTGAGTTAATCGCTTCTTACCAAACCTTAAAAGATACCGGACGCGGCGTTCCCATTGTTAACACCATCATGGATAAGTGCCGGATGGTGAACTTGGATAAAGATATTATCTTGCCGGAAACCGATGCCAAAGATATGACCGCAGAGGAGCGGGATAATATCGTCGGCAGCGTTTACCGCAAGTTGATGGAGATTGAGTCTCGGTTATTGCCTTGTGGGTTGCATATCATTGGGAAACCGCCGAGTGCAGAAGAAGCCGTGGCAACTCTGGTTAATATTGCCAGCTTAGACCGTCCAGAAGAAGAAATTCAAAGCTTGCCCAGAATTATCGCCAACAGCTTGGGACGCAACATTGACGAGATTTACCAAAATAGCGACAAAGGTCTTTTAGAAGATGTCCAGCTACTGCAAGACATCACCTTAGCAACCCGCGAAGCTGTTAGCGCCCTTGTCAAAGAACAAACCGACGCTGAAGGGCGGGTTTCTTTAGTTTCCCGGTTGAATTTCTTCAATATGGGTAAAAAAGAACCTTGGGTGGAAGCATTGCATAAAGCAGGTTATCCCAAGGTGGATGGTGCAGCCTTGAAACCCTTGTTTGAATACTTAGAATTCTGCTTGCAGCAAGTTTGTGCGGACAACGAACTCGGAGGATTACTCCAAGGTTTAGAAGGCGAGTACATTCTACCCGGCCCTGGCGGCGATCCCATCCGTAACCCGGATGTATTGCCCACAGGTAAGAATATCCATGCACTCGACCCCCAATCAATCCCGACCACAGCAGCAGTACAATCAGCCAAAATCGTTGTAGATCGGCTTTTAGCACGTAACAAAGCCGAAAATGGCGGTAAATGGCCCGAAACCATCGCCTGCGTTCTTTGGGGAACCGATAACATCAAAACTTATGGCGAATCCCTAGCGCAAATCATGTGGATGGTGGGTGTGCGTCCGGTTCCCGATACCTTGGGACGGGTGAACAAGTTGGAGTTAATACCTTTAGAAGAGTTGGGTCGTCCCAGAATTGACGTGGTGATTAACTGTTCTGGTGTATTCCGCGACTTGTTCATCAACCAGATGAATTTGCTAGACCAAGCAGTGAAAATGGCAGCCGAAGCGGATGAACCCTTGGAAATGAACTTTGTCCGCAAACATGCTTTGCAGCAAGCCGAAGAACTGGGGGTTAACCTGCGTCAAGCAGCGACTCGCGTTTTCTCCAACGCTTCTGGTTCCTACTCGTCAAATATCAACTTGGCAGTGGAAAACAGCACTTGGGAAAGCGAAGCCGAGTTACAGGAAATGTACCTAAAGCGGAAATCCTTCGCCTTCAACTCCGATAACCCTGGAATGATGGACGAGTCCCGGCAGATTTTTGAAAGCACTTTAAAAACTGCTGATGCAACTTTCCAAAATCTGGATTCTTCCGAGATTAGCTTAACGGACGTTTCCCACTACTTCGACTCAGATCCCACCAAACTTGTGGCAAGTCTGCGGGGTGATGGCAAAATACCAGCATCTTACATTGCAGATACCACCACAGCTAACGCCCAAGTGCGGACATTATCAGAAACCGTGCGCTTAGATGCCCGTACCAAATTATTAAATCCCAAATGGTATGAGGGGATGTTGTCTCACGGTTACGAAGGTGTACGCGAACTCTCCAAGCGGTTGGTAAATACAATGGGTTGGAGTGCGACAGCCGGCGCTGTGGATAACTGGATTTACGAGGATACTAACGAAACATTCATCAAAGATGAAGCAATGCGTCAGCGATTGATGAATCTCAATCCTCATTCTTTCCGCAAAGTTGTATCAACTTTGTTGGAAGTGAATGGTCGCGGTTATTGGGAGACTAGCGAAAGCAATTTAGACTTGCTGCGCGAGTTGTACCAAGAAGTTGAAGACCGAATTGAAGGGATAGAATAATCCCTAATCATAAATGTAGGGACGTTCAATAAAACGTCTCTACATCTTTGGCAAATTGTGTAAAATGCGGCTAAATGAAAATCAAATATATAATTATAGATATGTATGTCTGCTAAAGATGTCTTTCATGAAGTTGTCAAAACAGCTTTACAGAAAGATGGTTGGCGAATTACTAACGATCCACTCACAATTAGCGTGGGAGGAGTTAATCTTTCGATTGATTTAGGCGCAGAAAAGCTGATTGCAGCAGAACGTGAAAAACAAAAAATTGCAGTCGAAGTCAAAAGTTTTTTAGAGAAGTCGTCTGCTATTTCAGAGTTTCATACAGCATTAGGACAGTTTATTAATTATAGAGCCGCATTACGGCGGCGACAACCAGAACGTGTTTTGTATTTAGCAGTGCCTTTAACAATTTACAAAACATTTTTTCAACTTGATTTTCCTAAATATATGATAGCAGAAAATCAAGTTAAAATGCTTATATATGATGTAGAACAAGAGGTGATTTCCCAATGGATAGATTAACTCGATATCGCCAGCTTGTACAACAAATATTACATGATTATAGCGAGCAAAAACCAGCTTCTGAAAATATAGAAGTTGAAACGATTTTTGATAGAGAACGCGACCATTATCAAATAGTTCATGTAGGCTGGGAAGGTCAAGACTGGGTACATAGTTGTATCATCCATATTGACATTAAGGGTGGAAAAATTTGGCTTCAGTGGAATGGTACAGAAGATGATATTGCAGCTAATTTGGTAGCTGAGGGAGTTCTCAAGGAAGACATTGTGTTAGGCTTCCAGTCTCCTTTTATGAGGCAGTTTACAGAATATGCTGTTAGTTAGGAGATGTTTTGAAAATCTCCAAGCGCGACTTAATAAATATTAACCCCAACTCCTGTGTTAATATGATGGTAAAAAAGGTTTTAGTCTTTGCTGAAATGTATTGGTTTATAAATAATCAATAAAGTAAGAGGCACGATAATACCGTGTTTTCCTCATTTATAAGATTTTTCACGGGATATAGAAAAAAGACAGGTTCGTAGACTCGCAATCAAATTTCGTATAATCACGAATCTCAAATGTTCGTAATGAGATTAGCCTAAAGTTCATAGCAATCTATGTTTTGGGCAATAGCGATGAACCAAAAATTATCAATAGCACAAGCAAATCTTAAATTAGCACTTTGGAATTCAGAAGCAGAGTTGGTAAAAAGTAGTGAACTTTACATCCAACTTTAGGAACTGGGACTTCCAGAAGAAGTTGTCAGCCGATTGCACGAAATTCTTACTTACACAAAGAAAGTAGCAGGTAGAGCCTTTTCTGTAGGCAAGATTGTGCTTATTAAGATTATTGAATTTGTGAAAGCACATCCTTTTCTGGTTTTAAGTGCTGGTATCGGTGCTGTTGTTGGTGGTAGTATTGCAGGTCTATTAACCTCAATACCTTTTCTAGGACAGCTTCTAGCGCCAGTGGCAGCAATGTTGGGAATAACGATTACTACAATTGGTGCAATAGTTGGGCATAGACTTGATAAGCAATTCCAAGGTGTAGGTGAAGACCTTATGGAAATTGCTCAACACTTTTTTGCACTTCTTGCAGATGTTTTTGGCTGCGTGTTTCGTGACGTTACTAATAGTTAGTTTTATTCCCAAATCCTAAAGGCTCAAAATGTCAAACAATCAAAATCCGAATAAAGAACAACTTCTGAGAACAATTGAGCGGTTAGAGCGAAATCCAGATGATAAAGTTGGAATTCTTGCTGATGTTGGAATCACTGCATTAGGTGTTGCTGGTGCTGGTGCTGCTGCCGCATTCTTCGGAACAACGACAGCTTCAATACCAATCATTACAGCCCTAACAGGTATTGGTATGGTTGTAGCTGCTCCTGTGGGACTTGTAGCTGGTGCTGCTGTCGCTGGTGGAGCAGCAGTCTATGGCATATCTAGATTAATCAAAGATGGTGGCTTTAACGAAGGTAAACGTAATCAGCTTTTGCATGAATATCGAGAAAAGCTGAGAGAAGTTGAAGCAAAAGATAAGCGCTCTGAAGTTAAGGAGCATGACATTACAGACTTCTATGTGTTTTTAAAAGAGCCGCTTAAGCTAAATTTGCTTAGTGCCGAAGATGCTTATCAGTTGATTCAAGCTGTCGAGAATGGGCAGATTCCTCTTAGTGAAGCTTATAAACTTGTAGGACAGCTTTTCGACGATCAATCACTACAGGATGAAAAAATTATTACTATATGTCCAAATTGTTCTCAAAAGCTGCGTGTACCCAGCAATTTAGGCATATTGACCCTTACTTGCCCTAAATGCAAAAACAGTTGGCAGTGGAATCCGAGATAAGTATCCATTTATAAAAATATGAAGTGCGATCGCTCACTCTTCGACAATTGGCGCTCGCTTTATTTTTGAGGTTTTCTGCAAGGCGACCGCCTCTTCTTTGAACTTCCATAACAAGCGCTCGCTTTGTTTTTGAGGTTTTCTGCAAGGCGATCGCTATCTCGCTAGTATGATTGTAGGAAAAGCAAGCCACGAGCAAAAACTATGCAAAAGCATCTTAAACAACTGGTTGTATCCGACCCAAAGGTAATGATGGGGAAACCAGTGATTGTTGGAACACGCATCACCGTTGAGTTAATCTTAGAAAAGTTGGCTGCTGGTGAAACCCCAGAACAAATTTTAGAATCACATCCACGACTCACACGCGAAGCTATTCAAGCAGCTTTAGCATTTGCAGCTGAGGCTTTACGATATGATGTGATTTATCCTATTGTTGAGAACGCTTTTTGAAATTTCTAGCAGATGAGAATTTAGATTAGCAGATTGTTGAACGTTTGCGCCAAGATGGTCATTTAGTGTGGTACGTTGCTGAAATGCAACCAGGAATTTCAGATGATGTAGTGCTGGATTTGGCTAATCAAGAAGAAGCAATATTATTAACATCTGATAAAGATTTTGGGGAGTTAGTGTTCCGCTTACGACGTATTGCTTCAGGTGTTGTATTAATTCGATTAGCGGGGTTATCAATAATTAGCAAAGTAGAAATTATTGCCAATGCAATCAATCAACACAATGCTGAATTACTAGGAGCTTTTACTGTGATTACACCAACAGCAATTCGCATTCGTAGGCTTGAGAATTGAATGCTGAAAAAAGGCTATCTTCGTCATCATAGAATTAGCGATCGCTGAAAATCTATTCAGGCAGTAGTAAATGCGATCGCAGTAATATATGGAGAAAAACTCAGGGGATAGAATAGTCTGTAAGTTAGGGACTTTGACTGCCTTAATTTTTCTAGTTGCAATATCACTATGAATGCTTTAATCGTAAATCTGCAATCAGTAGTGGAACTGACAGATGAGCAGTTTTTCAAGCTATGTCAAGCAAACCGTGATTTAAGGTTTGAACGCACTGCTACGGGAGAATTAATTATTATGCCACCTACGGGGGGAGGAACGGGGAATCGTAATGCAGGAATAACTGCTCAACTTTGGGTTTGGAATGAACAAAGTAAACAAGGTATAGTTTTTGATTCCTCTACTTGTTTTAAATTGCCCAACGGTGCAGATCGTTCGCCTGATGCTGCTTGGATAAAGTTGGAACGATGGGATGCTTTAACTGAGGATGAAAAAGAAAAGTTTCCTCCCATTTCTCCGGATTTTGTAATTGAGTTACTTTCCCCAAGCGATAGTTTGAAAGCTGCACAAGACAAGATGAAAGAATATATAGATAATGGTGTAATTTTAGGTTTTTTAATTAATCGAAAATCTCGACAATTAGAAATTTATAGAAAAGGAAAGGAGGTTGAGGTTTTGGAATCTCCTGCTTCAGTATCAGGGGAAAATGTCCTAGTTGGGTTTGTTTTGAATGTTGAGACGATTTGGTAATCAATATTCATCAAAACTACGAGTTGTTAAAAGCTTTTACTGTCATCACACTAATAAATATTCGGATTCGGATAAATTCATGTATAAGGCTATTGTTTTATCTTTCACAATGGATAAAGTTGAGCTAAGAAAGAGCGATCGCAGCACTCTTAAGATACAAGCGATCGCTTTTGTTTCTTCTCAAAGAAATAGTAAAATTTGTATCCAAATGAGCTACTAATTACAATAAGATAGACTACTTAATCCAGGAGTATTTACTAAATCAGTATTCACTATCCAACCATTACCAGATAACTCACCAGGAAAACTTCTAGAAAGGTCAATTTCTACCCAGATGTAATTTTCAGATTTGTATGACTTAACTACATTACCTGTAGTTAAATTTGCATATACTATTGTATTTGGATAAAGTGTTATGATGTACGTTCCTTTTGTACTTGGTTGGCGACGGATAATAATTTCAGGTTGTACGATTTGCCGACATGTATTGCCTATCGTCGGTTTATTCCACGGTTTTTCATCACTGCTATTCGTTTCACAAAACTTTAGCACAGCAGTCTGAATAAATCCCGAAGTAGGAGATTGAATTCTCACAAATTTGTCTCCACTAGCTGGTATATATGCTAAAGAGACCTTTGTCTTTGCAGATAAGATTCTGATAGCGTTGGATGATGTTGAGGGTTCTTTAAAAATTGGAGTGTCTACTTTAGTCGCACGACAACTCGGCTGTGAAGACTTGGAAGGAGTCTCCGTTATTTGAGCAAATACAGGTACACTCACGAACGTCGCAATCTCTATTAAAGTAAAAATATACAATAACTTATGCAATTTCACGTTTTCTCCTCAATATCAATTAATCTCTGCAAGAACGCACGTTAGATTCGGAGTGTAAAAACTCTGACATGAAAAAATTTTACAACTATTAAGTAGTATTTTATTTTTACTCCACAAAACTCATGCGGTTATGTCCTCAAGAACTGTCGATGATGAAATGGCACTTACTACAATAAAAGCTATTTTTTGGCTCATAAGTGCATAAAATCGATAGAATATGGTCTTAGCAATTAACATCAAATATAATTAGCTGTTTTTCGGAAAAATCTGGTATATAGGTGCAAACTTTAGCTAAATTTTCCGAAATACTTCTGACTGGATAGGCAATATAAAATATTGTGTAATTAAATTTTCCGGAAGTATTTATTTACGCTAACCTTGACTCAATATCTGTATCATTTGTCAACATCCTATGAATGAAGATGTAATGTTCCCTCGCATTTTTGGTTCTATATTTACTGGTATTGGCAGCATATTTGCTGTCATAGGCATAATCTTTGGACTGAATACTCATTCCTTTGTTGCCACAGCAATATCAGCACAAGGCACAATAATCGATTTAGTGCTGCGTTCGTCAACTGATAGTGAAGGTTACTCCTCTTCTGTCTATCATCCAGTGGTGAAATTTACAGACCGTTCTGGCGAACCTACGGTATTTGAAGCAAACGCAGGTAGCAACCCACCAGCATTTAGTAAAGGTCAGCAAGTAGAAGTATTATACAATCCGCAAAAGCCCAATTCTGCTATGATTAACTCTCGGTTTGAACTTTGGTTGCTTCCAATTATCTTTACCAGTTTAGGTTTAACTTTTACGTTAATTGGAGGAATTGTATTAATCAAATCCTTTCCTAGTTTGAGGAGTTTTAAGTAAAAGAATATGAGAAAGATTTACCACTGATTACGCATTAAGAAGCTATCAGATTAGTCAAGCAAAATAGTAGATTGGGTTGAGCAACAGTTAAATTGCTAGCTGACATCAAGTGCAGACACTTTGCATCTAAGCTTAAATAGAGTTAGCGATCGCAACTATTTAACCTGTCGATCGTGGTTATAAGTTGCTACCATTTATTTTGTGAAATTTAACAGGTATGTTACGTCAATTTTCCAGCCGCGATGAATTAATAGCTTATATTAGCGAACAGTTTCCAACAGCAGCACAAAGAGGCGATCGCATCAGTGATACAGTAGGGGGACGTAAAGCAGCGCAAGAAGCACTGCAAAAAGTAGACCCAGCAGCCTACGCAAAAACACGTAACTTTTTAACAGGAGCCGTAACCCAACTTTCGCCTTACATTCGTTATGGGGTTTTGAGCTTGCGAGAAATTCGGGATTATGCACTTGAAAAAGTACAGCATCCAGATGAAGTCACTAAACTGATTAATGAGTTAGCCTGGCGTGACTATTGGCAGCGTTTATACATTAAGTTAGGCAATGGTATCTGGCAAGACCAAGAAGAATACAAAACGGGTTACACCCAAAAAGACTACACAGCAGATTTTCCAGAAGATATTAAACAAAGTACAACAGGTCGAGTTTGCATCGACAGTTTTAGCCGCAACTTACAAGAAACTGGTTACTTACACAACCATGTCCGCATGTGGCTAGCCGCTTACATTGTGCATTGGCGACGCATTCGTTGGCAAACTGGAGCCAAATGGTTTCTCGAACATCTGCTAGATGGCGATCCTGCTAGCAATAATATGTCATGGCAGTGGATTGCCAGCACCTTTAGCCATAAACCCTACTTTTTCAACCGTGAAAACTTAGAACGCTACACCGAAGGCGTTTATTGCCAGAAATGTCCTCTTTACGGTCATTGTGACTTTGAAGGTAGTTATGAAGAATTGGAACAAAAACTTTTTCCCAACGGCGAATTTACTAAACAAGCCAATAGTCAAAGTTGGCAACGCGGGAAGAGAAGGAAGGAAAGCAGGGGGAGATAAATCAATTAAAAATTAAAAATATAAAATTAAAAATTGAATTACTCATTTTTACAGCGTTTTCCAGGTAAATGAAGTACACAAGTAGGGGCGCTGTTACATTCGCCCTTACAATTATTTGTACCTCACCACTTGAAATCTGCTGTAACCCTCTTCTGTCACTCTCCGTGAGGGCGATTGCTAGAAGTCTCACGAGGCAATCAATACAACCTATACTATTAGAAAAAAATTGCTCTTGAATTTGTTATTAGAAAATAATCGCGCGATCGCTTGCTGTACAAAAGCTCTAGAATTCAGAAATGGCAAATGTTTTCGGAGACTGACAGAAGAGGGG
>NZ_JAECZA010000198.1:1980-2534 GCF_016056275.1 Dendronalium phyllosphericum CENA369 | reverse complement strand
TATGAGCTTGTTGTTCTTGGCTTTTTCAATGGCTTCAATCTTGTTATGCACCTGTAGCTTTCCGTAAATATTTTCGATATGTTTTCTCACCGTACCGGGCGATAGAATAAGATTATCCGCTATCACATTATAACTCAAACCCTTGCTTAGCTGTTCCAGAACTTCAACTTCCCGTGTTGTAAGCTTGATTTCATCAGCACTTTTTCGCTCAAATTCTATAGGATTTCTGAGCAGTTTTAATGTTTTCAAGGCAATTGACGGATTCATTGCCGCACCTCCATTCATTGTTTCCACAATACCCTGGCACAAATCTTTAGCATTGACTTCTTTTAGCAGATAACCATCGGCACCCACTTTGATGGCGTTAAAAATATTTTCATCATTATCAAAAACAGTCAGCATGATAATCTTGATATGCGGGTATTTATTTTTTATACGTTCTGTGGCTTCTATACCATCCATTTCGGGCATTTCTATATCCATCAGTATCAAATCGATATTGTGGTTGGTTTCTAATTTTTCAAGCAATTCTTTTCCGTTCAGCGCCGCAAACC
>NZ_JAECZA010000198.1:1250-1936 GCF_016056275.1 Dendronalium phyllosphericum CENA369 | reverse complement strand
TAGTTTTTTGTAGAAAATAGTTATCGTCAGCTATGGCTATCTTGATGGACATGGTGTTTGTTTTTGATTATGCCTATTGCGGGAGAAACAGTTTCATAACTGTCCCCTCGCCCGGTTTAGAATTAAGTTCAATTTCTCCTCCAATTTCTTTAGCTCGTTTTCGGATATTATTCAATCCGTTGCCGTCATTAGAAGTCTCTAAATCGAATCCTTTGCCATTATCGGTTACTTCTATAGCTAATTTAGTCTCATCCCCATCAATCGTTACCGCTATTTTAGTGGCTTCGGAATGTTTTATAGCATTGTTTATCGCTTCCTGAATAATCCTGTATATATTCATTCCTTCTACAGACGTAACTACTTTTTTGTTGAGATTATCATTAGAATAAGCAAACTTAAAATCAATCCCAATAGACGAAATCTTGGCATTATCGATAAAGTTTGATATTCTTGATTTCAAATCTTCGAAAGTAATTTGGCTCATGTTCATCGCCCAAATCGTATCCCGGAGTTCATAGATCGTTTCTTTGGTAAATTCACTGATTCCTGTCAGTCGATTTTGCAGCTTTTCATCCTCAATCCGGAAGCCATATTTAAGGTTGTCTATTGAAGAAATGATAAACGTAAGCTGTGCACCTATGTTATCATGCAAGTCTCTTGAAATTCGGAGCCTTTGTTCTTGTAAT
>NZ_JAECZA010000198.1:793-1178 GCF_016056275.1 Dendronalium phyllosphericum CENA369 | reverse complement strand
AAACAAACGCCATAATCATGAGATTTTTGCGTTCAATTTTCAATTCATTTTCTGCAATTTGCGCTCTCTGGACAAGGATTTCCCTTTCCTTTTTTTCCGTTTCATATTGGGTTTCCAGTTCAAAAACAGCTTTGGTTTTTTCCTCTTCAAAAAGCACATCCCTGCCTTTGGAATAGGCATTTGACAACTCATAGGCTTTTAAATAATTTCCAACACCGGCATAGGCATTAGCCAGATTTTTCAAAGCATTGACTTCTAAAGGAAATAATTTTGCCTTTTTTATATAACGCAAGGCTTCTTCAGAAATGCGGATACTTTCCTTAAACTTCGATTGTTTGTTAAGGCTTCTGGAATATGCATTTGAGATATTCCCTATTTCATAATC
>NZ_JAECZA010000198.1:0-699 GCF_016056275.1 Dendronalium phyllosphericum CENA369 | reverse complement strand
TAAGCAATTGCAATATTTGAAATGGGATAAGCTTCATACCTGCCATAACCCAGCTTTTGGTAGCCTTCTTTTGCCAGTTCTGAATAGCGTATGGATTCCCTGAATTTTTTAAAATCGATTAGGACAGAACCTATATTACCTGATGTAGCTGCAAAACCAAATTCTGATTTGTTTCGGGCATAGATTGCATTTGCCTTTTTATAATAGTCTAGTGACTTTTCGTATTCTTTCTGGGTTTTATAGACAATCCCGATATTCACATAGGTCATTGCTATTTTTTCACTGTCCTTCTTTCGTTCATATATTTTCAAGGCTTTGAAATAGTTTTCCAATGCTTCCTGAAATTTCCCTTGCTGATCCAGACAGATTCCCATATTATTGAAAGAATCCGCTGTCCCAATCTGGTCTTTCAATTTGCCACGAATTGCCAATGCCTTTTTATGATAAAAAAGCGCTGAATCCAGTTTGCTTCGGGTTTCATAATTTAAGGCAATACTGTTATAGCTCACAGAAACAAGACTATCATTTTTGATTTCTTGTGAAGTCCTCAATGCTTCTTGTGCATACAACAGCGAATTTTCCGGATTGGAACTTAACAATTCATCCGAAAGCAGAATCAGCGATTTGGCTTTTGAAGCGCTGCTTTTGGAGTAGATTTGCTTTTTTAAGCTGTCGATTTTTGTTTTATTGGCTTGGCTG
>NZ_JAECZA010000020.1:36731-89502 GCF_016056275.1 Dendronalium phyllosphericum CENA369 | reverse complement strand
CCCTTATCCCCAGAGGAGACCCCACCTTCCCCTTTTCCCGACTTCTGCAATAAGTCCAATAGTTATGATTACTTTTAGCTATTGATTTTAGGGTTTTGGCTCTCGACTATTACTAAGTATTTCTGCTAAATTACCAACATCAGAAAGATAAAATCTCTTGTAGTAAGTAGTTTTCTTTTTCCTATGCTTTGGCTATGGAATAAAAAAACAATCATGACATACAACTCATAACACACCGACTAAAGATTTTTGACAATCCTCTAGATTTATCTATGAGGTTTTTCTTTTGTCTTTTTAATTGAAATGGGGTGCAGCAAATGAAAAAATTATTTCGGCAGATGACAACAGCTACTAAAGATGAGAACTTTATGCACTTTATAGAGAATATAGAGGTGCTAGTTTCCAAAGTTCTTTCTATTTTGATGGTCTTAGTAATTTTTGTAGCAACTGGAGATTTAGTAGTCTTTCTTATTAAAGAATTATTTTATGTCCCCTACGGCACATTTAACACAGTTTTATTTAAAACTTTTGGTTTATTTTTAAATATTTTAATTGCTTTAGAAATTTTAGAAAATATTACAGCATATTTACGAAGACATGTATTTCAAGTTGAATTGGTTATTGTCACATCTTTAATTGCGGTGGCTCGTAAAATAATTATTCTTGATTTAGAAAAAGTTTCAGGTATTGATATTATTGGTTTAGGAGTTGCCATTTTAGCTTTGTCAATCAGTTATTTGATAATTCGTTTAAGTAATTCTAAATAGTAAGTTTACAACAACAGCATAAATTTTTACTTTACATTGCAAGTTTAAATTGCTAGTTATGGCAGATTTTTTTGAATTTGAAGCAGATTTTGTTAATTCTTTGCGTTGCATACCTATGCAAGTACGCTACAAATTAGATACTTGTGGCATCAAACTAAAATTGTCTGATTGGAGCAAAATGACTCAAACCGAACGCGAAGCTCTAGTTGAGTTACCTTGCAATTCTGAAACCGAAATTCAGTCCTACCAAGAGTATCTCCAGCAGTTGGTATTAGAGCGTACAGGTACACCACCTACAAAATTGCCCATCGACCCTTATCCTGCATGGATGGACTTTAGCACCGTACCAGCAAGTCTTCAAGAAAAAGCTCAAGAAATAGGTGTCACTTTCACACTACAACAGTGGGCAGCTTTAACTTCCTTACAGCGTTTTGCCCTAATTAAACTCAGCCGTCCAGGGCATGAAAACAAAAACTTTCCCCTAGCCATAGCAGAATTTCATTTGCTTTAACTTAGTTAATAATCATTGGTCAATCGTCAGTGTTAAATTGCAACTAACAACTGACAACTGACAAAGTAAGTGAGAATACTAAAATATGGCAGCAAAGAAAATTTTAATGCTTGTTGGCGACTATGTAGAAGATTATGAAGTGATGGTTCCCTTCCAAGCTTTGCAAATGGTAGGACACACCGTCCATGCAGTTTGCCCAGACAAGAAAGCTGGAGAAAAAGTGCGAACAGCAGTTCATGATTTTGAAGGAGACCAGACTTACAGTGAAAAACCCGGTCATAACTTCACTTTAAATGCCACATTTGCAGAAGTAGAAGCTGAAACCTATGACGCTTTAGTTGTCCCTGGAGGACGAGCGCCAGAATATATCCGTTTGAATCAGCGGGTATTAGATATTACCCGTCACTTTGCCCAAGCAAATAAGCCTATTGCTGCTATCTGCCACGGATTACAAATATTAGCGGCAGCCGATGTCCTCAAAGGCAAAAGTTGTACTGCTTACCCTGCTTGTAGTCCAGATGTACGCAGTGCGGGCGGTACTTACGTGCAGATTCCAGTTGATGAGGCAATAGTTGATGGCAACTTAGTGACAGCACCAGCTTGGCCTGCTCATTCCCGTTGGCTAGCGGAATTTCTTAAAGTACTTGGAACAAAGGTTGAACACCCAGAAATAGCTAAAGTATGAAAGATGAATAGGGAATGGAAAGTATGAGTTAAAAGTTAGGAGTCAGTTGTCAGTTGTTAGTTGTCAGGAGAAAAAGGGAACAGTGAACAGGCAGAAGTAGTTATTATTTTTTCTTTGTCCCCTCTGCCCCTCTGCTCTCCTGCTGCTTGCACTGGTACAAGCTCCTGCTTTAACCTTCATCCTTGATGAAAGATTTTATGTTTTTTAAATACAAATAAATGTGGCTAATACTACTAATATTTAATCGACTGCTGTGCATTTAATTGGCAGTAGGATTTTAGAACTCATTAACTATGCACGCTGAATTAATATGTCTGCTAAACAGAGCACAAAAACTTTCATAATCGCCAGAATGCTTGTCAAAATAGATTTCTATAAATTTAAATTTTGCATGAGTGAATTTTAAATTTATTAGCAGTAAGTAAAGCTATAGTGTATTTAGCAATGCTGCTGTTGGTGTGGCTAAGGTCAAGTCCTAATGCCAGAAATCTTTTATGAATTAGTTTGGAAAGATACTGTAACTCGATGACAGGCAAAAACGCAAGACATAACGCTCTTCTGCGGCAAGTGTCTGGTAATGGAGTAGCTTCTGGGTCAGATCGCTACTCGCTGCTTACCAGTAAAGAGGTGGTGATTGGACGCGACCCCAGCTGCCAAGTTGTCTTAGATGCCATGACGTATCGGATGGTATCTCGTCGTCATGCCGTGGTTCGTCCCCTTTCTTCATCTCCAGATAGCAAATTTAGCTGGCTACTTTGCGACCTTAATAGTGCCAATGGCACTTATTTAAATGGACAACGCTTGTATGGCTGTCAAGAATTACACGCAGGCGATCGCATTGCCTTGGGTGCTGATGGGCCACAATTCATCTTTGAATATGAATTAATCTCTCACCCTACAGTGTTGTCAACACCAACACAAGCCCCACCCCTGCCATCTCCGGCAGCGAGTCTCCATAACCACACACAAATCAAGCAGCCGGATTCGGTTAGTTTTACTCAACTGTTTCCGATTATTTCTACTGGTAAAGATTTGACGCGTAAAGCTTACCTCATACCAGGAATACTAACAGTAGTATTTGTGGTACTGATGTTTGCTACGGTAGGTCAGCCTCAAGCTAATCAAGTCATAGTAGCAATTTATATAGCGTCCGCTGCCTACTATTTTGTTTACCAGCTTTGCGGAAAACAAAAGCCGTGGTGGGTACTCATGTTTGCAGCATTGAGTACGACGCTGATTTTGCTCAGTCCTCTGTTGGATTTATTTATCTTCGTCTTTCGCGTTGTCTTGCCTGGGAATTTGCCCTCACCTCAAGATTTTCCCACCTTCACAGAATTACTAGTGCGAATGTTTTTTGGTGCTGGGTTGATGGAAGAATTACTCAAAGCGTTGCCTGTAATCGGAGCATATTTCATCGGCAGAGGATTACCTTCACCTTGGCGCGAACGCATTGGCATTTGGGAACCTTTAGATGGGATTCTCTTAGGAACGGCCTCTGCTGTGGGTTTCACCTTGTTGGAAACGTTGGCACAGTATGTACCAGAAATTACAAACAATGTTGCCCAACAGGTAGGTATCGGAGCTGCTGGTCAATTGGTGGGTTTACAACTGCTGATTCCCCGCATTCTCGGCTCTGTGGCAGGACACATGGCTTACAGTGGCTATCTAGGGTACTTTATTGGGTTAGCTGTACTCAAGCCTCGGCGAAGCTGGCAAATTCTTACAGTTGGTTATCTTAGTGCTGCCGCACTCCATGCCTTATGGAACGCTACGGGATCGATCAACGCTTTACTTTTGGTAGTCGTTGGAGTGTTATCTTACGCTTTTTTGATGGCAGCGATTCTCAAAGCACGGGCGTTATCACCGACGCGATCGCAAAATTTTGCCACCCGCTTTCTCGGCCCTAAATAGGAGAGGCAGGGAAATTAAAGAAGGATAAAGGGTAAAGGTTAAAGGGAAAGGGGAAAACTTTCAGTACTTACGCACAAAGATTGTCTATGTTATAAGCTGTTACGCTTTGAAATTGCCCATTGACCTAAGTTGACTGTTGACACTCAACAGTCAGCGGTCAACAACCACTATGAGTATTTCCGAAAATTATAGCCGTAGTCACACCTTTTAGGACAATTGCGATTGCTCAAATCCTTACAGCAACCGGATTTTACTCAGCACTTAGTACTCAGCACTCAGCACTTTGCTATGAATGCGCTTTAGCTTATTAATAAATGAAAATTCTTTTTTATGTCTTAGGATAGATAGCGCTAGTTTTGAATATTAACTTATGGTGAGATTACTCTGGAATACCTATACCTAAAGACTGATAGTTGAGGAGTTTTAAAACTAGCAGCACAAGTGCCACCGAGACACAAAATTATCTGCGGTCGAGATTTAATCAAAGCTAAGAGATGCGGTAGGAAAATAACAGAGTTACGCTTTTGGCTGAAAGCTATCTAGTTGTTTGAGAGCGTAGTAAGCGATCGCTATACTAACTTTTGCTTGCTCTACTTCTGATAGACTTGTCCACTCTCGATTCTCAACGTTATTTATTACAGATGTTACATTGTGCGATTCACTACTACGCATAGCATAAGCAAAGGGGCGAGCTAATACAAAAAGGTCGTCTGCTGCCCATGTAGGTAGTACAGCTTGAGCGCACTGCACTAGTTGTTCGCCCATAGATTGTTGCAAAGAAAAAGTTTCAGTAGCTTTGGTAGCAATGTCGTTGAGCCACCCTTGGGGTACACCAGCAGCAAAAGCAGTATGTAAAGTTTTTTGAAGCCTGTTAATCAGTGACTGTTCCATACTACACTTGTAATATGGTTGATTTGAAACTTCTGACCAGAGATTGTCTAGTTGGTTGTAAAAACTTTGCGAACGTATAGACAGTTCCTCGTCTAGCAATTCCTCCATACCCAACTGCCGTTCTAGTTCGTCAAAATATACTTCTGATTCATTATCAGTCGGATTCCAAGGATAAATAGTATCTTCTGGTTCTAGTAATACTTCTAATAGCTCTAATTCCACTTGAGACTCTAAAGAGTGGAAATTATTTGAAGTGTTGATTTTGTTTGCCATTGATAGTCTCCAGATGAATTAATTAGCGTTATTGACAGCTACACCTGTCATTGTCATATTTCCGAAAAAAACTAGATTAATCTAAGAGAAAACTAGCTTTTGAATGCTGGTGCTAATAAAGCAAATCCAAATTTTATTAATAATTAATGAACTGTCAGTTGTAATTTCCCTCTCTTCCCCTGTTCCCTCATCCCCAGTCTCAACCTAAGCATCTTCAATCATAAATTCCCAAGTCTCACCTCTAGAACTTCCAAACTTTAATTGCATTCCCGACTTGAGAGGGACTTCCTCTCGGAGGATTTGTTGCCAACCATTGGGACTGGAACACCAAGTTGTTCCGTAAGTAGAAAAGTCTTGGAGGTAATATGTTCGCACTGGAGTGTTGTTGGCAAGATTGTTCCGACAGAGGATTTCGGCATGACGCTTGGAAACAGATGGTTCTGGGATGACAATATCATTCTCTTTTGTACGACCAATGCGGGTAACACCAGATCGCAAAAACCATGTTTTACCTCCTGGTGCGAGCGATCGCAAACAGGCTCTAGCAAAACTAGAATTTATGCTGGGGATAGCAGTGTCTGGTAGTTCGGTAATTCCTTCATCAAAGCTTTTAATTAGTTCGCCATCAAAATCTGGATGCATGTACAGAACGGGCAACGTCCAAGCAGGTTGGTTGAACTTATATACTGTTAACAAATCTTGTCTGGCTTCTGCTACTGCTTCATCAATGGGTTTACGCGATCGCAAAGCTTCGGCAAAGGATTGAATAAAACTACAGCTTTCGCGATCGGCAATTTCATCGCGCATTCCTAAAACAGCAGGCACACCATGACGAATCATTACTTCTGCCATACTGCTAGCAGGGATAGCTTGATGATTCACAGCAGCCGGTTGCGCTCCCCAACAGGCATTAAAAACCGCCAATTTTAAACCACTACGGGTTAGAGCTTGTGCTAATTCTATGCCATTGAGCGTCATACCCGAACGTAAAAAGAATATACCTCCGTCTGGGTCTGGAAGTCCGTGACCAGCATAAAAAAAGACGTTGTACGCTTTTGTTTCTAGCTCTTGAATCAACTCTTGTGGAGTTGGTTGTATGAGTGTGTTCACTGTACAAGGTGCATAAGCGTTATAATTGTTACCTTTGTGAACGCTATTTGAGAGGGTTTGTTCTAAACTAGCGGCTTCTTTTGACAATTGCAGATTTTCATCATGTCCTAAAACCAGCAAAATGTTTAAAGCTCGATCGGCTCGCAAATATGGCAGAGCTTCAACTTCACTAGTGGTACGACTAAATAGCAAATCTTGCGAAAGAGACATTGCCGATTGACCGGGTTCGCGCTGCATAATTTCCCAAGGCAGGGCGATGAGGTCTGGATCGCGAATTTCTAGTCGAAAGCGCAAACGTGTATGCTGACCCATAGCAATGCCGCGACTGCGTTCGAGACTCCCAAGAATCGGCCCGTCAAATACCCAACGCCATAAATTAATGCCCAGGTGTTGCATCAAACGAATACTGTAACTAGTTTGACCTAAAGGAGGCGAACCTAAGTCTAACGATGGGTTTGCCTGAGTCTGCGTGCCCTTGGAAGAAATATTTAAACCACTATGACCTGTAAATAACTGCTGCCATTCTTGCCAAACTTGAGAAAGTTCAACAGGCCATACACAGTCACGCAGAACATAGCCACTGGGATAGGGAGCTTTGACCACCCAAATGGCAAAGTTATCTGTGCCAGTGTTGATGAGACGGGCGATCGCCAAGTTCAGGGATGGCATTGATTCATAAAACCAATAGGTAAAAGTAAACAGGGGGGAGCACGAGGGCAGAGGGTCAGGGGAGGCAGGGGAAAAGGATATTAAACAAAGTTTTTACCCTTTCCCTTTAACCTTTACCTTTCCCCTTTATCTTTTTAACTTTTAACTCAGCACTCAGTGAGAAGTTGCAAGGAGGGTCTCCCTCCAGGCAAACTTTGGTGACTCAGCACTCAGCACTTTCAAGTTAGGGGTAAAAGCCATAACAGCTTGAGTTTTTATTTTATAATGACCTGTATTATTTCAGGTTTTTACTAGTTTATCGAGTATTTGACTCAGCTGCACTGGTATCAGTTTGGGCATTTGGTGCAGAAGGTTGGCTGTCTGGAGATTGTGACACGGTATCGCATGGACTTCTATCATCTGCTTGTAGGACTGTGACCTCAGAGCGTTGTAGTTGAGATAAGTCAATCAAAACTGGTTTCTTAGATGCCTGCGAAGGTTTGGAAACTACTGTATTCTTGGGATTAGCTGGAGCTAGCGTTCCTTCATTTGAGCATAGTCGCATCTGCACCGAAGAGCCTCCAGAAATCGCTTGAGGATTAGGTTTTTTATCAATTACTTCCAAATAGCTGCCAGGAGGAAAGGTTTCCCGATTGCTTAAGATAATTTCTCGGTTGGTTTTAATCACCCATCCCGGAGCCAGATTCTTAAGCGATCGCGCTGTTGGTGGTTCTAAGGCAGTTGGCTGCAAGGTAGCAACTGGATTAGAGAATACTGGAGTTGTTCCTGATGATGGCGATAGTCGTTGCTTGAGCCAGTATGCCATCGAACCAACTACTACAACTAATATTAACGGTACTATCAAATGAAACGGCAGTTGAGTAGTTGGGGCAGGCTTGTTTTCTGGAATTACTTTTGTTTTTTGGGGAGGGCTATCTTCTAATAGTGTTGCTTGGATCGCAGATGCAGGAGCTTTGACAGGGACATTTTCTGGGATGACTGCTTTCAGACTCAACTCTGGCTCATGGTATTGGAGTTGATAGTGTACTAAAGCAATGGTGACATTATCATGTCCATTCTTGGTGTTGGCAATTTCGATTAATCTATTAGCAACATTGCCCACATTTTCTTCACCAGTCAAAATTGGCAAGATATCCGCTTCCCAGTATTCTTCAACGCGGTCAAAGTCACTCAATCCATCAGATGTTAAAAGAAAAATAGCATCTTCGTCGAGAATAAACCGTTGAGAGGTGGGATGTAATGAGTTGCTGGAACTCATGCCCAAAGCTTGAACTAGAGAGCCTGCACCATTCTGTTGCACGGCTTCCCGATAGATGGCATAGCCGAGTCTGACTTCCCTAGAAGCAACATCATCGTCGAGGGTAACTTGATAACAGTTATGGTGCGTAATCCAATAAGCCCGACTATCACCAACGTGGGTGATATACATTTCTTGGGCAAGAGGCAACGCCATTACCAAGGTTGTGCCCATGCGTTGCCGTCCATGTCGGTGTTCGCCGTCATTGCGCTGACTAATTTTGTCATTGGCAACTGCTACGGCTATGTCTAAGTCAGCCAGCAAAAGTGAGGGTTCTATGTGGTCGTAGGGAACTTTTGTCAGTTGCTGCACCTGCTGCTGAATCGTTTCAATCGCTAAATTGGATGCGACATTGCCTCCCTCGTGCCCGCCAATGCCGTCACAAACAATGGCTAAGGCTGTTGCTTGGGGTGGTTTGCTCACCAGCGTGCCACTGGGCGGGTAACAAGCATCTTCGTTACGTTGGCGGCTCGGTCCAGTATCAGTTTTAGTGATAATTTTGATGCTGGGTGTTTGAGTACGTCCTAATTCTGCCAATCCTCGATCTAAAACAGCAATTAATATCTCTGAGGAATTAATATCCCCTTGAATTAGCGAACTGCTAATTTCTTTCACAAATTCAGCTATGACTGGTTTTGCATGTGAGTGCAATTGTCGCCAAAATTCACCTAATTGAGTTAAGTTAATTGCTTCGGAGTCAAAACGTAATTCTAATAAGCGGACTAACGACCCTTCTACCCTTAATAAATGCGGGTCGAGTAAGCTTGATGCTACGCCTTCAGTTACAAAAGGTTGCCACAAATGAGCTATCTGCCATAGCCAATTGAGTTGACGCATTGATGTGGCATCGCGCCAAGCAGTAATTAATTGGCTACATAGCTGCACTTGGGAAACAGTAGTATCTGTTAACAGCGGCGGTTTTTCTAAAAGTAAGACTTCTTTTTGCGAACGTCCCTCACCTAAAGCAAGAACTCCATATACCTGCGGTACGTTTAAGCGATAGGGAATTAGTCTTAGATAAGCTCTGATGCTTTGCAAATTTTCTAACTCAGGCGCTTCGGGTAGTAACCCTGGCTTGGTGTCTAAAACAATAGATTTACTAATGACTAAATAGCGATCGCTTAATATTTCTCCGGGGCTACCCCCACTCAGACCATCTCCCACAGCCCAGAGATAACGTTTAGGTAGGGGTGTGGAGCATCGCTGGCAAAACTTATGAGTCAGGGGGTTAGCAGCCTGACAAATTTCGTTAGGGCAGTAGAGCGTTGCCGCATCATTTTCCATAGTGTTCGGGGCGATCGGCGATTTCTTCAACAGTGTTAGCAGCGGCAATCTACACCGCTCATATTTCTTAAACTTGATGTATCCAACTGAGGATCGTAAATTTTAGCTGGCAGATACCAGCAGATACTAAATTAATTTACTTATATCTATGCCAAGAACATACTCCTCGATTAACCCTACAGCCTCATGATAGCTTCTATTGCTCTATGGCTCTCTATGGTCATAGCAGCTAAGTTTAATCCTGTCACCAAAGCATAACCCAAACACATCTAAACTGTTTAGTTATTCATGAATTTACCCATTAGCAAGAGGTAAAGAATGCTGATATTTCTTTAGTTTATAAGTCTCGTGCATCAATTAACTTTAATTAAGAATTAAGATGGCTGAGATGCTGTCTCTTAAAGTACTTTTTTACCATTTCCAGATTTGATGAATACTGATGACTAAATAATTTAGGGGTTTGTCTAGTCGCAGGCTTTGTGCCTAGGCACTAGTTACTACAACTGCGTAGTCGTTAATTTAGGAAAACACTTTATCAGGATATTTTTTGGTAAAAAGGAGATAAAAGTCGGAAATTAGCTGAGAAACAGCAAGTTATCTAAAATTTAAGGGTATGGCACTGCCATACCCCTAAGAGTTAGGCGTAATAGTAATTATTACTCATAACTGGTCAGTCTGAAATCTACTTATTCTCGTCAACTGCAACATGAGGAAGTCCCATGCTGTAGTTGGTGACGCGAGCAGAGAGATTGTAGCTGATTTCGCCTTTTTGTAGGAGCGATCGCAAATGATGCTCCAAGTCTGACCCAATGCGGCGTAAGTTATAGTCTGTCAGGTCTGCGCCACTAGATGCTTCTACAAGTTCATCAAACTTCCGATAAACCTGTTGCAGTGCATCTTCATTCCAATTGAATTCGTTGTCTGGGTCAACATCCAACGTTAAAACCTGACTACTGGGAACCAGTTCGCCATCCCGGTCAATTTCTGCCGCAAAAATGCGGATATGCCGGGTTGTGGACTTGAGCAGCATTGGATTGTCCATAGAAGGGTGTAAGGTTTGAGTTGATTACACTGAAATCATTGTAAACGCTATGCTTGGGCTAAAATGCACTTCACGCACAAGCAAGGAATGTAACTTAAACTTCTTGACAAAAGTATAGTAGCCGCAGGAATTGGAACAACAGGGGAAAAGCAAAAGCTTAAAGGGCAAAGGGGTAGTTATTTCCCTTTTTTCTTACCCCTTACCCTTTTGCCAATTCCCAGTTCCCTGCAATTCAAAATGGTATCAGTTAACTTGAGGTTTACTTACACTAAATTTATTCATCAAAGTCTCCTGATTTTGATGATGAATAAAACGTACATCCAGTAATTTTACGTAATTATCCTACAGCTACGTCTGGCTTTAATAAAAGCAAAAAAAAACAGCGTATTTACTTACGTGTAAACACCAAAAGTTCAGTAAAAACTCAAACTATTGTTGACGTTAAGATAAAGTTGATGTAAAAACCTTTAAAAAGCCATAACAACTTCTTACAAAAACTTTATTGTATAGAATCTTAAAAACTGAATAATAGTTATGGCTTACCTAAAGCATATTTAGGGCACGAAGCTCTTGACAGAGGCAGTGTAAAGTTTAGCTATGAAAAAATCACAAGAGAGTGAAATGGAATATAAATGCTATGGACTGAGGAAAAATTTTTAATTTTTGGGCTGTGAACTTAAAAAACATCAAGAATTTTTGCTCTTGGATATAGCTCGCTCACTCTCATGACCACCAAGTACAGGAACCCTCAAAACTATGAACTCGAAAGCATTACCACGCCAAATAAATAATATTGAAGTAGGTGTTTATGAGTGCGAAATACATCTCAAATTTCGGTTGATTGAGGAAAAGAGTTTACTGGGCGATCGCGAACAACTGTTGCAGGTGCTACTGGATGCTTTAACCGAAGGTTCGGATGACTTCCTAGAGACGCTGCAAGCATCTGTTAAAGCTCAAGAAGTATCTGAGTTTAAAGCCTCACCCCAAATGCGCCGCCAACTAATGCGCTTACGCAATTCTGTTGATACAACAACAGCCAATAGTTAAGGCTCAAATTAAAATTTGAGTGGTGGCAAATTGTTGATTGAGGATATGATGGTAAATTTTTATAATTTAAACTTATTCTCTTTGACAATGACTTAGTTTGTACCACCTAACTTTTAGGCTACAAGCTAAAGATGATACTACTCTCTCAAAAGCCAAAAAAGTATCCATAGGGTCTTTGCCCTTGAGGCTACGAATATTTTTAAGTACGTAGTAATGAAGTAATACCTTGCTTGAGGCGGGTTACGGTCTTTGAAAATTTATCTTTCAGGGAAAGAAGCCCTAACTGGGATTTTACTTGAATTTGAAGAACTATGAACTAGTGTATCTACGCTAGAAATAAAACTACCATTCAAAACAGCACAAAAACAACGATTGACCCTACATTACTAAGGCTTTTTTGGGTTTTACTGCGGCTAAAGCCAACCTACAATTTGTCTTACCTCAACTGCATTATCTTGATAGCAGTGAAGTCAGGAGTTAGAAATATCCCTGTTAAGGTAGGTGCAAACGAATTCAAATCCAAGCACAGAAGACTAGTTTTATCTCAACAGAATAAAAGTGTCAGTCGTCAGAATTCATCCTCAATTCTGACGACTTGTTTATAAACTCAGTGTTGTTTGGTGATGCTGTAGCAAAGTGCTGAGTGCTGAGTGCTGAGGAGCCAGCCGCACAGGAAAGGTTTCCTGGGTACTGGGAAATTGCTCCCAAATTTGGGAGGGGTTAAAGCACAATTCCACAATATGAGCGTTTGCTCTACCACTACCCCAATCCCTAATCCCTAATCCCCAGTCCCTTTTACGTTTATTTAGCAAGACCGTGTTCTAGGGCAAAACGAACTAACTCAGTACGACTATTTGTACCTGTTTTACTAAACAAACGACTGACGTATTTTTCTACATTGCGAACGCTGGTTTCTAAGCGACGAGCAATTTCTTTATTCATCAATCCTTCAGCGACCAAGTTTAGAACACTTTGTTCTCTGGGGGTCAAGTCGATTTTAAAGGGAGTTGGGGATTGAGCGATCGCATTTCTTTGGGTTAATAGAGCCTTGATTTGGGCAATCTGACTGGCTAGTTCGGCAATATCTGGTGTTTCACCCTCTTCAGCCTTAGCCAGAAGCTTGGCTGAACGGCGGGTCAGTAAGTTTTCAACTATTGCCACTAATTCATCTGGATCGAAGGGTTTAGGCAGATAAGCATCAACACCAGCATGATAGCCTTGAATGCGATCGCCTGTCATTCCTTTAGCAGTTAAAAATACGACCGGGAGTGATTGAAAGCGGGGGTCTTCTCGCAGTTGTTTGAGGAACTGATAACCATCCACCTGAGGCATCATGATATCAGAAATCACTAAGTCAGGTGTGTTCTGCTGCATCCAGTCCCAACCTTCACGGGCGTTACTGGCGACTTGAACACTGAAACCGCTTTCTTGTAAATAGTCTTTCACGGCTTCCCGCAATCCTGGTTCATCATCCACCAGTAACAATTGTGCTGACATTGAAAATTTCCTTGTATTTACCTTTTTCCAATTTAGCGAAAGTTGACAGTCAGCGATCGGTTATCGTTTGATATTTGTCAGTCAAATACGCTTTAGCTTAGTAAATATCATTAGCAACAATTCCAATTAAATTCAACTGGCTTAAAATTCCTGTAGCCTGAGTCAATTCATTTTGGTTGACCTGACCAATACGCCCCACCATAATGATGCCATTACAAAAAGCTGCTAAAATTCTGCCATCTACCGTGTTTAAAATGGGCGGAGCATCGATCAGCACTAGGTCATAAATTTGCTCAAACAACTCTAGCAATTCTTTCATTCGCTGGGAACTCAGCAGCTTGACTGTATCTTCTGGTGTCGGGCCAGCAGTCAAAATGTCAATGGCGGGGTGAATAGGCTGGATATAATCTTGAACGCGGGTATTTGTCTCATCGAGTAATAACAGCGATAGTCCCCAATCATTGGATAGTTTGAGAGTTTTGTGCAGCCTGGGATACCGAAGATTGCCGTCAATCAGCAGTACCCGTCGATGCATGTGGGCGGCGCTAGCTGCAAGCCCCAAGGATAAGGTTGTCTTACCTTCTCCAGATCCGGCTGAAGTCAACATCAGCGACTTAAAGGTGAAGGGATATTTTAATATTTGAATGTTTTGGTAGACCATATCCAAAGTTTCGTGGTAAGGCAACCAACTGTCTGCTTCGACTAAAGAAGGAGTCAAATAGTGCCTTTCCTGTAAAGACATTGGCAGCCGCTTCTGAGCACGACGGGGCTTGAGGTTTGGCACTGACCCCAGTAATCGGAGATTTGTCAGCTTTTGTAATTCTTGTGCCGAGTAGATTGCATAACTGAACATTCCCCAAGTTAAGGCTACTGCAACGCCTAAAATCGGCCCGGCGATCGCGCCTCCTAGTAAAATGAATAATCTATTGTCACTTGTAGAGGTTTCTAAATCCGATTCTCCTAATACCTGCCAGTCATATCCTCCTTGAGGAATTTTCAATCCTAAAGATTGTTGTGTCTCTAGCAGTTGTTCGAGGATTTTGCGATTGTTTTCGACTGCTGGTAGGAGGCGGTTGTATTCTAATATCAGGCTTGGGTACTTACGTAACTTAGCGCGAAGCTGCTGTTCTGATTGAGCTAGACTTTGTTCGTTGGCACTTAGTCCTTGGGCTGTTGCCTGCAACTGAATTAATTCTTGTGCTAGCTGCGGATTAATTTCTGCCATCTGCCCTTGTGTCAAGGACGCTTTTTCTGTGCTATCAATGGGAGCTTCTTGTTTTAGGGATTGTAACTCTTGCTCTAATAATTTCTGTTGACTTTTGCGTTGCCGCTCTAATTCCTCTACTGTTGGAGATTCATCTGTATAGCGCAGTCGCTCCTTAGCAAGAGCCTGTTCAGTCTGTTGAATCTCATTTAATAACGATTGGTAACGGCTCGATTGACTTAAACGAAAAGAAATAGCTGTTTTTTGCTCTAGGCTTTTGTAGCGAGTTTGTACGTCTTGAAGCTGGGCGCGAGTACTTTGTAGCTGTTTGTGAGTGTCAGTAAGAGATTGTACAACAATTTTACTTTCTACTTCTGGATCGAGTAAGTTATGTTTTCTGCGAAAATCTTCTAAATTTTGCTCTGCTTGACTCACCTCTTTTTTAATTTTCGGCAAGCGAGCATTAATCAAAGAAATCTCTTTATTTAGACGTTTTTTTTGCTGCTCTATATTGTAGTCTTGATAGACTTTTTGTAGGGCTTGAATTACTCGTTTGGCTTTTAGCGGATCGGCATCTTTAAAAGAAACTTCATAGACTTTACTAAAAACTTGATTAACTCCTGTCCTAACTCCTACTTGAGTCACTTCCAAAGGCGCTTTCTCATCTTCCTGATTTTTACCTTTGATGTCTTCTAAGGTAATATCTGGATAATATGGACGAAGCGAATCTACAGCTTTTTCAATTAGTTTAGAACTCAGCATTAGTTTCATCTGAGCTGCGTAGTCAGTTTGTGGATTAGAGCTAGTCAAATCATTATTGACACCTCTTGGCATATCACTTGACTGGGAGTCACCTAAATTGGAGCTTACCAGTATCTGCATAGAGCTTTGGTAACTCGGTTTGTGAATAACTGCCAGTAAGCCAGCAATTGACATGACCGTACAGGAAATACCCAAGATGAGAAAGCGTCGGCGAAGTAAAATCGTAGATATTTGTCTGATGTCAAACGCTCTTAGTGAAGTGTTAGTAACCAGTTGCTCTTGATTCAGACTCGTATTAGCCACTATTAAAGTCCTCTAATATCGAAACAATATGTCTGGTAGATTGTGAAAGAATATCTTGTGCATGAATTTTTTTAACTTATAGACATAACAATATACTAAATGTTTCCTAATCTAGCGATAAAGATTTCTAACAATAAGTAATGAAGGTAAAATTGACACATACTAACTTTCATTAAATCAAGGTGGTGAACTTTAGGTCGGCTACAAGTGGTCGTGTGAATCTTGAGACTATATTGAGGTTATGACGACAGTCAACCCTCTGAGTTCATCTTCACGGTATCCTTAATAGTTAAAATTGTTCTTTTATTTTAGATGTTTTATTATTGATGTGATTTAAGTTTTCTCAGTACTACAGTACATGAATTTTGCTGCTAAGGAAAAATATAAATTGAATAATAATCAATTTGCTAGACTAGAAAAAAGTATATAAAACTACTTTAATAAACCCATTCAAACTTTGTTGTAGTTTACTTGTTGAGAACTGGATGCTTTGTTTGAAAAGCGGTTAACAATCAGCTTTCAATATTGATACTACTGAGTTGATGTGCTCAATAATAATAGGTAGAAATTTAGAAGTTTATTTACAATAAAATCTCTGGCAGTCGGATTAAATTGTATATTTAATGTATGTATTCTTTTTGTAACCTGTTTAAACCTGTATAATAAAATCTGCTATATTCAGTGTTGTCTGTATATTAAAAAAGTAGATTAAATTACAGTTTTATTTTGTCTTTAATATTTTAGATTTAAGATTATATAAAATTAGTCAATTATTTCCGGTTCCTAATTTCAAATGGTAAAAATTCAGAAGCCAGAATTCAGAAATGAGAATAATGGAAGAATCAGGAATTAATTTTCCTGATGAATGTACTTGTAATATCAAATTTTCTCTAAATTCTGACTTCTGACTTTTAATGTAGATGTATTTGCCGTCAATGCTATTTAAGCATTTACCTTAGTTAACTCTACTTCTCTGCGTCTGGGGACATCATAAATCAAGAAATCATAAGCCATATCTGTATTGGGAAAGATTGCACGAGCTTCTTGAAGCAAATCCTTTAACTCTAAAGAATTTCCGGGAGCATAGCGGGGACTGAAATGAGTCATAATTAATCGATGCGCTTTGGCGACTAAGGCTGTTTGTGCTGCCATCGTAGATGTAGAATGCAGCCGCTGAAAAGCCATATCTGCATCTTGATGGGCAAAGGTAGCCTCATGAATTAAAACATCTACATCTTGCGCCAATTCAACTGCGCCCTCGCAATAAACTGTGTCTGTGCAATAAGCAATCTTGCGTCCAATTTCTATAGGGCCGCATAGTTCTGTGCCATTAATCACTCGTCCATCAGTAAGGGTCACTGTTTCACCACGCTTGAGTTGACCGTAAACACGACCGGGAGGAATTTGCAAAGCCTGAGCTTTTTCAACATCAAAACGTCCGGCTCGGTCTTTTTCTGCTACGCGATAACCAAAAGCTGGGATGCGGTGATGCAAAAGACCACAGCTAACAGTGAATTCATCATCTTCATAAATGACTCCAGGACGGATGGTATGAACTTTGACGGGATAAGAAAAGTGCGTATGGGAATAACGAGAAGCAGCTTGGATATATTCATTTAATCCCGGCGGGCCGTAAATATCAACTCGTTGCACGTTACCAGCCAAGCCGCAACTAGCCAAAAGTCCCATTAAGCCAAAAATGTGGTCGCCGTGCATGTGGGTGATAAAAATTCGGGATAGTTGGCTGCTTTTCAGGTCACTCCGCAAAAGTTGATGTTGAGTACCTTCGCCACAGTCGAATAACCACAGTTCTGCCCGTTGGGGTAATCTGAGGGCAACGCTGGAAACATTGCGTCCTCTTGTGGGTACACCAGAACTAGTCCCTAAAAATGTGATCTGCACAGCGTTCTTTAGCCTTCCTCTTGCTCAATTGGAATGAAGAAAGGTTAAAGGATGAAGAATGATGGATGAAAATTTTATTTTTTATTTTTAGTTCAGAGAAGCCTGAATTCATTTCTTAAACTCCAGGATTTATCCTTGAAGTAAACTTCATCCTTCATACTTCATGCTTTACCCTTCTGTTCGCGCTCTTTTTTCTATAGTGGCATGGTTATTGAGCAAAATTCTTTTGAACGGTTCTCAATTGTCGGTAAATATGCTTTATTGTCACAGAAGAGATATAAAGCGATGGCAGCGCCGCTAGTTAGGCTACCATACTGCAACTAAAATTTTGTTACAGGCCAAGATAACTCACAAATAGTTCCTTTGGGAGAAAGGGGCGATCGCAGAAATTTCCCTTTGAGTTGTTGAGCTAAATTGATAAACTGTTGTGTACCGCGACCTTCTCTAAAGGAATTAATTCCCAAGCCGTCATCAATAATACTCAGAGTGTACCAGCCTTGAGATGCAGTGCAGCTGACTTCAAGACAAGTAACTCCTGTAGCATGTTTGCCGACATTGCATAAAGCTTCTTCCAGAAATCGGCACAGTCCTCGCTTGTGTTCGGTATTCATGCATTGCTCATCTAAAGGTTCAAAGGTGCGAATTTTAAGCTTGATAGTTCTAAAACAAGGAAAGTCTCGCTCTAAAGTATGGGTGTAAACTTGATAGAGAATTTCATGAAGAGGATCTTGCAAGTTTAGTACTAGATGATTTCCTAAGTAAAGGCTACTATCTTCAGTTGGAGGTTCGCGTTGCAAAAAATCATAAATTCCCCGCAGTTCGCGATCTAATTTTTCTAGTTCTTTTTCTAGTTCTGGCAATAGTTCTTGCATTGGTAAATCTTGGTATCGAACCAGCTTCAAAACTTTAGCTAGACTTTGTAGGGGGCCGTTATGAATGGTTTCAAATGTACGCTCAATAATAGCTTGACGAGCTTGAATTCTTGAGCGCAAAGCTTTGTCATATTGATATAAAGCAGTCAATTCCATACCATTTATTACCAAAACTAAAACTGCTGGTACTATTGGAACCCACCAACCCCAGGTTAAAAGTAGATAACAAATCAGGACTAAGCTAGAACTAACAACACCAATAACTACTAAATTTGTTAAAAAAGATTTAGTTATTCGAGCAATAGCAATTCCTAAAAAACCCCAGGCAAAAATCCACGTATATTCCCATGCATTGTCCCAAGTATTTAAGAGCGGTCTAGCATCAAGTACTGCACTGATAATTTGGCTAACAGCATATGCTGGGATTTTCACTTCGTAAACTCCCTCTGTTGCAGGTTTATAGATGTAATTGCAGAAGTATTTATGAAGTCTGACGGCTGGGATCGATTATGCCAATAATTGCAAGGCGATCGCGTATTCAATAGTAATGAAAATTATATTAATAACTCTAAGTAATAACCTTCCTAAAAGATTGATTATTCTCTAATCAATCAAACCTTCTTCTCTGGCTCGCATTTCAGTTTGAATCCGAATATTTTTACCCTCAAGAGGATAAATATTTAAAGCGTCTTGTAACTTACTCCAGTAATGACGTACCATTCGTTCGGATATACACATTCTTTCAGCAATAATTTTATCTTGCAATCCTTCCTCAAATGCCAAAATCAAAACTTTCAGCCATTCTGGTTTTACTTCTAATCCTGTATGAATGCCTTTAATATCTTTTGTATGTGTTAATCCCTGTAATGCCCAATCAACTCTAGTCAACATTTCTGGCGTAGCAAGACTTTTATCGGCGACTGTAAAACCTCCTTTATGACTATCAATATCTGGTCTAATTCTGACCAGAGTTCTCACATGGGCACTTTGAATAACAAAATTAAAGTTGGGATAATTTTTCATCAGAGTTCTGAGAAGTTGCACGCCTATCTCCGGTCTGGCCTTAACTCCAGAATTTTCTGGAATAGAAAGATCCATAACTACGATATCTGGCTGTATGATATTGACTTGTTCGAGAGCATTATTAGCGTTTGTAGCAGTGCTAAATTTGGCATGAGGATAATGTTGTCGCAGTACTTCTACTGTTCCATTCAAAACAGATTCATGATCGTCAATTACTAAAATATTTAACAATATTTTTTCAGACAAATCCTGTTTCATAAATAATACTATATTGAGTCACAATCTCGGCATAATATTTATTGTGTTATCTACAATAATTCTTGTTTTATATTAAATTTTCTCAGTTATATAATGCTTCCCTAGAGGGATTTTTTTCAGTACCAATAGATGATTCAGCAAGAACACTTACCAAATAAAATACCAAGTAACTCTGAGTTCTTGAGTACGATATAAGCATTTGCCTGATGTTAAAAATCTAAATGTTTCGCAAAGATGCTTAAATTCTGGTATATGAGAATTAAAGACAAATGTAGATACATCAGGATAATTAATTTGTACTTTTAACTCTCCGACATTTTCCTTTTGTTTTAAACTAAAATAAATTGAAACGGAAGCTAATATTTCTGACAAAATTATTGTTAGTAATTCTTCTAAAGACATTAAAACAATCAGACCGCGTTCTAGTGGCTCATATCGCCAATCAAGCGGCATATCGCTCTGAAAATGTATATGAGGATTGGATACTAGCCAACGTTCCAATAAGCACTGAATAGCTAAAGGAAGGCTATCTTGCAGGAATGGTGGAAACAAGCGATCGCTCAATTGCACTAAAGAATGATGTAAATTGTCTATTTTGTCTAGATACTTTTGAGTTTTATCACTTGATATACTCATATTCTCTAGTTTCAATAAATATAAATTGCAACGAATTGTGAAAATTTCCTGCAATAATTCATCTCGAATTTTCTCAGCTTCTAGGAAAAGCTTGATTGACTGTCTATAATGCCACCATTGCAATGCTTGTTGAATTCTATAATAAAATATCAGAACTTGAACATTGGTCATAACTTCGACAATGAAAAGTAGAACCTACTTTGGATAGTTTTAGAGTAAGAAAACTAAAATATTGTGGTGTGAGTTATTTTACTATCATCAAATAACATTTATAGTAAATTATGTTATTTTTCTGCGAACTAGAGTGTCTGAATGGTATTCAACAATTACCAAAAGATACTATGATGCTTCCCAAAACTACACAGTATCTTATTAACTAATTTAATCTGAAACTAAGCTTTGTTGCATAATTTATAAAGACAATATTCTCTTCCATACATATTCAGGTTACGGCGGATCGCAAGTCGAAAAAACTGCTGCAAACTAACTTGAAGTGATAGTGGCGTAACTGGGTATTTTGTGTATTAACAAATTCTTGTGGGATAAGTTTGCAGCCCGTCTGGTGCGGGCGGGAATGAATTAAACATCCAATTTCCTAGATATAACAGTTGAAAATTCCAGCAAGAAATCATAAATCAGCGATTAATCTGGCTTTTCGGAGCATAAATTGCATAGCTGTTTCTTGTTGAGAAATAATGTTAGCTTTCACCTCCATCCCTGGTTGGATATGACACTGGCGATCGCGATTTCCAAATTCAACATTTTCAGGTTGAATAGTTGCTTCAAAATAACTAGTAAGAGAATTTACAGTACTTGAAGTTTCTGTAGCAAAATTTTTACCTTCGGGTGTAATTACATCTGGAGAAATAGCACTGAGAACAGCTGAAAGAGTGCCATAATCGGGATACGGACAAGCATCAACTCGTAATTGTACTTTTTGACCGATGGCAATTTTGTTAATCTCCGCAGTCGGAATCATCGCTTTGATCACCAAAGGAGCATTTTGCGGCACAATCTCAGCAATAGCTTCGCTAGTACTTACCACTTGACCGGGGTTACGCAAATTGAGTTTCAGAATGATACCGTCACTAGTGGCACGAATAATGCTACTTTGCAGTTGAGTTTCTACCTGTTGCAGGTCTTTTTGAGACTGCTTGAATTGAGTTTGCATTTCAACTCCCTGCTGGATTAAAGCTTGTTTTTCTTTTTGCAAGTTAGCGATGGTTGCTTGACCTTTAGCAACTTCTTGGGCAATGCGTTCTTGGGCGATCGCCACTATCGCTATACTAGGATTGGTAGCAACTCTAGCCGATTGCATTTTGGCTTGAGCAATTTCTACAGTTTTTTTAGCAGCTGCAAGTGTAGATTTAGTTTGCTCAACCACTAATTTTTTTTGCTCGAATTCACGCCGACCAATTGCTCCTATTTTGGTCAGCTGCTGATAGCGATCGCGATCCATCTTGGCAAAATCTAAATCGGCTTGGGCTTTTTGCAAATCTGCCTGTGATTTTTGCCAGCTAGCTTGTGCAGCGATGTATTCATTTTCAGTAGTTACTTGCTGTTCTTGGTAATCTCTTTGGTTGCGGATTAAATCTACTTTTGCAGAAGCAACCGTTCGTTCTATAACTTTGGTTTCAGCTAATATCTGAGTATTTAAATTGCTAATTTGAGCATCAATTTGAATTAGTTGCAATCTCCCTTGTTGGATATTAACTTGTAGTTGGCTTTTTTTAATTTGTAATTGCTCGGTATCTAATCGAGCAATCGCATCACCCTGTTTGACAACCTGATTTTCGCGTACGAAGATATCTCGAACAATTCCCTCTATTTCTGGTTGTACTAGCCGAATGTTACCCGTAGGACGGACAACAGCAGGGGCATTCACCATCACATTATATTTAATCCATGAAGAGAGAGCGATCGCAGAACCAACAGTCCCGACAAGGAATACTCCTAATAAAGATGTCCAAGTACTAATAGGAGGAAGAAACTCCTCATCTCGAACTAATGGGAGAATTTTCTTATTATGTGTGTAAAGCATATTTTTCCGAATAATTGCTAATATTTAAGGATTGACAAAATCTAGATATTCTCTTGATTGTGTTCGCAATTCATCCAGCGAACCTTGAATTTTTAATCTACCTTCCTCTAGCAAAACAATCCAATCAGCCCGATTAATTACTTGGGGGCGATGACTAATTAAAATTGTGGTTTTCCCTTGACGATGCTTTAGTAATCGCTCCAAAACTTGCGCTTCACTCACAGGATCGAGACCGCTAGTAGACTCATCTAAAATGATAATTGATGGATCTGCAATTATCGCTCTTGCTATTGCTAGACGTTGACGTTGACCGCCAGAAATATTTACGCCAAATTCACCTAAAACAGTTTGATATTTTTCCGGAAGTTTACTAATAAATTCATCAGCACCAGTAATTTCACAAACTCTGACAATTTGCTCAAAAGTAGCATAGGGCGCTCCTAAACGGAAATTTTCTACAATAGAACGACTCCAAAAATGAGCATCTTGAGGAACAAGCACCACTTGTTGTCGCAAACAATCAAGCGCAAGGTCTTGCAAATTATACAATCCAATCCGAATATTGCCAGATTGTAGAGAATATAAGCCAGCAATTAGTTTAGCTAAAGTACTTTTACCGCATCCAGATTTACCAATTACTGCTATAACTTCACCACCAGGAATTGTTATGCTAAAGTCTTCTAGGAGGTCAATTCGCCCAGCATAATGAAAGTTAATATGGGCACAAATAATATCAGCATTACCGGGAATCTTCGCAAAAGGTTTTTTACCATCATCTGCATTCTCTGGTGTGGTATCTATAACTTCTGCCAAACGTTGAATGGCAGTTTTGGCACGAGTAAATTCCTCAACAAAACTGATTACAGTACCAATTAAGCTTAAAAAATTCCCATTCATAGAGTTAAAAGCAAATAGTTGCCCGATACTCATGTGTTCGTGAGGATTTATTACTAAGTTTCCGCCAAACCAGAGCAAGACAATACCACCAATTGCAGCCACTAAACCAGAAAAAGTATTATTAATAATTCCAATATTAATTGTCCGAAATGCTAGATTGGCAAGATTACCAAATCGGCTTTGAAATTCATCTAAAAATTGTGTACCTGATGTAGTAGTTTTGAGAGTAAGTGCACCTTTAAAGGTTTCTACTAAAACTCCTTGAGCTTCAGCCTCTTGAACTAAAAGCTCGCGGGTTTTTTGTCGTAAAGTTGGTAAAAATATAATTGTAGATATAGTCATTAATAAAGAAACTAATGTAGCTACTAGAGTTAGTTTCCAACTATAAAAAACCATGAAACTATAAGAAATTACGGCAATAAAAAATTTACTAGGGAGACTGATAACAACTTGAGCAACTAACTGATTAATCTGGCTAATATCTTGCAAGCGGCTAACAATTTCGCCACTCCGACGCGATTCGTAATAAGCTAGAGGTAATCGCAAAATTTGCTTGCCAAATTCCATGACAAGTCCTAATTGGAGGCGTTGAGCAAAGTGGGCGATTAAATTAGATTGTACCCAAGAAAGACTGCTGAGAATCAAATTCATAATTACTACAGCGATCGCCATAGTAGTAAGTAGCTTGGTATCGCCTCGGACTAAAACATCATCAGTGAGAATTTGCAACAAAAAAGGAGATGCTAAAGATAAGACTCCTAAAAGTAAATTGAGAGGTAAAGCTTGCGCTAAAATCGAGCGAAAAATCCAGACGCGCTTGAAGAAACGCCAAAATCCAGTAACTTCATCATCTTCTGTGTTCAAAAATAGTTCTGGATTTGGCTCTATTAAAAGCATTAACCAATCTGTCCAACCCTCGACTAAATCTTTTTGAGAAAGATAACGCACGCCTACTGCTGGATCGGCAATTATACATTCTTTGCCTTTCTTACCATATAAAACAACCCAGTGATTCCCTTTCCAATGAATAATTGCTGGTAGGGGTGCTTCATGCATTCTATTTAAAAGTTCTGGTGAAGTTTTGACCGAGCGAGCATTAAAACCAAGTGTTTTTGCTCCTCGCTGAAGCCCCAACAAAGTTGTGCCAAATTGTCCAGTTCCAACAGCTTCCCGGATGCGATTTAGAGTAAAATTACGTCCATAATATTTGGCGATCGCAGCAAGACAAGCCGCACCGCAGTCTTCTTCACTGTGCTGTTTAACAAATTGATATTTCATAAAAAATTACCATATATTGTGACGACTCAGCGCCTCAAAAGTTGTCAAATGTCTATTTTTTAAATCCTCAATAAATTATTACTACTTTGATAAAGTTAAGGATTTAACTTTAACTAAAAATTGACATTACGTCCAATAATATATTTAATAATCCTAAGTTGCTCGAACTTGAATCACCTCTGCTTTTTCTGTCATTTCTATTGAAACCAATATTAAATTCTGAAAGCTCATAACCAGTATTTTGCGCGTTGTAAAGTTTGTTTATACCGTTATTAAAATTATTTTCATTATTAGCAAATGATTTTACATTCTTAAATTGAAAATATATATCATATATATTGTTAAAAGAAGAACTGCCACCAATTATTGTTTCTTGAAAGTTCTCTGATAGAATAGTAAATAATTCCAATTTTTGAGCTTCTTTATGGTTAAACATGGTGTTATTTCTTACGTTAAACATCTAACTTGTTAGCCAAAATAATTATTTTGCTAACAACAAAACAACAGTATTGCAAAATAACTATGTTTAATGCTTAGTTTTATTTGCAGATAATAATTAACTGAAAATAAATTCGTTTTTAGTTTTAGAAAAATAGGCAATTAATTATTTTCAACTAATTGCCTAAAAATCTGAATGTTTACCCAAATCAAAAGGGGATATTTAGTTATACATACAAATTGACAAATTTATTAGCTGTAGACTTATTGAGATATTTTGCAGCTTGGATATTCTGATATACTGTACCACCGTCCTCATTAGATTTCACATCTGCATAGAGATCGAAATAGTTATCTGCGTCAAAGTAACTAGTACTAATGTCATCTTGTAATTTAGTATTATCATCCCTATCTGGTGTGTAAGACCAAGTGCCACCAGATACAATTTCTTGTTGTTCAAAAGACAAATTGCTAAATAGTTCGTGCAACATGATTGTAGTTTCCTTTGTTTTTAGATAACTTCGAGAGTTGTCTGCCTCTTTTTTGTGTTCCACTCCTCGCTTAATTAATACAATAACGGTAGCTAATAGCTCAGTCATTCTCATTTTCTGCAAACTTAGTTACCCAATCTAGAAAAACATGTTGCACAATTAAGCCAATAATATTTCTGAAAAATACGCAGATAAAAATCAAATACCCGATTTATCAAAAAAATCGGGTATCTCTGGTTTGTAATTATAAAAATTAAATAAAATTGTCATATATAAACTTCAAGTTTTTAACCTATTTTAGGATGCTTTCAAAAGTTTATTAAGTAACTCTTTTACAATCCAAAATGGCATTAAAGGAACTCCAAGAAATAAATTATCCAATTTATGCCTGTAACACTGTTATTTAATTCTTCTCTCCCAGCCTCCCCCTACCTCTAAGCTGGGCCTACAGCATCTATCGCTGCTTCTAAAGCGATCGCCACATGAGTCCAATGAGTCCCACCTTGGCAATAAACTACATACGGTTCGCGTAAAGGCCCGTCGGCTGATAATTCCAAAGTACTGCCCTCAATAAAAGTTCCCCCAGCCATGACTACTTGACTTTCATACCCTGGCATTTCATCAGGAACGGGGTCGAGGTAAGAACCTATAGGAGAATGCTGTTGTATAGCTTTACAGAACGCAATCAACTTTTCGGCACAGCCAAGTTTAATCGCCTGAATCACATCTCCACGAGGAGCCAGAGGTGCGGGATTTACTGCATAACCAAGTTTGTCAAATACATAACCAGTAAGATACGTCCCCTTCATTGCCTCCCCTACCATTTGCGGTGCTAAAAATAACCCTTGGAACAACAAGCGATTTTGATCGAAAGTAGCACCACCATAACTACCAATACCAGGAGCCGTGAGGCGACAGGCTGCTGCTTCCACTAAGTCAGCACGACCGGCAACATAACCGCCAGCGTTGACAATAGTCCCACCAGGATTTTTGATTAATGACCCCGCCATTAAATCAGCACCAACAGCAGTGGGTTCTTTAGTTTCAATAAATTCGCCGTAGCAGTTATCTACAAAGCAAACAGTGTTAGGGTTTTGTTGCTTAACCAAATGAATGATTTTTTCAATATCGGCAATTGCTAAACTAGAACGCCAAGAATAGCCACAAGAACGCTGAATTAACACTAAACGCGTGTTATCAGTCACACTAGTACTTAAAGCTTCCCAATCTATCGTTCCTTCTGGGGTTAGCTCTAATTGACGGTAATTTATGCCAAACTCGATAAGGGAACCTTGACCTTGACCCCGTAAACCAATAACTTCTTCAAGCGTATCGTAGGGAGAACCCACTATTGCTAACATTTCATCTCCAGGACGAAGCACGCCAAATAAAGCGCAGGCGATCGCGTGAGTTCCAGAAACAAACTGCACTCGCACTGCCGCAGCTTCGGCAGCCATCACTTCAGCAAAAACTTTATCTAAAGTTTCTCGTCCTAGATCGTCATGACCGTAACCAGATACACCAGCAAAATGGTGTGCCCCTACACGGTTATTACGAAACCCATCCAGTACTCGTTTCAGATTATGCTTGACCTGAGCGTCAATTCCAGAAAAAATTTTTAACAGTGCCTGTTGTGCTTGTTGCAGCTGTTCCGAGCTGTTCATTAGTTCCTCAATCAAAAAAAAACATTAAGATATGCGGATTTTTAAATCGCGCAGATTAGGCCAAACAATTCCAATTCGGGTTACTGCATGACAATTGCTACCTCAACAAAACCTCAAATTAACTGGGTTAACACCCTATTTTTCGTCGGACTGCACATCGGTGCTTTGTTTGCTTTTGTTCCTGGTAACTTTAGCTGGCAGGCAGTTGGTGTAGCTTTCTTACTTTACTGGGTGACAGGTGGTTTAGGCATTACCTTGGGATTTCACCGCCTTGTTACCCACCGCAGTTTTCAAACTCCTAAGTGGCTAGAGTATCTTCTAGTTTTCTTCGGGACACTCGCCTGTCAAGGAGGCCCAATTGAGTGGGTAGGGACACATCGCATTCATCATTTACATTCTGATACCGATCCCGATCCCCACGATTCTAATAAGGGCTTTTGGTGGAGCCACATGGGTTGGCTAATTCATAAATGTCCGGCTCACGCTGACATTCCTCGCTTTACCAAAGATATTGCCGAAGACCCAGTTTATCAGTTTTTAGAAAAAAATTTCATCTTCATCCAAGTCGCTCTAGGTTTAGTACTATTGCTTTTGGGCGGCTGGTCGTTCGTTGTCTGGGGAATTTTTGTTCGCATTGTCTGGGTTTACCACTGCACTTGGTTGGTGAACAGCGGTACTCATAAGTTCGGTTATCGCAGCCATGATTCTGGCGATCGCTCGACTAATTGCTGGTGGATAGCCCTACTCGTTTTCGGCGAGGGCTGGCACAATAATCACCATGCCTTTCAATACTCAGCCCGTCACGGACTGGAATGGTGGGAAATCGATTTAACTTGGATGACAATTCAATTGCTGCAAATAATTGGTCTAGCCACTAACGTGAAGCTGGCTCCAACAAAGCAGTAAGTCAATTGTGATTAGTCATTAGTCATTTAATTTAAGACTAATGACTAATAACGAAGGACTCAACATCTAAGAAATGGCATCCAAAAGCTATTTACGGGTGCGCTTGGGTAAGTTAGGTTGCTATAATCCAAGACGCTGATATTCGCTATATGTTAATAAATTTTGCGGCAAGTTACTTTTTTAGTGACTTGGTGGAGGAGTTTTGTCGTTTTTCAGGTTTTCATGACTACATCAATAATCAACAGCCAAAAAGTAAATAATGACCTTGGTAATTCCGATCTGAGGCTAAAAGATATTATCAAAACATTGCCACGCGAGTGTTTTCAACAGAACCGTCGTAAAGCTTGGATGCAAGTGCTGTTCAGTGTCTTTGCTGTTGGTTTGGGCTACTTTATTCTGACAATCACACCTTGGTTTCTGTTGCCCATAGCTTGGATTTTTACGGGCACTGCTTTAACAGGTTTTTTTGTAATCGGTCATGATTGCGGACACCGTTCGTTTGCCAAACGTCGTTGGGTAAACGATTTGGTAGGGCATATCTTCATGATGCCCCTGATTTATCCCTTTCACAGTTGGCGGATTAAGCATAATTATCACCACACTCATACCAACAAGCTAGATGAGGACAATGCTTGGCATCCCATTACACCAGAAGTTTTTGCAGATTGGGATAAACCCAGGCAGTCGGCCTTTGAGTTGTTCATGCGTAAACGCCTCTGGTGGGTAGGTTCAATTGGACATTGGGCTGTTGTGCATTTTGATTGGCGGAACTTCAAAACTAAAGACCAATCGAGTGTGAAACTTTCTGTCGCTGTAGTAGTTTTGTTTGCAGCGATCGCATTCCCTCTCCTAATAGCTACGACTGGGATTTGGGGATTTGTCAAATTTTGGCTGATGCCGTGGCTCGTTTACCATTTTTGGATGAGTACCTTTACTATCGTTCACCACACAGCTTCAGATGTGCCTTTTGTCGCTGCAAACAAGTGGGACGAAGCTCTAGCACAGTTATTTGGTACGATTCATTGTGATTATCCCCGCTGGGTAGAATTCCTCTGTCACGATATTAATGTTCATGTCCCGCATCACATTTCTACTGCTATTCCCTCTTATAATTTGCGTCTAGCCTACAGCAGTATCAAAGAAAATTGGCAGCCTTATCTGCATAATGAATGTCAGTTTTCTTGGTCTTTAATGAAGCAGATTGTAGACCAATGTCATCTATATAAAACTGATGTTGGCTATGAAACTTTCAATGAATACTACGCAAAACGCTAAATAATTATCTCGGTAATTTCACGGTGGTCAAAATATTGTTGATATAGCAACAATAGCGTTGAGCGTTCTGTAATTTAAATAGATTCTGGCAATTAGCTGCCCACTAACATTGTTAGGCAAATTGCCAGAAATTATCTTGTTGTGTGTCAGCAAAAGCTAGCGACGTAGGCATTGCAGAAGTGGGATTAGCTTGCCTCAAAGGAAGTTCAGTTTTTTATCCAATCTCAAGAATCTAGTGCAATTAAATACCGTAACTTTCAATCATCCTCATGGCAGCGACCAATTTGAGGATAAGACTATCCTGCCCTTCACTCTTCAGGATTTAAAAGCTGCAATACCTGCTGAATGTTTTCAGCCCGATGTGAAAAAATCCTTGTTTTACTTTTTTCGTGACATTCTGATTATCGGTCTGCTTTATGCAGTGGCTCATTACCTAGATTCTTGGTTTTTTTGGCCGATTTTCTGGTTAATGCAAGGAACAATGTTTTGGGCTTTGTTTGTAGTCGGACACGACTGCGGACATCAATCTTTTTCTAAGCATAAATGGCTGAATGATTTAATTGGCCATCTTTCTCATACACCGATACTTGTTCCTTATCACGGTTGGCGCATTAGCCATAGAACTCATCATAAAAATACTGGCAATATCGATAATGATGAAAGCTGGTATCCCATGACGGAATCACAATATAAGGAGATGCAATTACCAGAAAAGATAGTTCGATTTCATCTTTTCTTATTTGCTTATCCGATATATCTGTTTAAGCGTTCTCCTAATAAGCAGGGTTCCCACTTTTCGCCTAATAGCTCACTTTTCAAACCAGCGGAAAAATGGGATATCATTACCAGCACTACACTTTGGATTTGTATGGTAGGTTTGCTGGGCTTTCTTACCTATCAATGGGGTTGGATGTGGTTACTGAAATACTACGCCGCACCATACATTGTGTTTGTGATTTGGCTAGACTTGGTAACATTTTTGCATCACACTGAGCCAGATATTCCCTGGTATCGTGGAGACGATTGGACTTTCCTCAAAGGCGCAATTTCTAGTATTGACCGCGATTACGGTTTAATCAATCATATCCATCACGATATTGGTACTCATGTTGCTCATCATATATTCCTCAACATTCCTCACTACAATTTGTTGAAAGCAACTGAAGCGATTAAACCTGTGATGGGTGAATACTTCCGTAAATCTGAGGAACCAATTTGGAAGTCGTTATGGCGTTCTGCTATCAGTTGTCATTTTGTACCTGATACAGGTAGTAAGGTTTACTACACATCTAATAACAAGTAATTTGCCCTTAAGCTAAAAGTTACTAGCTAAACAAGAAAATCCACCTAGGTGGATTTTTTTGTATGATTTGGGGTTTATAATTGTTCTGACTAGATAAAAATTAACTATATCTGAAAAGTTTTATGAGTCTAACTATTCAAGATGTAGAAAGACTACAGCAAAAGCTAGAAGATGAACAGCAGGACTACCAAATAGAACTGCAAGAAGGAAATATTCTAGTTATGGGGCCATCGGATATCGAATCTAGTGAAATAGGCGCTCAGTTGATATTTTTATTAAAACTTTGGGTTAATCCTCATAAGCTTGGGCGCATATTTGACTCAAGTGGTGGATTTATTATGCCCAATACAGATTTACGCGCCCCTGATGTTTCTTTTGTGGCAGCAGCAAGACTAAAGCGTACTGTGAGAGATTTTGCTGAGTTAGTACCCGATTTGGTAGTAGAAATAAAATCAAAAACAGACAGAATTTCTAAATTAGAAGATAAAATAAAGCTATTTTTGGAATTAGGCGCAAAGGTAGGAATATTAATTAATCCAGATAAGTTAACTGTGAGTATATACCGCCCAAACGTTGAACTAAAAGTGTTAACAGGTGAAGATAAGTTAACTATTGATGAGTTATTACCTGGTTGGGAAGTTGCAATATCTGAATTATGGCCGCCTGTGTTTGAGTAATTAAATAGCTAATAATTTTCTGAAATTAACCAAGGCTTTTTTCCCAAAAAATACTCAATCGTTCTGGTTTATAACAACCAAATGGAATAATTTTATAAAACCCAAACAACCAATTGGCTTATCGTCTAGTCTGGCAAGAAAAATAGTAATGAGTAACGGATGGATGAAGTAGAGCATAAATATCAAGACCGTGATTACTTTCAGGAGGATAAGAACTGCCAAATAAGAATCAAGTTCTGCAATCAATTCCTGAATCACAGAACTATTCGGATTTGTCAGTAAAATTGCCAACCGTGGATTCATAACTTAATCATTCTCTACTGCTAAAATCGCCCATTCCCTTGGACAATATGCTTGACTGTCGTTAAAGTTTCCAAACTAATAAATCCCCGACGGTGGCCTTTTTGGTTAGACATACCCAAAAATACAGAATCTCCTCGCGAAGGGTTGCGGGAAAAACGCGGGGAAGCGTTGATGTAGGTAGAGGCGCTGTTAACTCCTAGGGCAAACTGCCGACTTTCTTGATAAGATTCTGTGACAATACCATCAGCATGACCGCTACTGTATTGATTAATCCAAGCGATCGCAGCCTCTAAGCTATCCACTAGTTTAAAAGCTATTGTCTTGGTTAAATAAGCGTTGCTCCACTCGCCTTCCCTAGCTAGCTGCAACTGAGGAAACGCCTCTACCAGTTCTGCATCGCCTTTTATTTCAAAGCCTTTTTCCTTTAAGCTGTTCCATAAAACAGCCAAAGATGATGGCAAGGCTTGGCGATGAATTAACACCTTTTCAATGGCATTAACTGGGTCTGGTTGGCTTTGATGACTGTTGAGAATCATCCAGCGTACCATCTCTAAGCTGGCATTCAGCGACCAGTAAAGGTAACAGTTACCCATAGCTGATTTTAAGACTGGGCAAGTAGCCTGTCGCATTACCTGCTGCACTAAGCTGGAACGTCCGTAGGGAATTACTAAATTTAGGTAATGGTCTTGAGTAATTAAATCCCGAATTGAAGCACCATGTTCTGCGGGAATTAATTCTAAACAGCCTGTTGGTAGACCAATTTCAGCAAGAGCGTTTTGCAATACAAGAGCGATCGCTTCATTAGAATGGCTAGCTTCAGCACCACCTTTGAGAATTATACTATTACCAGTTTTAATACAAAAACCAGCGGCGATCGCTCCTAGATCGGGAAAGGCTTCATAAATAAATCCAATTACTCCCAAGGGCATTAATTGGGTGTAACTCTGGGAATCTTCTAGCTGATAGTCAGCTGTTCTGACGCGCCGCAGTGGATCTGATAGTTCCCCCAACCTTTGGAGAATTTCTACTGTCGCCTCCAGCCGTGTGGGAGTCAGTTTCAGCCAATCCAAGATTATTTCTGGCACTGCCATTTCCTTACTGGCTTCTAGATCCAAAGTATTGGCTTCTAAAATGTCGTCAAATGAGCGTTCTAGCGCCCGTGCCATCGCCAAAACAGCGCGACTGCGGTCTGCTCCCTTTGTGAACCCCAATTTTAGGGAAGCTTGATAAGCGCGTTTAGCACTAATAATTGGTTTGGGGTTATCGTCCAAAGTGTCAACGGTCATGGAATTAACGTCTGTAGGTAAGCCAGACCATAAGTGCTGGCAGAATGGCCAACAGCACCGCTACCATTGCCCAAGCAATAATGCTCGAACCATTTGCCAATCGCAGTGCTAGTGGTAACCATATAATCACTAGCACGAAAATAATGCCCAATGCTATCGGCAAATAGCTTTCTCCCAGACGAGAATGGACAACATGCCAACTATTTCCCGTCCAGCGCCAAGCTCGCTTATAGGGATAGGTGGTAGAAAGCTGTTCTAGGATATGTCCATTATCTTCTACTACAAAGATTTGCTGACAGCGATCGCAACCAAATGCTTCTGTCAGGGTAATAGGAATCAACCGTCCCCGACGACGACAGGGACAGGGGTATTCGGTGTTGAAATCGATTTTTTCTGGTTTTTGAGATTGCACAAGCGTTCTAATAACTTGAGCGTGTTTTTTACATCAACTGCGAGAATATGCTCCCTTAGTAAATATTTTGGGGCTTTTCTCAATAATTAACTTTTTATATCAATAGGGAGCCAAATACTGACTTTAACTGTCGTATCCGCACTCTCAGAATCAGTAAATCTGATTTACCTATATCTATCTGTCATCCTTCCCTGGATTGGACAATCTTGTTTAAAAGTTTCCTTGTCTTCATCTGTGGCTTCAAATGTAATGTGGTTGCTTTGGTTGGGCATTTGTTGTGCTTGTATGTCTGCTACAATTCTAAGCTTACGTGGCGATAACTTCTAAAACAACTCGTTAGGGAAAGCTACGCTTGCTCATGCAAGGCAGAAGGAAAGAAATTAAGCTAGCTTAACTGCTAAAAGACGTACTTTGCACCTGATAACATTACTATTAACCTAGCCAGCTTTTATTCAGTGTAATATACCCTACACAATACGAATTTAGCCAATAATAAGGATTCTAGCCAAACTAGCCTTAGCTCAGAATAAATTAAAACTGGTATTTATATTTATTAATAAGCGGGTAACGCGATTCGAACGCGCGACATTCACCTTGGCAAGGTGACGCTCTACCACTGAGCTATACCCGCAGTTACCAATTAAATATAAATATCTCAGATTTATCCTTATTTGTCAACCCCAGAGTTTTGGGAGATGAGGGAGATGAGGGAGCAGGGGGGGATGAGGGAGAATAACTTTCGACCTCCGACTTGCAACTTACGACTTCTGCCTCCTGACCACTAACAACTGACAACTGACAACTGACGACTGACTTAACTGAGTTCTTCTGACTCTGCTGTTAGATTGCCGACGCTGGCATTTTGAAAAGAGGCTGGTAAAGATTGGGGATTCAGAGAATACGGCTCTGCTAAGTTAGAGCGAAGTTGCCGCATGAGACTGGCCATTTCTAGAGCATTGAGAGCGTAATCCCAGCCATGATTGGCTTTAATGCCTGCTCTTTCTAAGGCTTGCTGCATGGTATCTACTGTCAAAATGCCAAAAATTACTGGTACTCCGGTTTGAAAGCTTGCGGCAGCAATACCTTTAGCAACTTCAGAGGATACATAATCAAAGTGGGGTGTTTGTCCTCGGATCACAGCACCCAGACAAATTACAGCATCATAACGATGTGAGAGTGCCAACTGGCGAGCTACAATCGGTACTTCAAAACTACCTGGAACCCAAACGTAGTCTACTTGATTACCGTGAGGATTAGGATCTACGCCGTGGCGTTTTAGGCAATCTTGACATCCCTCTAGCAGCTTTGCGGTAACAAGGTCATTGAATCGACCAATGACCACTGCAAAACGCAAAGGTTCTGTTTGAGTAAAAGTTCCCTCGAAAACTGCCATGACTGCCTCTAAAATCAACTATACTCTTGCCAATATACATTTCTTCTTTAAATGCAGAAGAGCAGGAAAACACAATTAGGTAAAAAGAACTGTCTTTTACCCTTGACTTGGCTTTCCTGCTCTTGTAGTCCCTATGCTATTTGCCTGCACTAGGGCGAAGCTATTGCTTAGACCACAAAAAAGTTTAATACACCAACCAAAAGCACTAAAGCTATCCAAACTCCAGAACCAAGCCAAAGCAGCCTTTTTGATTCAACCCAATTTTGCGGAGTTGCATAAGCAACAGGTACGCCAACAACTAAAACAAAAGACAACACGACTAGAGATATCAAAGCCAATTGGAATATTATGGTCATTTTTGCTTCTCCCAAGACAGCGAAATACTAAAAATAGAATATCCTAAAGAGCGACACTAACTGTTTTCCCTTATTTGTAAGCTAGCAGAAATTGCGTCACTATGGTCATTAGTTAGTTGTCAGTTGTCAGTTGTCAGTTGTCAGTTGTCAGTTGTTACTACTGACCATTAATTCTCAAGGAATTGGCCAATTACTCATTTTGGAAACAAAACTAGCGTGCTGACTTACCACTGACTACTGACCACTAACCATTGACCACTGACAAGTATGGATTTAATTCTCTGCCACACAACAGTTGATTTTGACGCACTAGGTGCAGCGGTAGGGTTAAGTCGCCTATTACCAGGAAGTAAGATTGTGCTGACTGGGGGAGCGCACCCACCTGTAAGAGATTTTTTGGCTTTATATCGAGATGAATATCCACTCATTGAAAGGCGTTCGGTCAATGCGGAAACTATTCGTTCTTTGACAGTGGTGGATACGCAACAGCGCGATCGCTTGGGTAAAGTTGCTGAATGGTTAGATTTACCCAATATCCAAAAAATTATAGTTTACGACCATCACCTCGGACAAGAATCGGATATCCCGGCTACCCAGTCTTATATTGAGCGAGTCGGAGCCACAACGACTTTAATGGTAGAGCAATTGCAACAACAGCAAATGTCTCTGACTCCTGCTGTGGCCACAGTTATGGCTTTGGGTATCCACGTTGATACTGGCTCGTTGACATTTGATAGTGCGACTTCGCGGGATGCTCTAGCTTTGGCTTGGTTGATGCAACAAGGAGCTAGTCTATCAGTAATTTCTACTTATCTCGACCCTGGTTTGTCTCCTCAGCTACAACGATTGTTAACCGAGGCACTAGAAAAATTACAATCTTTTTGTTTGCGGGGATATACCATCGCTTGGGTAACTCTAAAAACAGATAAGTTTGTCCCAGGTTTATCGAGTATTGCTTCGCAACTAACTGAACTCACGGAAATAGATGCTTTACTGTTGGCAAATGAGTATGCTTTGGGAGAAGATGAGACGCGTTTAACTGTAATTGGGCGATCGCAAATTCCTGGTGTCGATCTCAATCAATTATTCCAAACAATGGGCGGTGGCGGTCATTCGCAAGCAGCATCGCTGAACCTGCGAGGAGTAAACGCCCAAGAAACCCTCCAGCAAATGTTAGACTCCATCAAAGCTACAATTCCCCATCCTCCTACAGCCAGGGATTTGATGTCCTCCCCTATCCGCGCTATCCGTCCCGAAACGACGATTGAAGAAGCGCAGCGCATTTTATTACGTTACGGACATTCTGGTTTATCTGTAGTCGATACTCAAGGACAACTAGTAGGTATTATTTCCCGGCGGGATTTGGATATCGCCTTACACCACGGATTTAGTCATGCACCAGTCAAAGGCTACATGACCACAAATCTCAAAACTATTGCACCGGATACGATACTGCCACAAATTCAAGCGTTAATGGTGACATACGATATCGGACGTTTACCTGTATTGGAAAATGGACAGTTAGTAGGTATTGTTACTCGCACAGATATTTTGCGAGAACTACATCAGGTAGAGGGGCAGAGGGGTAGAGGAGTAGAGAGGCAAGAGGGTAAACAAGGAGAAGATGTTAAGTTTACCAGCTTAGTGCAATTACGCGATCGCCTTGCTCCTAAATTGTGGCAATTGCTTACCAAGGCATCGCAAGCAGCCGAAAAACGAGGTTGGCATTTGTATCTTGTCGGCGGTGCGGTGCGGGATTTGCTGTTAGCCGACACAACAGGCACTTTGATGATTAAAGACATTGACCTTGTAGTTGATGGCTTTCACAAATCAGCAGATGTTGGGGCTGGGGTAGAACTAGCAAAAGCACTCCAGCAAATTTATCCGGCTGCGCGTTTAGAAATTCACGGGGCTTTTCAAACTGCTGCTTTGTTATGGCACAAAGACCCAGAATTCGATTCTCTATGGGTAGATATTGCCACTGCTAGAACAGAATTCTATCCTTATCCAGCAGCAAATCCAGAAGTTGAGGCGAGTTCAATTCGCCAAGATTTGTATCGCCGCGACTTTACTATTAATGCAATGGCACTGAGGCTTACCTCTCCCCGTGCTGGTGAATTACTCGATTTCTTCGGTGGTTTACTAGATTTACACGCAAAGCAAATTCGCGTTTTACACGCCAACAGCTTTATCGAAGACCCCACCCGTATTTATCGCGGGGTGCGCTTTGCTGTGCGTTTTAATTTTGAAATTGAACCGCAAACAAAAGAATATATCCGCTATGCCATCAATAGCGGCGTTTACGATCGCACTACTCAAGAAAATAGCAGAACTCCAGCGCTGCAAACTAGACTTAAAGCAGAATTAAAACACATCCTAGAAGCCCCTTATTGGAAGTCGGCTTTGCAGTTACTTGACGACTTAGGAGCGTTGCAGTGTATTCATCCTACTCTCAAACTAGAGCGGGAACTTCTGTGGCAACTACGTTTGCTAGAACGCTGTTTGCAACGATTTGACCCGCAACAGACTCTAATTCATTGGCAAATGCGTTTAGAAGCATTAATTGCCCACTTAGCCCCTGAATATCGAGCCAAAGTTGCAGAAAATCTGCAATTGCCAGAAGACAGTATCGCTAGATTGAAGAACTTAGCCCAAAGCTTGTGTCAAATTGTCGAATCCTTACCTAATTGCCAAAGTCCCAGTCAGGTGGTGCAGTTATTAAGACAATTTGATTTGCCAATGCTAATTTTAATTGCCACATACAGTCCACGCGTCTCTAAACTGAGACGGCAGATATGGCATTATTTAACAGTTTGGTCTCATGTCCAGCCGATATTAAATGGTAATGACCTGAAAAAATTAGGTTATAAACCAGGGCCGCAGTATCGGCAAATTTTAGATAATTTATTGACTGCTACCTTGGATGGAGCTATTAGCGATCGCATTCAGGCTGAAGAGTTTTTAGCACAACATTATCCTAAATAAATTGTTGGGCGATCGCTGATTTTGTGGCAAAAACTTGCATTAGAAATTATCCAATCGAATATCCTTCCAAATATCAGAAACCTGCCACCCAGAATTGCCAACAGATTGGACTATTGGGTTATCGCGTACCGGAATGTAGTTAGATTCTCTAATCTCTATATTAGAGATTTGTTTTTCAACTACTGGTTCTGGATGGTCGAAAGTCTCTGCTGGAAAACTTTGTTCTTCTGATTCCTCCATGATCTTGATTTTGTTAAGGAGGAGCTTTTCAGATTTTTTGATTAGTTTCATATCTATCTATATTAAAACTTTGAAAAAGACATTAAAAAATGAAAATCTGAATATAGATTTTGAAGTAGACTACTATAGCCTTTCAAGAATCTTTAGGAAGATTTACATTTGACTTGGATGAAGTCGAATGTCGAAAAAACTACATAAGCTAAACTAGGATACAGCAGATTTATTGAAAATACCAGCAATCTATCGAGAAATTTAGAAAATTGAGACGAAGAACTATGCTAGCTCTCTATTGTCTGCGATCGCTCTTGCTTGGGAAGACACTTCCAATAAAAAAATTTCTGCACTATGCATAAAAAAGGAACTAGGAACTTCATACTTCTTGAATAAGTGAGAAAAGATTGACATATTAACCGAGAAGTATTGACTAAGAAACTGAGTAATAGTATTTTTACTCAGCACTCAGCAACGCCAGTTGCTTCAACAGAGGGAACCTCCGCAACGCACTGGCTCCTCAGCACTCAGCACTCAGCACTCAGCACTCTCAAGCTAGAGACCCGATTCAATCGTACTACCGTTTACCGTCATAGACTGCCAATCTGGCACAAGAGCTACTGAAATTTTTCAAGTCGCAGACTTATGTTGCTGTTGGAGGGGACTGCTTCATCGGAAATCCATTGTTCGCATTGAGGACACATTGGTATATCCCGGTCACGATTACCAGGGACGAACAGTATCTACATATTGGTAAAGAAAAACTCTGGAATTCCAGGTTTGTGGGACGCAGCCGCAGCCAGTTCATCGAGTTAATGAACAACCTCAACCTACCTACGCCCAAGAAAATGCTAGAAGCGATACCTGCAAATCAACATTATGTCCGAGTTTAAGTAGCGATGGTATTAATTTTGGCAGCAGTCTTGGTCGAGTTTCTGTTTGAGTGGGAATACTAAGTTTAGCTAACCTAATTTTTGGAAAAATTTGTGAGGCTTTAACTTATGCCAGAAATTAATAATATTGGTGATTATTTAGCTCATCCTTTAGTCAGATATCGCAATCATTTAGAATTTAATGGATATCAGGTTCAAGAAGATAACGATTTACTTTTATGTCGTCATCCTAGAAAGCATAATTTACTAGTTAAGCATATTCCTCATAGAGGAGTATTAATTAGAGCACTTTACTCTTCCAAACCCAATATTCATAAAATGTCTCTTCTAGAATATGTCAACGAGTTAAATTCAGAGTTTATGTTTATGAAGGCATATATTCACAATCCAGAAAATAACCTGTTCATAGAAACTTTTTCTGAAGGTGAATATGACAGAATCATATTTTCTATTCTTCTAGATAATCTCGAATACGATATGGAATTGTTTAGCAACCATCAATTAACACGAGAGTATTTACAGTAAATAATTTGGCAATAAAAATTTAATCTATGTAAGCAAATTCCCAATTTATTTAAGGGTGCGTTACCCGATAACGCACCCGATAATTTAAATTTCTTAATTATAGTTGTAAATATTTTTCCAACGAACATTGCTTCAATAGAAATCAAGTTTATGTAAGCGGGCAGCATAACACTACACAAGAGACCTCTTGCAGAAGTCGGGAAAAGGTTTAGTATTTTCCCTTTCCCTTTAACCTTTTCCCTTTGACCACAAGAGTGCAAAAAGCACTTTTGCTCATAGGTCTACGCTAACCCCAAGGGCTACCTCACCACACTGTCTGACGACGCGACAGGCTCAATTTTGTACAAAATCTCAAATTCCAAATAGAATAACGCTTCACTTACTGTTATCTCAACAATCTTTCTGGGCAAACTAGTCTTAATAACTTCAGGAATTACAAAAAAATTATCTCACCTAAAGTTGTTGACTGTTAACAGTCAACAATAGCTATTGCTCGTTTAAAGTCATGTGTTGAAATTAGGAAATAAAGTGGAATACTAAGCTTGAAAGGTTTGCAAGTCATAATTTTAATTAACACATCTTAATAAATGATAACAAAACTTAATTTTTTTGATTATGAGATTATTTCCATCAAAGCGCAAGTTGAGCATCTAATCCTAGTAGAGGCGGAGGTGTTTCATGTCGCCAGTTAGCTTGAGAAAAATTTTTCATAAAAAAGAATTGCCGTCTTTGGTTGAAAATTTAGTCTATCAGTTCAATATTGCCATTGATGTCGAGCTTGTAGACGGCAGTAAACTGATTAGCATTGGGGAGCAAACTGGGGAAAATCGTTATCCCATTGAGGTATCAGGAGAAATCATCGGTTGGGTTATTGGGGAAGAAAAAGCAACCCTAGTGGCAACTTTACTCTCATTGGTGGCAAAACAGGAATCTGAGAAGAAGGTACTCGCCATAGAATTGCTGGAGCGATACCAAGAAATTGATTTGTTTGAGGATATCTCGACTAAGCTCACAACGAGTTTGGATACGCGACAGATAGCCCAACTGGTACTTCAAGAAATGAGTCAATTGATTGAATCATCTGGAGGCATAATCTTGCTCCTCAATTCCGATGCTACAGCATTTGACATCATTGCTGAATTTGGCATGTTTTTTGACGACCAGCCACCAAAACCGGGCAAGGGAATTATTGGCAGTATTGTAGAATCTGGTCGGGCAGAACTTGTCAATAATGTGCAAGCCGATCCGCGATTAGAGGGGCAAAAAAGCGTTAAATCGTTAATTTGTGCGCCATTAAGAGCAAAAGAACACATACTAGGAGCGATCGCCATTGGTAGCCAAAAAACTGACTCATATACAGCCGAACACTTGAAGTTAGTAAGTATCTTTGGTTCGCAAACCGCGATCGCGATTGAAAAAGCTTTGCTTTACGAGCAAAGTATCCAAGCAACTGCCCAAGCAAAAGCCCAGACACAGAAGCTTCAGCAAGCTCTCCAAGACTTACAACTAGCACAAACCCAGTTAATCCAAAGCGAGAAAATGTCGAGTTTGGGGCAACTGATTGCTGGAGTTGCCCATGAAATCAATAACCCAGTTAACTTTATTTCTGGCAATTTGAATCATGTTGCTGAATACGCTCAAGACTTGTTGCACCTGCTGCGAGACTATCAGAGATTTGTACCTGTTCCTCCACCAGATTTGCAATCAGAGTTAGACGCTATCGATTTGGAATTTCTCATGCAGGATCTGCCTAAGCTACTGGATTCAATGAAGCTTGGCACAGATCGCATTGTGGAAATTGTCCAATCTTTGAAAAACTTCTCTCGCCACGACCAAGCAGAAATGAAAGCCGTTAATATCCACGATGGTATCGACGGCACATTGATGATTCTTCGCCATCGCCTGAAAGCGGTCGCTCGCCGTCCGACAATTGAAATCGTCAAAGATTATGCAAAACTTCCTTTAATTGAGTGCTATCCCGGACAACTGAATCAGGTGTTTATGAACATCTTAGTAAACGCCATTGATGCCTTAGAAGAGCGAATGGTAAATGAGGAATTGGCAACTCAGCAGTCAGAATTAATTCAAGATTCCCCTACTTCCTACTCTCCACTGCCTACTCCTCAAATCATTATTCGCACTGAAGTCTTCGACGAACAGTGGATTTTGATTCGCATTGCCGACAACGGCCTGGGTATGAAAGAGGGAGTAATTCGACGCATTTACGATCCCTTTTTCACCACTAAAGAAATTGGCAAGGGAACCGGGTTAGGTATGGCCATCAGCCACCAAATTATTGTGGAAAGACACCGAGGAGTTCTCAAATGTCGTTCGCAACCGGGTGAAGGAACAGAATTCTGGATTCAAATTCCAGTGAATTGTTCGGTGGAGACTTCCGAGGCAAAGAGTTACACGATTTCTACTCCCAAGAACGCGATCGCCTCGCCAATTTTCCTTGCCGATCCATCCTCCACTTCTGATACAGACGGCTTTATTCCATCAACAACTCCAATACTTAAACCAACTGACTTACTGATCCGCCACACTCAACTGATCCGGCGACTTTCACAGCAAAATCCAGAAGTTACCACTGCATCACCCGACCACATTTACCAGATATTCCAACGCCACCCAATTTCGTTAAAACTGTACGCTACTTTGTTGTCTTGCTTCTATTGTCCTCACTCTAACCAGCAACAGGATTAATCCCAAATTAGGACTAATCAAAAACTCTCTCAAAGCCTCTTTTCTAAGCTTTGTAAAGCCACTACTCTTCGAGAAAAGGAAACCTCAACCATGTCTAGCAAACTTGAGGAATACAATCGGCAGTTATTTGAACAATGTCCCGTTGGTTTGGTACTGTGCCAAATAGATGGAACATTGATTGATATTAATCCTGCTTATGCTGCCATTTTAGGACGCAATATTTCGGAAACTTTAAATCTTACTTACTGGCAAATTACCCCAGAAAAGTATGCTGCCACCGAGCAATCTATACTGGAATATTTGGAACGAACAGGTAGTTATGGCCCTTATGAGAAAGAGTACATTCACAAAGACGGGCATCTAGTTCCTGTCAGGCTTTCTGGACGGCTAATTGAAAAGGATGGAGAACGCCTGATCTGGTCGAGTGTGGAAGACATCAGCAACCTCAAGCGTGCCGAAGAGGAAGGCCTACACTCCGAAAAAATCTTAAAACGGAGCGAAGCCCGATATCGTTCTCTGATAAAAGCTAATACGCAAATTATCTGGGTCAGCACACCAGAAGGAATTTGCTTTGAATTGACAGACTGGATTGCCTACACAGGTCAAAGTCTAGCTGAAGCTGAGAATGGGGGCTGGATTGATGCCGTACATCCCGACGATCGCGGCTATACCGGAGAAGCTTGGGGTATTGCCGTAGCAAACCGGAGTATGTATCAAATTGAATACCGAATTCGCGGCAAAGATGGCAATTATCGCTACTTTTGGGTCTGGGGTGCCCCCGTCATCGAAGAAGACGGCAGCGTTCGGGAGTGGATTGGCACTTGCACCGATATTCAAGATCGCAAACTAGCAGAAGCCGAAAATCAACGGCTGAAAGAACGATATCGTTCTTTAGTAACTGCCACCTCACAGATTGTCTGGGGAGCTACACCAGAAGGACTGGGGATTAGCAGTGAAATGCTCACTTGGATAGCTTATACGGGGCAGACTGAAGAGGAGGTCGAGGGTTGGGGCTGGGTCGATCCAATTCACCCTGATGACCGTGCCCACTCCGCCGATGACTGGAATCGGGCTGTGGCCAACCGAAGTATCTATGAAACCGAGTACCGACTGCGGGGCAAGGATGGCATCTACCGCTACTTTTCAGTTTGTGGTGCTCCTGTACTGGAAGAAGACGGCAGTATTCGAGAGTGGATTGGCACCTGCACCGACATTCACGAGCGCAAGCTGGCAGAAGCCGAAAATCAACGATTGTTGGACATGTTAAATCATTCTAGCGATGCGATCGTGGTGCGCGACATGAATGAAAAAATCTCTTACTGGAATCAAGGAGCAGAAAGGCTCTATGGTTGGACTCGTGAGGAAGTCAAAGACCGATACATTCACACATTTTTGAACACCACTTTTCCCAAACCTTTAGAAGAAATCATGGCAGACTTATTACACCAAGGGAATTGGGAAGGAGAAGTGCAACACATCACCCGTGACGGCAGAGCGATTGTGGTTCAGAGCCGCTGGACTTTACAACGGGATTTATTTGGTCAACCCTGCGCGGTGCTGAAAATTAATACCGATATCACTGCCCGCAAACAAGCAGAAATTGCTCTGCGGCAATTGAATCAACAACTCGAAGCGAGAGTTGCAGAACGCACGGCTGCCCTGCAAAATACCCTAGCAGAAGCGCAAGGTTTAAATGCAATTTTGGATAACTTAGCAGATGGTCTTTTGGTAGCAGATACCACTGGGCAAATTACTCACTTCAATCCTGCCTTTTTAGCTATGCATGGATTGACAGCTAACGCCGTCAGCGGTCACTATCGGGAACTGCCAATATCCGGTTTAGCAAATTTAATTGAACAAACCCAGTCCCATCCTCAAGAGGTATTTGCTGCTGAAGTTTCACTAGCAAAAGAACGTATCGGTCAGGCAGTGGCAAGCGCTATCTTCAAAAAAGCGACAGTCAACGAACCTGCTACCTGTTTCGGTTCGGCGCTGCTGATTCGGGATATCACGGCGGAAAAAGAAATCGACCAGATGAAAACCGACTTTATTTCCACAGTTTCCCACGAACTCAGGACACCACTGACCTCTGTCCTCGGTTTTGCCTCCATTATTAAAGAAAAGCTGGAAACTGATGTGTTCCCCATGCTTTCTACCGAAGACCGCAAACTTCAGAAAACGATCCAGCGGGTGGATAATAATCTCAACATTATTGTGTCGGAAGCAGAACGGCTGACTTCTCTGATTAATGATGTTTTAGATATTGCCAAGATGGAAGCAGGTAAAGTGGAATGGCAGATGCAGCCCATCGACCCCAGCGAGTTACTAGATTGGGCAACTACTTCCACAGCAGGATTGTTTGAAACCAACGGTTTGCAGCTAATTAGCGAGATTGAATCTAGACTGCCTCAAATTGTCGGCGATCGCAATCGTCTGCTGCAAGTCCTGATTAACTTGATTTCCAATGCTGTTAAATTCACTAACTCCGGTTGTGTAATTTGTCGTGTTGGACTACACAACGACGGTGTTTGCATTAGCGTCATCGACACAGGCATTGGTATTGCACTAGAAGACCAACCCAAAGTCTTCGAGAAATTCCGCCAAGTTGGTGACACTCTTACCGACAAACCCAAAGGTACAGGACTAGGACTGCCAATTTGCAAGCAAATCATCGATCATCACGGTGGTAGAATCTGGGTAGAGAGTGAATTAGGAAAAGGTAGCACCTTCTCGTTCGTTATTCCCATTTACACCAGCTACAACAAAATTAATACCAATTTGAATCTGGATGCGCTAGTTAAACAGCTCAAAGAACACGTCATCACCACAAATACCGTGCCAAACGAAAAGCGCAAAACCATTCTGGTAGTGGATGATGATGCCAACATTCGAGAACTGCTCCGCCAACAACTAGAAAACGAAGGCTATAACGTTCGAGAAGCAAAAGATGGTATGGATGCAATTCATCAAATCAAAATAGCTCGTCCCGATTTGATTCTCCTAGACGTGATGATGCCCCAAATCAACGGTTTTGATGTGGCGGCTGTTCTCAAAAACGACCCCAAAACCTCAGAGATTCCGATTATCATCCTGTCAATTATTGAAAATAAAGAACGAGGCTACCACATTGGTATCGATCGCTATCTCACTAAGCCTATTCAAACAGAGAAACTTCTCAACGAAATTGTCTCGCTGCTTTCTCAGGGCACTTCGAGTAAAAAGGTTATGGTTGTTGATAAAAATGCCTCAACCTTAAAAATCATATCCGATGTACTACAAACTCAGGGATACAGCGTCATTGAAGCCTCTGACCCCCAAGAATGCATTAATAAAGCACTCTCAACCAAACCTGACACGATCATCATCGATTCTATCTTCTCTCAAGAAGCTGACTTAGTGAAAAGCCTACGGTTTGCAAAGGGGTTGGAGAATGTATTTTTTATTATGCTGTCCGATCGCTAATTGTTTGGGGACTAATTAATTAAAAATATAAAATTCCAAATTTTTAAATTTTAATTTTTCCCAGAGTCTACCCAATCGCTAATCCCCAATTCTCACTTTCCAAAACATATGATGCAGAAAATTCTCATTGTTGACGACGAACCTAATATCGTAATTTTAATGGAACAAGCCCTAGAAGCATTAGAAGATCGGGGGGTTGAACTTTTGACTGCTAGAAATGGAGAAGAAGCCCTCGAAACTATTAAAACCGAAAAACCAAACTTGGTGTTTCTCGATGTGATGATGCCTAAAATGAGTGGTCTAGAAGTCTGCCATACCGTTAAACACGACTTGCAAATGACTGATATCTATATTGTAATGTTAACAGCAAAGGGGCAGGAATTTGATAAACAAAAAGGAATTGACGTTGGTGCTGACTTATATCTAACTAAACCATTTCGCCCCAAAGAAGTACTGGAAAAATCTAAGCAGGTATTAGGCTTTTAAAAATTCATTGCGAATTTAGACAAGATAATAAGGCTCAAACTAGGCAATTTAGAATCCTTTATTTCGTTACCTAAATTGAACTTCTTGATTAAATCAAGTAAAGATAGTTACATTTACCTTCAGGCGATCGCCTCTTAAAAGCCAAAACTTTTTTCAGATTTTCATAACCGTAAAACATCTCAAACAATCAAAGTGGTAACTCAAGTAATGTAAGATTTTGGAGATAGTAAAAGGCGATTAAAAGAGTCTGAATAGAATGGCACAAGATCGAAAGTCAACAGTTGTAATTACAGGGGCCTCTTCGGGGGTTGGTTTGTATGCAGCGAAAGCACTTGCCGAAAAAGGATGGCATGTGGTGATGGCCTGCCGGGATACAATCAAAGCACAAAAAGCTGCCCAAGCTGTAGGAATGACCCAAGACAGCTACACCATTATGCTTATTGACCTCGGCTCGTTGGAAAGTGTGCGCCGATTTGTGAATAACTTTCGAGCCACTGGTAAATCTTTAGATGCTTTGCTGTGTAACGCTGCAATTTATATGCCTTTGTTAAAAGAGCCGTTACGCAGCCCAGAAGGCTACGAGCTAACTATGACTACCAATCACCTCGGTCATTTCCTCCTATGCAACTTGATGCTTGAGGATCTGAAAAAGTCATCTGCCTCAGAACGGCGACTTGTGATTTTGGGCACTGTAACCCACAACCCCGACGAACTGGGTGGAAAGATTCCACCGCGTCCAGACTTGGGGGATTTGCAGGGCTTTGCAGAGGGCTTTAAACCGCCGATATCAATGATTGATGGCAAGAAGTTTGAACCTGTGAAAGCCTACAAAGACAGCAAGGTTTGTAACGTCTTAACTATGCGGGAGTTACATCACCGCTATCACGATTCTACTGGTATCGTCTTCAGTTCTCTCTATCCGGGATGCGTTGCCGAAACGCCACTATTCCGCAACCACTATCCTTTATTTCAAAAACTCTTCCCCTTGTTCCAAAAGCATATTACTGGAGGATACGTCTCGCAAGAGTTAGCAGGGGAGCGAGTTGCAGCAGTGGTTGCCGATCCGGAATACGGCCAATCTGGTGCTTATTGGAGTTGGGGAAATCGCCAAAAGAAAGATGGTAAATCTTTTGTGCAAAAAGTCTCTCCTCAAGCCCGCGACGATGAAAAAGCCGAGCGCCTGTGGGAACTGAGCGAAAAGTTAGTGGCACTTGTGCCAAGTACAACAGTTTATTAAGTTATTAGGGTGGGATTTTGTGATGTTGCAATTACTTGCCTTAAAGACTAGGGGCGATCGCCACGATCTAACCAATCAATTGAGCGGTTGCATACTCTCTTGACTCCTACTGAAGACAGATATACAATTTTTATCAAACAGAAGGGGAGTAGCTGCTGGCACAAAAATTATCAGCCAGTACACCTGAATCAACATACTGGCGATGAGCCTGGTTCAGGTGACGAGTAATAAATATTTGGAAGCGAGACCTTCACTGAGTTCACACCCAAGAGTGTGAAGCTTAGTGAAGTATTGCACTCTCATTAAGCTTCACATCGATTAGCGATTCTTCAGGAGCTTGAGAGAGTGTTAACAGCTTTTACCGCAGGTTTACTACTAATTACAGTTTCAGAGCTAGGGGATAAAACTTTTTTTATCGCCGTAATTTTAGCGATGCACCACTCCCGGCGGCTGGTATTCATTGGTGTGATAGCCGCTTTAGCTGCGATGACCATACTTTCGGTGCTATTAGGACAAACAGTATCTTTACTGCCAAAAAATTATATTCACTACGCCGAAATAGTTTTGTTTATTGCCTTTGGTTTGAGGCTGTTGTACCAAGCTAAGAAAATGCCTGCTGCTTGTGATACAGAAGTAGTAGAAGAAGCAGAAGCAGCAGTAAAACAAGCAGATTTACAATTACCAAAGCAAAAAAGTTCCTGGGCAATTTTAACAGAAGCATTTCTATTAACATTTATGGCCGAGTGGGGCGATCGCACGCAAATTGCCACTATTGCTTTAGCAGCAGGAAATAATCCCATAGGAGTAACAATCGGTGCAATTTTAGGACATGCCATTTGTGCCGCGATCGCTGTTATCGGTGGCAAAATGATTGCGGGTCGCATCTCAGAACGCCAACTCACCTTTGCTGGTGGATGCCTATTTCTAATTTTTGGTGTAGTTGCTGCCATAGAAGGAGCGTGAGGAGTTAAGAGTTTTATCTCCCTCATCTTCCTCATCTCCCTCATCTCCCCCAGTTTCCTCATGGCGACGGTGCAGGTGATGCAGCCGGAGTTGGAGTAGGAGAAGCGGTTGCTGCTTTGTTAATTTCGTCTTTATACTTGGCAGGAGCTAAAGCCACAGCACTATCAAATAAAGGTTTTGCTTCTGTAACCTTTCCTTGTTGTTTCAAGAGCATCGCTTTTGCTAAAACGGGACGGAAATCTTTAGGATCTTTCTTAATTGCTTGGTCGAATACAGAGGTAGCTTGAGCGTAGCGTTTCTGCGAGGCATGAACGTTGCCTAGTAAAACCTGCACTGCAACTGTATCTACACTTCCAGGCTGAATTGTATTTGCTTGAGCTGCATTTTTGAGCGTGTCTTGCAGCAAGCCAATAGCGGCTTCTGGGCGTTGCTGATTTAGCAAAAGAGCTACCATTCCCTGCAAAGCATTCAAATCACCAGGTTTTGTATCTAAAATAGAGCGGTATGCTTGGGCAGCTCCTTCCTTATCGCCAATTTGTTGCTTTGCTTGAGCTAATAACACTCCGTATTGTGTATTTTCTGGATTCAGCTTTGCTAGTTTTTCTAGAGGTTCAATCACCCCTTGAATATTTCCTTGTTTTAAACTCAATAGTTGTAGCCGTGCCTGCAATAAGCCTTTGAGAGCAGTTTGATTGTCTGGTTCTCTTTGCAAAACCAGTTCATAACCTCGTTCTTCGTCTTCCAATTTTGATTTTTGGTCAGAGGAAGCTAAACCACCTCTAGTACTACCATTATTCTGGTTTGTGGATGGCGTATTATTAAATGCTCCAATTATGGGAACCACTGAAACACCTACAAAAACAAGAACTGCCAGCACCAAAATGACCTGAACTATCCAACGGTTGCGCGGTTGAGACACTGTTTTGTACTTCTCCAGAACTCTAATGACATTATTATTTACATAAATCGGAAAGTTAAAAATTTCCAAAACTTTGCGGAATACCGCCAATGGTCTGTGAATTTTATAACAAATAACTATCTACGCTGCTCTAGTAATTGATGACTTTAGGAGGAGCCATCAAAATAGTAGCTATGATATGCTTCCGAAACTAGTATAAAGGCGCTAAATTACAGATTTATGGTATAAAGCTAAATTTAGCGTCTTGCAGATTGGATGAGGCGCTCTAGTGTGACTTTGGGGAAAGTAAATATACTTTCTTTACTCCGCACAAACGCTCTTTTCATCTGCTTTCGTAAAATCCCACAATTGGGATGTGTCTCCGCCGCAAGGAGTTTTTATGAATTCCGACCTGATGCCTTCGCCTGAATCCTCCAATGCCTCCAACGAGCCTCAAATCAATATAGAGGCAACCGCTAATGTTCATACAGTAGCAACCCAGTCTCCTAAACTTGAAAATTCGCCCGTTAACCCTAGCGAAACTGCCTCAAATGGGAACTTAGCAAATCGGCAGCAACCGATTCCACCTCCCAGCGAACCGATGCAGTACCGAGCGATTGGGTTAGTCCGGGGTCGCTACCTTGCCAGTAGCGAACAATTTACTCAAGGTACATTGCTGACTGTAGATGGTGTAGAACTCAACGCCGTCCTTCTCGGTCGGATTATGAGTTTAGTCAAGAATCATTTAGACCTCGAAAAAGATCATCTGTGGGTAGTTTATCCACGCACAAGGCAAGAAAATGACACCTTGCATATCCAAATTGTAGGCGTTTGGGAGCCAGAAAATCTGGCTCAACATGCCATTGAGGAAGACAAGGAATCGGGGTCACAAGAATTGCCGTCCCCCGATGAAGATTTAACTGACAATCCAGAAGAAACTATCAGCGACTTAGCACCTTCATCTGACATTCCAGATGGTGGTTTTTCTGTTCGAGGTGAAGTAGTTTACCAATCTTTTGACGCTAAAAGCTTAGTGGTCAAAATTAAGCAGGCTGCACGAAAACCGACTGAAAAACCCAAATATTTTAAGCTAAAACTGCGGGGTGTGCTGACTACTAAAGCAGTGGGTAAGTTTTGGGACTTCCAAGTCAAGCGAGAAGCTGACGTATTAGTAGTAGAAAATGCTGAGGCGATCGCTGAATTGCCGAAAAAACGCAGGCCACCATTTGCTAAAGGTGGCCCTCGTGGTGGTGGTGGTGGTAGTAGAAAACCATTTCCCCCCAGACGTAGTACTGGAGAAACACCACGTCCAATTAAGAAAACCAGCGGCGATGCGCCTGTAGTGTCAAAACCTATACCAAAAGCACCCGCCCCTAAACCGATTAAACGACCAAAACCAACACAAGAATAAAACAAAAGTAAAAAGGTAAAAGAAAAAGTAAATTCTTTTCTTTTACCTTTTTACTTTTAAGTAACTACACAAAATTAATTACAGTCATTGCGAGCAAAGCTGCTTTGCGTCTACATTTCACTGCCCTTTAGGCAACCCAAAAAAGTACGCTAAATTTACAGCCGTAGTTACACCCTTTAGGACAATTGCGATTGCTCAAAACTTTACAGCAAATGACTCTTGGAAAGACTTGGGTTAATCGCGTCTCTACTGCTAACTCAGCACTCAGCACTTTGCTAATGCTTTGAACATTGTGTAATTAATTATTCCACATTTTGTCGGTCTTTCAAGTCAACGGACGGTAGACACGATAGTTGATGTTGGGGAAGATATTATCCATTAACTCGACTTTTTCTAGCCAGCTGCTGTCGATTTTACCGATTTTCGCGTCTTCGTAGAGCTTGTTGAACCGCATGAGGTGCGATCGCGTCCGCCGGACTGCATAAGGCACCATTGTCCCCGTTCGCATAATAAATGCCCAGTCAGAAGATTGCGCTAATAGTAATTCCCGTGCTGCTTGGTTCAGCGCCCGCCACTGCAACTCATCCTCTGGTTCTAGGTGCGATATCTCAATCATGCGTTCTGCCGCTTTGTGCAAATGCGGGTAAATCCAAGCATTTGTTTCGTTCAACCAATACTCATGAAATCCTTTGTAACCCCAACTCGATTGCGAAGGACGGCACACTTGCTGAGTAGGTTGTGCCCGTAAATAATCTGCTAAATGAGTCATTGCATAAGTTCCTTGGTCATACCACGATTTCCGGAACAGATAATCAATGAACCAAGGCCCTTCATACCACCAATGCCCAAATAACTCTGCGTCGTAGGGCGAAACAATAATCGGTGGACGCTGCATAATACCATGTAGGTGTTCGGCTTGCCGTTCTCTGTTATACATGAAATTATCAGCATGTTCGGCTGCCTTTTCTCGCGCCCAATAAGGATCGTAGAGTGCCTTATCTGAAAGCCCTAAGCCACGTCCAGTAATTTTGTGATATTTAATTCCCGTATTTTTCCGCTGACCGTTGGGCATGATGTAGGGCTTAATGTAATCATATTCAGCTTCCCAGCCCAAATCTTTATAAAATTCCCGATATTCCGCTGCACCAGGATAGCCGACTTCCGAAGACCATACTTGCTGAGAAGATTCATGATCTCGACCAAAAGCAGCAACACCAGTTTCTGTAAAAATTGGAGCATAAGTACCAAAGCGCGGACGGGGACGAGCGTAAAGAATACCATGCCCATCGGTGAGGAAATAGCGCAACCCGGCATCTGCCAACATCCGCTCTACACCTTCATAGTAAGCGCATTCTGGCAACCAAATACCTCTGGGTGCTTGTCCAAAGGTTTGCTCGTAGTGTTCGCAAGCTACCTGAATTTGTGCCCATACGGCTTGCGGATACATTTTCATCAGCGGTAAATAGCCGTGAGTAGCACCGCAAGTAATAATTTCTAGATTATTGCTGTCTTGGAACTGCTTAAAAGCAGTCACCAAATCGCCTTTATAGCTTTCCCAAATCTGACGTGCTTCGTTAAACTCAGTAGCGTAATGCTCGGCTAGATAACGAATATGTCCGTTGTGGGCATTATGCTCGACTTCCAGTTCTGTAAGTTCTTCTAGCTTGGCTAAGTGGGCATCATAGCGTTCTTGCAGCAGCGGATCGCGGAGCATCGACACTAAAGGAGGTGTCATACTCATCGTGATTTTAAAGTCGATGCCGTCTCGCTTTAAGCCTTCAAATACTTTCAATAGAGGAATGTAGGTTTCAGTGATGGCTTCATAAAGCCATTCTTCCTCCAGCACATAGTCACTTTCTGGGTGACGAACGAAGGGCAAGTGTGCGTGGAGTACAAGCGCGACGTAGCCAATAGCCATAATGATTCTGGGGTGGTACTTGTAAGTTGAAGGTCGAGGAGTGTGGCCGAAATTAACAATATTTTAAGACTTTATCGGGATCGTTATAGTATTTCGTGATTTTTTCCCAATCAATACCACATCTAGGGATTAACCTGAGTTCGCGATCAGCCCAAAGCATGATTCTATCGTTGACTGAAACTCCTATAGGATTTATGCAAAAGACCTCTCAAACTCTCATACCTCTGTGGCCTCTGCGCCCACCGAAGTTTGCAAGGGCGGGGGGAACCCTCCGAAGTTGACGACAGTTGCCTCAAGTCGAGCCACTGCCTTGCGGGGGTTCCCCCCGTTGTGGCAAGTGGCGTGGGAAACCCGCCCACAGCACTGTCTCCTCCACTTGGTGAGGAAGTTCA
>NZ_JAECZA010000020.1:0-36717 GCF_016056275.1 Dendronalium phyllosphericum CENA369 | reverse complement strand
GAAACCCGTCCAACGGAGTGCCTCCGGTTCCCGTCGAGTTGAAACTTCTGTTAGCGAAGCGTTAGCGACGCAGGAGCGTCACCCAAAGGGGCAAAGCCCAAGACCGCACTTCTCTTTGCACGCAACTTCTCGCGCTCGTGCTGAGTGAGGAGTGCTGAGTAAGAAGTTCTCCTCCTGCTCCCTGCATATCTGCCTCCTGCTTGCAAACTTCAACCTCCAAACTCATGACCCCTAACTTCTAAAATAGGAGAGATGTTTACTCAACAAAGCAGGATTTAAAACTGTGATTAACTCATTTGCGCCTAACTTAACATCAACTGTAGAACTCAAACCTCGTTACACTATTCCTATAGTGTTGGTGTTTGCTGCTATTCCACTACTGATCGTCCAACCTTGGATAGGAGCAGCAATCTCATTATTTGGGTTGTTTCTTTTGTTTCAAACTGTAACGTTGCGTTTGCAATTCACCGCCACAGACTTAGATATTTACAGAGGCGAAAAATTAATTCGGCGCTTTCCCTACCAGGAATGGCAAAACTGGCGTATCTTCTGGAATAGAGTTCCTATTCTGTTTTACTTCAAAGAAATCAAAAGTATTCATTTTTTGCCGATTTTGTTTGACCCAGACACCCTGAAAACTTGTCTAGAACAACGTTGCCCGCGCATTTAGTACCCAAGTGCTAAGTAACTCTATTTGATACTCAGCATCAGCACTTAGCACATACTAGGCAATTCAGTTGTATATTTCTCAAAGCTATTTATTTGCGTTATAGGAATTGCACTATTATTTATGAATACCGAGGAATCTCAAACCCCAAAAATGAATGATGAGTGGTTGGAGCAAGTACAACAACACAACCCTACAGTTAAAAATCCAGACAACTCATCTGTAGAGTCAGTCCAGAAAACAGAAGCGCAAATTTCATCAACTGAAACACAAATAGATGATGCAAATTCCCAGTCGCCCATCTCTCAAACAGAAGTAGCATCAGGCAATGAGCTAAGAGAACAACCAGATGTCGAGTTGGCTGTACAGTTACAACCAGAGACTACTGCACTGGGTTCAGAAATAGAATCAGACGAGAATTCACTTTACGCACAAGCAGCAAATCGAGTAGCAGAGTTGCATCGAGTTGAAGCAGCTCTCAAAGAAGAAATAGCCAACCTGCAAAATTCCTATAAAACTCTTCAGGCACAATTGAGTGAAACTCAAACTTCGCTAGGTAGACTCGTACAAGAGTCATTGGTGCAGTTAGAACAACGCAAACAAACCCTACAAATTTCTGTAGAACAGTTAGAACGCCGTCAAGAACGCATTCGCAACGAAATGCGAACTACTTTTGCAGGAACATCCCAAGACTTAGCAATTCGAGTCCAGGGTTTTAAAGACTATCTCACGGGTAGCTTACAAGATTTGGCGGCAGCAGCAGAGCAATTGCAATTGGTTCCTCCTGTTGCAATAGAACGAGAAAAACCAGTTGTCAAACCGACCAAACAGGCTGAACCCGAACCAGGAATACCACAATTTGCCCCACAGCAGTTTCAAGACACAACAAAGCAAATTCGCCGCTTAATCGACCAATACCGCAACCAACCAGATTATTATGGCCCTGTGTGGCAACTACGTCGTACCTTTGAACCAGTCCACGCCGAACGCGTTTCTAACTGGTTTTTTGGCCAAGGCGGACGTGGTGCTTTGCGGACGATGGGTAGCCGCTTACAGAATATTCTTATTGCTTCAGCAGTAATTTCGATATTACACAAGTTGTATGGCGATCGCGTCCGTACGCTGGTCTTAGCTAATACGCCAGAGCGTTTAGGTGAATGGCGGCGTGGTTTGCAAGATTGTCTGGGAATTGGTCGTCCAGATTTTGGGCCAGATAGAGGTGTAGTATTATTTGAAGCACCAGAGGCATTGGCACAAAAAGCAGAGCGATTAGTAAAAGCGAATCAACTACCTTTGATTCTCATTGACGATTCTGAAGAACAAATCAGTCTGGCATTACTGCAATTTCCCTTGTGGTTAGCTTTTGCTCCCGATCCGAAAACAATGAGAAATTATGAGAATGATTTTTGATTAGTCAATGGTCATTAGTCAGTAGTCAGTAGAAACACAAACAACTGACTACTGACAACTAACAACTAACAAATTGAAAATTATTTATGGCTATTTGGTTAACTTTGTGTGGGGCAATATTACTTGTAGCCTATCTACTGGGTTCTTTTCCCACTGGCTACATTGCTGTCAAGCAGTTAAAAGGTATTGATATTCGAGAGATTGGTTCAGGCTCAACTGGAGCAACCAATGTTTTAAGAACTTTGGGGAAAGGGCCGGGAGCTTTCGTTTTAGTACTTGATTGCTTGAAGGGAGTATTAGCGATCGCCCTACCTTACTGGTTATTTAATTTTGCTTCTAGTCAAAATTTAATCCCCCCAACGGTAGATATCAAACTGTGGCAATCATGGATAGTGACTTTAGTCGGTCTAGCCGCTATTTTAGGACACAGTAAATCAATTTTTTTAGGTTTTACTGGTGGGAAATCTGTTGCTACTAGCTTAGGGATTTTGTTAGCGATGAGTTGGCAGGTAGGTTTAGCAACAGTGGGCGTGTTTGCTGTTGTTGTTGCCATATCACGCATTGTATCTTTAAGTTCTATTGCAGGGGCGATCGCAGTTTCCATTTTCATGGTTATTTTCCATCTACCCTTACCTTATGTGTTGTTTGGTGTTGTTGGTGGTTTGTATGTGATTTTGCGCCACCGCACTAATATTGAACGGCTACTTGCTGGTACTGAACCAAAAATTGGACAAAAGTTACCAATAGAACCAGAACAAACTGCATAATATCCGAAATGCCTACATATAGAACTGTAGTTCGCTACTAGAGTTCAATGAAAAATTATGTTGGCAAATAGACTACAAAAAACTTTCTTCGCCGCAGCTACAGCGTTATCAATTTTACCTGGGTTGGCACAGGTTGCCCAAGCTGAATCTAACTCAGATGTGTATGGAGCGATCGCCTATTCTCGCTCAACTAAAGTTTACACCTCTGCAACTGCTTCATCGCGCCAAGAAGCCGAGCGTAGTGCTCTTTATAATTGCCAAAGACAATCTCGCGCTAAAGATTGTTCAGTACCATTATGGTTTAAAAATGCTTGGGGAGCCTTAGCAGTCGGTTCCAATGGAGCTTATGGTACAGGCTGGGGATATGATACCAATCATCCTACAAGAGGTAGAGCGATCGCAGGACGTTATGCTCTACAAACCTGCAAAAATTATGGCGGTGTAAGTTGTCGAGTAATTTTCGCTAGAGAAGCTAGATACCAAACGATTGACAACGGAACAGTATTAGTTCCCGCCAACAACTAAAGCGTATCTGTGTGGCTTTCTCATAGTTAAAGCAACCATAGATAAAAACTGATTCTAGAATAATTTTTGGCGCTGCCAGAAGGCGATGTCAACGACGAGTTTGTGGATAGCTATATATTTAAAACTTATATCCCAACGTTAATAAGACTTTACCCTCTAAATTTGTCATTATTTCTAGACTCAGTTTTCCCAATTTTCCCTGCAATCTTGCCCGATCTATCACTCCTAATTGATAACATAAAGCTACTGAATCGCGCTCTATTACTCGTTCGATGGCAGTAATTAAGAAACATGTTGGCAAAGATGCACGACGCAAATTAGTAGTTAATAGAATAGTAATGACAGTTGTCGAAAATTGAGAAAAAACTTCGTTTTGAAAAATAATTATAGGTCGAGTTTCTCCTTGTTCATAACCTTTGGTTGGGTTTAAATTTGCCAGCCAAATCTCTCCTCTTTCAAGTGTCATTTCAAGTCTTCTTGCCTTAAGAATTCTGCGTATTCATCTAATCCTTCTTCAGCTAGTTTGCGGTCTTCTTCAGCAAATTCACTGTAGAGAGAAGCTATCTGATTTTTATCTATTTGCCAATTTACTGTTTGATTGCGGAATTTTAGGAAAGCAATAAAATCGCTAACTTGCTTGAGTTGTTCTTCATTCATATTTTCGATTTCTTGTCTCAGCAAATCTTTTAATTCCATCATTAGATTGACTCTCATTGCAATCTTTAAGTTTTGAGAAGTTACACTTAATAAGTCTAGATGCTAGAGTATACACAACTTCAATATTTCTTCCAGCACCTAGAGCATCGTAAAAACCAACACTAAATTCAATCGCAGCGCGATCGCTTTAGCTTGAATTTTAGAATAGCAGGCATTGAGTAAGTTATTTTTTGAGATTAAATAAGAGTGACTTGCAATTACCTCCTTGCTGCTTTAATCAAAATTTAGGTGCAACTAACGTAAACACTGTAATCTCAGGACGAGCAAATAATCGTAAATGCAATCCTGTCATACCCAAGCCGCGGTTAGTGTACAAAAGCATATTTCCTACTTGATATTTTCCCCAGTAATATTGTTCGCCCCAAGGCGGTAAAACTAGCGGTTTAAAAAAAGGTAAACGCACTTGTCCGCCATGAGAATGTCCCGATAACTGCAAGTCAAACCGTTCTGTTGCAGCACTGGTATTAGCAAAGTCTGGTTCGTGTACTAATAAAATAGCTTCTCCTTCACTAGGTAACTGCTGGATTACTAAATCCAAACGAGCTTTACCCATCCCCACATCATCTACCCCAGCAATATGCAACATTGCATTGCCTCGTTGTAGCGTGTAAACATCATTACTCAGAAGGGATACACCGCTTTGTGCCAGTACTTGTATAATCGCCTTGGTATTGTTCTCGTAGTCGTGATTGCCTAAAACAGCCACAGTTTTATCTTTGGGTGTAAGTTGAGCTAAAGGAACCCCAACAGAAGCAATTAATTTCGACGAATGACGAGTTATCAAGTCACCTGTAATTGCCACTAAGTCTGGTTTTTGGCGGTTGACTAAGCGGACAATACGCCTCAAACGCTGTGGAGTCATCCATCTATCCCGATGAATATCGCTGATTTGAACGATGCGATAGCCATTAAATTCCGATGAAAGATGCGGAAGAGTCAGTTGTAAAGAATTAACCTCAATCCAATTCGGTTCGATTAACTTGGCGTATAGTAAAGTACAACAGCCTAACAGAAAGCACCATCCTAAAAATCGCCATGCTGACTTACTGGCTTTTATAAGCCACTTACGATTTCTCAAGGCACAATCTCCTTACGTGACTGCCAGATTTTCCGTTATGCTATTTCTTTAACTTTGACGGACAATCATCTTTGGGGTTGAGAAATTAAATAAAGAATTAAAGTAGCTAAAATAGAGAGACGTGATATACTACGTCTCTTACTTCACCCTGGTTTTATGGGACTGCCAATTGTTGCAATTATCGGACGGCCTAATGTAGGCAAATCCACCCTGGTTAATCGCCTCGCCGGGGAACAAACGGCGATTGTCCACGATGAACCGGGTGTAACGCGCGATCGCACTTATATGCCAGCTTTTTGGAGCGATCGCGAGTTTTTAGTAGTAGATACTGGTGGTTTAGTATTTAACGATGATACTGAATTCTTACCACTGATTCGCCAACAAGCATTAGCAGCGCTTGCAGAAGCCAGTGCCGCTATCTTTGTAGTAGACGGTCAAACAGGCCCATCATCGGCTGATGAAGAAATTGCTGAATGGTTGCGTCAACAACCAGTACCCGTCTTACTAGCTGTGAATAAATGCGAATCTCCCGAACAAGGCTTAATTCAAGCTGCTGAATTTTGGGAATTAGGATTGGGCGAACCTTTCCCCGTCTCTGCAATTCATGGTAACGGTACGGGAGAATTACTCGACGAGTTAATGAATCACATTCCCAGCGTTGCAGAAGTACCGGAAACCAATGAAATTAAGGTTGCAATTGTTGGTCGTCCAAATGTCGGGAAATCAAGTTTACTAAATGCTTTTGTTGGCGAACAAAGAGTTATCGTCAGCCCAATTTCTGGCACAACCCGTGATGCCATTGATACCGTCGTGGAACGGGATGGACAAACCTATCGCTTAATTGATACCGCTGGAATTCGCAAAAAGAAAAACGTAGACTACGGCCCAGAATTCTTTAGCATTAATCGTGCTTTCAAAGCGATTCGCCGCGCCGATGTGGTTTTATTAGTACTAGATGCCCTTGATGGAGTCACCGAGCAAGACCAAAAATTAGCAGGGCGAATTATAGAAGAAGGTCGAGCTTGCATTATTGTTGTCAACAAGTGGGATGCAGTTGAAAAAGATTCCTACACCATTTACGACTACGAAAAAAGTCTGCAAGAACGGCTACATTTTACCGAATGGGCGGATACCATTTTTGTCAGTGCCTTAACAGGACAACGAGTAGAAAAGATTTTAGAGTTGGTAAATCGAGCTGCTGAAGCACACAAACGTCGTGTCAGCACTTCAGTAATTAACGAAGTCCTAGAAGATGCCGTTAGTTGGCATTCACCGCCAACCTCACGCAGCGGTCGTCAGGGCAAGATATATTATGGTACGCAAGTTAGTACGCAACCACCTACCATTGCCCTGTTTGTCAACGATGCCAAACGCTTTAACGACAACTATCGTCGCTATATTGAAAGACAATTTCGGCAACAATTAGGGTTTAAAGGCACGCCAATTCGGATATTTTGGCGCAGCAAAAAAGTCCGAGATGTGGAAAGTGGTAGCGCCAACCGAGCAACTAGAGTGTAATAGTAGTCAGTGGTCAGTGGTTAGTAGTTAAGGACAACTGACAACTGACAACTGACAACTGACAACTGACAAAACATGGATTTACTGCGATCGCTACCACTAGGACTATATTTAGAACAACCGCAAACTTGGCTACATAAAATCGATCCGCGAGTCAAAATTGCCTGGTTAATGAGTTTTTTGACAAGTTATAGTTTTGCGACAAATGAATGGCGCGTATTGCTAGTAGTACTGTTAATTGTTTTTACCTTAGTTGCCAGAATTCCCCGACGAGTGTGGCAACAGCAGATGGGCTGGTTGTTGACGCTAACTTTTTTAGTCTTGATTATTGGCGCTGTCAGTCCTGATGGATTGGGTGTAGATTATCAGCCACGTCTACCAGCTAACGAACAAGTCTTAAATCAGCCAGCCAATACAAATAATTCTCAAGTTGTCCAAAAAGAAGCAAATACCAAGAAAGACTATAGCTACATTCTATTTCACAAAGGGCCAGTTAAAGTCACTCGCCGTTCTTTGGATTTAGCAGTGCGTCTGAGTACAATTTTGTTTACTGTAATTTACAGTACCAACTTGTATCTACTCACAACCGCACCAGAAGAAATTACCTCTGCGATTGAAAGCTTAATGCAGCCCCTGCGACGACTAAAGATACCTGTAACAGAAATTACTCTGACTTTAACTTTGTCCTTGCGCTTTATTCCCCTAGTTTTAGAAGAAGTGCAAAACTTAGTTCGTTCTGTGATGACAAGGGCGATTAATTGGAAAAAGTTAGGATTGAAAGGAGCTGTCAAGGTTTGGATGATAATAGCAGAGCGACTGTTGGAAAATCTGTTATTACGGGCAGAACAAATGGCTAGTGCCATGATGGTTCGCGGTTTTACCAGTCCCAACGAACACCAAGTTAAGTGGCATGAATTACGGTTAAAATCCTGGGATTGGCTAGCGATCGCAACTCTAACCATATTTTGGGGAGTGCGGGTAGTACTAGGAAACCAATCTTGATTAAAAAATGGGGATAACACAGCAGGGGGAGCAGGGGGAGACAAGGGAGACAATAAATAATAATTACTCCTGCCTTCTGCCTTCTGCCTCCTGCCTTCTGACTAATGACAACTGACAACTGACTAAACTCAGCTATTTTGCTCCGCAAACCGATAATTATGGCAACATGGAAAGAAGTTAGAGCAAGCAGAAGTATGAGAGTCGGCTTTTGGCCTGGAAAATTTCTAAGAGTATATGCTGTTGCCACTGAAAGTCTTAGACAAAAGAATAAAGGCTTTTCAACGTCACAAATGGCAACTGAGTATAAATTACCAGAGATAAGTTGCGATATCTTACAACAAGCTTCGACTCTAGCCTACCTTTTGGAAGCCTCTGACAGTAAAGTTTCTGCTTCGCACCATGCGTCTACTTTCTGCAATTTTGGTTGCCTAGCTAGCCTTTAAAACAGGTAATACTGCTTGGCAATAAAAAGCCTTTTCTAAAAGAAAAAGCTTGGCAACATGCGAATTATCGCTTCTTTTACGCGTTCTCTTTCCCACTATTAGCTTCATCTGCCCATTGGGAATTATTAGATCGAGGTTTTTATAGCCGCTACTGGGCGGCAAAAATTATCGATTGCACAATTTTCCAAAAATATTCCCCCGAAAGGGAGTTATTATCGTCTGAATGCGTGCATTTAACTGCGAAAAAAGATATATACTCCTACCTTGACTTTTCAATGAATCCAGAAAACTCAGAGACTTACATAAATCATCCAACTTGGGGTTTACTTTATCGGATCTGTATGGTGGACGAGAACCAGGATCTATTCACTACTCTTTATGCCCAACGTTTGTTTTTTTTGGTTGTAAATGATGTCAAAGGTATTAAATTTCAGCCTATAGGACGTACAGAAGCTAGAATGTTGTTGGAAAATCGCTTGCGTACCCTGCGTCGCAGTGGTCAATCTCAGGAGTACGATCAGCTTCAGAGTGTTTTCCAACGCACCTTCCAATGACCAGTTCGATTAGCGAACGTATTGCTAAAATTCGCGCCTCCCTCCCGCCTTCAGTGCGATTGATTGCTGTCAGCAAGCAAGTCCCAGCTGAAGTCATTCGTTCTGCCTATGCCGCCGGAATTCGTGATTTCGGCGAAAATCGTATCCAAGAAGCTGCCAGCAAACAAGCCGAGTTGCACGACTTATCGGATATCACCTGGCACTTCATTGGGCATTTGCAAAGTAATAAAGCCAAAAAGGCTCTTGAACTATTTGACTGGATTCATTCTGTAGATAATCTGAAGCTGGCACAACGTTTAAATCAATTAGCACAAGAGTTAGGAGTCCATCCCCAGGTTTGCCTACAAGTGAAAATTCTCCCAGACCCTAACAAGTCAGGTTGGAGTGTGTCAGAACTACTAAGCGATCTACCCGCACTAGATCGGTGTAAAACTTTACAAATTCAAGGTTTAATGACAATTCCACCTTTAAAATTAACAGATACTGAAGTATTAACTGTGTTTAATAACACAGCTAAATTGGCTCAAGAAATACAGTCACAAAGTTGGCATCACATCAAAATGCACCAGTTGTCAATGGGGATGTCAGGCGACTATCAACTGGCAGTACAAGCTGGGGCAACGATGGTAAGATTAGGGACTATCTTGTTTGGCGATCGCACTTAGCGTACAAGTTTTTTGATGTCGGTTTAAGTATTCATCAAAATCATCTTGGATACAGAGGAGTTCGTGTAAGTACTAGTGCTATAAAACACATACTAAACTAATATTAAAAAAGTGAATACTAAGTAAAAAAGCACGAATTAGTCTTTTTTTCAGACAATCATTAGTATATAATCTTGACTCATTATTGTATCTAAGTTAATGTACAGGCGTTCCCCAAAACGTCAGTTCATTATTCATAGCTGTAATAGAGGCTACAAACAAGGATAGAATTACTAAATTGTCTGCCCTCTGTAGCGAACGAAGTTGGTTACATCAACTAATAGCGACATCAATAAAGGTAATTTGTACTAGGAGCGTAAACAATGAACAATATATTTTCCAAACTTCGAGACTTTGTAGGTCTAAACGAACAAGTGGAATATGAATACTATGAGGAAGAACCAGATACAGATAACTACCAAAATCTGTATCAACAAGAAAATACCCAACCAGCACCAACAGAAGCTACTGCTCCCAATCGACGTTGGCGCGAAAGCGCGACTACAATGAGTGAAGATGTAGCAGTTGGTACAAAGTCTACAATGGGGAATGTAATCGGTATGCCAGGAGCAATTAACGGGATTTCAGAAGTATTAGTATTAGAACCGCGTACATTTGAAGAAATGCCTCAAGCAATTCAAGCATTGCGCGAGCGCAAGTCAGTAGTATTAAACTTGACCATCATGGACCCGGATCAAGCACAACGCGCGGTAGATTTTGTGGCAGGTGGAACATACGCACTAGATGGACATCAAGAGCGCATCGGAGAAAGCATCTTTTTGTTTACGCCCAGTTGCGTCCAAGTTAGCACCCAAGGTGGAGTTATTCATGAAGTACCACAACCACCAGCACGTCCTTCACGTCCCGCCGCAACTACTCCAACTCAAAACTGGGGTAATGAAGCGAATCGCATGGCACAATAAGGTTAAATTAGTCATTAGTCCATAGTCAAGAGCAGCCAATGTGTTAGGCGGCTTTGCCCGACTTGTAGCAATTGGCATTTCAAAGTCCACAGTCTTTGACTATAGGCTATTGACTATTGACTAGTGATTATTAACTCATGACTATTAGATTTGGCTTGATTGGTTGTGGGGTAATGGGAGAAGCATTATTATCCCGCTTACTCGCGCGTGGAGTTTATCAACCTTCAGAGGTTATAGTCAGCGAACCTTTATTAGCACGCCAGGGTTTTTTACAGCAAGAATATGATGTGACTGTAACCGCAGATAATAGTTCGGTTTTTGCTCTTGCAAGTGAAGTAGTATTTTTAGCAGTAAAACCGCAGGTATTTAGTGCGATCGCCCAAGAACTAGCAGGTATTCTAGAGGCAGCGTACTCACCTTTAGTAATTTCTATTTTAGCGGGAGTGTCATTAAGTCAGCTAGAGGGAGCATTCCCGCAATTACCGATTGTTAGAGCAATGCCTAATACCCCGGCAACCGTAGGGGCAGGAATTACCGCCATGTGTTTAGGTGCATACACTAATACTAAACACCAACAAATAGCACAGCAAATATTTTCGGCGGTGGGGGAAGTTGTAGAAGTTTCAGAAATTCTGATGGATGCGGTAACCGGATTATCTGGTAGTGGTCCCGCTTATGTAGCCTTGATGGTAGAATCACTCGCGGATGGGGGAGTAGCAGCAGGTTTACCAAGAGTGATTGCCAATCAACTAGCCCTACAAACTGTACTGGGAACAGCAAAATTGTTAGAAGAAAGCAAAATTCATCCCGCAGAACTCAAAGACCGCGTCACGAGTCCTGGCGGTACGACAATTGCGGGTATTGCCCAGTTAGAACGATCGGGATTTCGTTCCGCTTTAATAGAAGCAGTGAGAGTAGCTGCACAGCGTTCTCTAGAACTGGGAAAATAAGGTAGTGGGGACTAGGGATTGAGGACAAGGAAGATAAGGCAGACGAACTGAATAATCAATCCCCAGTACCCAATCCCCATTCTTAACAAAGTTGACAAAAGACCCGTTAATATAGTAAACAGTCTGGTTGCATAATGTGATTGAGTGAATTATCCCGCGCCGTCTCCAGAACTTGATTTAGGGTTGATATTTCCCTTTGAACTGGATCGATTCCAGAAAGATGCGATCGCGTCCCTGAACGCTGGGCGCTCTGTCGTTGTGTGTGCGCCCACAGGTTCGGGCAAAACATTAATAGGGGAATACGCTATCTATCGTGCCCTAGCGCAACGCAAACGTGTATTTTACACCACTCCTCTGAAAGCACTGTCAAATCAAAAATTACGTGATTTCCGAGAAAAATTTGGTATTGACCAAGTGGGACTGTTAACTGGAGATGCCTCCATTAACAGGGATGCACCAATTTTGGTAATGACTACAGAAATTTTTCGGAATATGCTTTATGGCACACCCATTGGGCAAGTCGGTATTTCGTTAGTAGATGTGGAAGCAGTGGTACTGGATGAGTGCCACTACATGAACGATCGCCAACGGGGTACAGTTTGGGAAGAATCTATCATTTATTGCCCCCATGAAGTGCAACTGGTAGCGCTTTCAGCAACGGTTGCGAATAGCGATCAACTTACCGACTGGCTAAATCGCGTCCACGGGCCAACAGACCTAATTTACTCTGATTTTCGCCCAGTACCTTTAGAATTTCACTATTGCAATCCTAAAGGGCTATTTCCGCTGCTAAATGATAGCAAAACCAAAATTAATCCCCGGCTAGCAAACCGAGGAAAAAGGAGACAAGGAGACAAAGGCAAAAATGGCAGGCCAGAGGCTCCTAGTTTAAGTTATACCTTGAGCCAGCTACAGCAACGAGATATGCTACCAGCGATTTACTTTATCTTCAGCCGTAGGGGATGCGATAAGGCTGTGGCAGAGGTAGGTGATTTATGGCTAGTAAATAATGACGAATCTCAGATATTGCGACGACAAATTGATGAATTTTTATCTCGCAATCCCGAAGCCGGGCGTTCCGGACAAATTGCCCCTCTCTACCGAGGAATAGCTGCCCACCATGCCGGGATTTTACCTGCATGGAAAGTGTTGGTAGAAGAACTGTTTCAGCAGGGGCTAATTAAAGTAGTGTTTGCCACCGAAACACTAGCCGCCGGAATTAATATGCCTGCCCGGACAACGGTAATTTCCACCCTTTCCAAGCGTACCGACACTGGACATCGCTTGTTGAACGCTTCCGAATTTCTGCAAATGGCAGGGCGAGCCGGTCGTCGGGGGATGGATAAACAAGGTCATGTAGTCACAGTACAAACTCCTTTTGAAGGAGCAAAAGAAGCAGCGTATTTGGCAACATCCAAGCCAGACCCCTTAGTTAGTCAGTTTACGCCCAGCTATGGTATGGTGTTGAACTTGTTGCAAACCCATACTTTGGATGAAGCCAGAGAATTGATCGAACGCAGCTTTGGGCAGTACATGGCAACCTTGCATTTAAGACCTGATTACGATGAGATTGCCGAAATTAAAGCCGAATTAGCCCGACTGCAAGAGCAAATCGCTGCCGTTGATGAAAATGAATTGCTAGTTTATGAAAAATTGCGGCAACGCTTGAAAGTAGAACGCCAGTTGTTGAAAACCTTGCAAGAGCAAGCCCAGGAAGATAAACAAGAACAATTGGCGATGATGTTGAGCTTTGCAGTAGCAGGAACGCTGTTGAGTCTTAAGGGCAAAAATATTACAGCGCCTTCGCCTGTAACAGCAGTGTTAGTAGAAAAAACACCTGGCTTTGAGGGAACAACTTACTTAGTATGTTTAGGAAGCGATAACCGTTGGTATGTGGTAACTACTACAGATGTCGTCGATTTGTATGCCGAACTACCGCGAGTGGAAGTGTCACCAGAAATATTACCGCCGCCAGAAATGCCCCTCAAACCAGGGCAGTCACGCCGTGGCAGTGAAGAAACATTTGCGATCGCTGGGCGTATCCCCCATCCCGGAGAATCTGTGTATATGCCGCCAGAAGTGGCAGAACAACTCAGCCGAACTGCTGCCGTCCAAGAGCAATTAGAAGCTAATTCTCTATATCAATCAGGTAATGCCGCAGCCATTTATAAGCGCAGGGCGCGTTGTGTCGAACTAGAAGCCGAGCTCGAACAATTGCAAGTTCAAGTAGGGCAACAGTCACGACGTTATTGGGAAGAGTTTCTCAACCTCATTGCCATTTTGCAACACTTTAGCTGTTTAGATAACTTAGTGCCCACAGAATTAGGGCAAGTTGCAGCAGCAATCCGTGGCGAGAATGAATTATGGCTCGGTTTAGCACTTGCTAGTAGTGAATTAGACCGCTTAGACCCACACCATTTAGCAGCAGTTATTGCTGCTTTAGTGACAGAAACACCACGTCCAGATACCAAAGTTAACTTCGACCTTTCCTCAGAAGTAGATCGAGCTTGGTCTAAACTCCAACCCATCCGCCGTTCGGTGTTAAAAGTACAATACCGTCATGGTGTGGCTTTACCTGTAGGTTTAGAGAATCGATATGTCAACTTAATTGCTCTTGTAGAACAGTGGGCTTTAGGAACGGAATGGACAGAACTCTGCGAAAATACCACCTTAGATGAAGGTGACGTAGTCAGAATTCTACGTCGAACTTTGGATTTATTATCCCAGATCCCTCACGTTCCTAATTTACCAGATTCGTTGCAGCGTAATGCCTACAGAGCTATGCAATTAATCGATCGATTCCCAGTCAATGAGGTGGTTGAATAAACTTGATTAGGGCAGTTCTGTTTTTACACAGTTAATTGCCCTACTATACAAAATTTGGGCTAAAACAAATATGCTCAAAATTAGAAGTTACAGTGACAATGGTGAAGTACTAGCAAATGTTAGTAAACCAAGTTACCACTACCGCGCAGTTGACGTAAAGAATTAATGCAATATGGGCAGTCACATTTAAATACCCTAATTGCCATGTCGCTTTCTTCATCTGTAAAATTCAGTTCTGCAACTGCGTTACTTGAAGGCAGCGATGAAACTACCATTGATTTGGGTGGAGGAGGAGCGTTAGGATCTCTCTCTGAATCTTTAATACACACAAAATCTTTGAGACCGTGAGGATTAGTGATACAGGTACGACCATCATTGGTGTGTATTAATCGCTGGGTAAGGTTAACACTACCATGGGCAGGATTAATTATCCCCAGCGTAGAGATCATCGAAGTAAAAATTGCCGAACTGGAAAGCAAATTAAGAATTAATTTTTTGCTCATAGGTTTCCCTCATACAACATATCTGAATGCTAAGGCTATCCGATTAACTGTTACAGGTCAAGTCATGTTCGATCGGGAATCCTCAGATTTTTTATATTTTTTTAATAAATTCCGCTTATTTTGCTTAAAAACAAAGCTTTATCTGCGCTTCTCTGGCAAAGTTAGTTAACCAATGTTTCAGGTGTGAAATCTGAAATTACGGGTAATAAAAACTCAGTAAATTTAGCTAAAAAATAATTATATTTTTCAATTATATTAACAGAAAAATATACAGATTTGCACTGTAGTAAAAATTAAGTTATTGTGTTATTTGCTTAATAATTAGTTTTATTGCAGAGCAACTACTGAAAAGAATGGGGAAGACGTAATGGAAATTCTAGCTAGCAACTAACTGTGAAACTGGGAAATTCACTTCCCCACCAGAATGCCCCCTAAGATGCGTTAACAGTTCTATCATCAATATTTTTCGATCTGCGAGGTACAAAATGACAGTTCAATCTTCTAGTTCGATTCAGCAACAAGTCACCCGTCGGGTGCTATCAGTGCCCGTACAATCGGCGCTCTATGTTGGACTGTGTTCTTTGACTCTCTGGACAATTTATTTCAGTACATACCCCGCTATCCATGATACAACTCATACTCTGCGTCACCATACACTGATGGTAAGTTGCCATTAGTCTGTTGAGTCAATGATTAGCAGGAGCTGAGAAATCGAATGACAAAACTGAAGTGGTCTAAGCCGATCGGTGCGATTTGCGCGATCGCAATTATCCTGTATGGTTGGATTGGACTTTCCCAATCCCCTCAACCATCGGTGCGGCTAACAACCAATCCACCGATTAATCAAGTTCAACCCCTTGAGGCTGAAGCCACTACAGTCTTGGGATCGGGGCACTACAATCCGCCAGTGCAGCTGATGTTGCAAGCTGTTGATGCTCAAGGGCAATCTTTAAAGAATGCTAAAATCCACTTGCAATTGTTCACCCGTCCTAAAAACGTGTGGTTCACAACAGATTTTCCAATCGTCGAGGGCACAAAGTTACTGGACATTGAAGGCAATGCACCAACAGGTCAATTGCAGGTTCAACAAACCCTACCGATCCGAGGAACGTATAAACTCCTGGTAGCAGTGAATCCGCTCGTTGCCAATGCGTTTGAGCCGATTCAGCAAACACTGACACTGACGCTGCCGGAAAATCCCTTAAAGTTCCGCTACTTTGGCATCTTGGTTGTGATTTTGCTCTTAGTTGGGCTACTAGGAGGTTGGGTGATTGGGGACAGACAAGCAATTCAATCAGGAGAAATTGTCCCGCAAAAGGTGCGATTATTGTTGAGTGGATTGATTGTAGTAGCGATCGCTGCACTTTTATTCGTCAACATTAGCGCTGAACTAGCGGAATCGCATCATCATTCGATGCCAGGTATGGAAGAAGAAGTTCCCCTCTCTAGTAAGCCCGCTAAATTGCAGTCTCAAGGACTTTATATGCAACTATCGGGCGACCAAAGTGCAACTGTGGGTCAACCTGCCAAGTTGCAGGTTAGCGTTAGCGATGCCAAAACTAGCCAACCTGTGACAGATGTTGTGTTCAAGGTAACAACCACTCAACTAGAGAATAATTGGGTGGCATTTGCTTATGAAGGTACTCCAGATAGCAACGGCAAATTGGCGTGGGAACAGGAATTTTTTGATGGTGCGCCGCATAGCGTTGTTGTCGAGGTTGCACCGCAAGCAAACGCCACTCGGAAATTTCAACCATTCCAAGTTGCAGAGAATATTCCAGTCGAAGGTGTCGCCCCACCAATGTCTGTCCGGTTGATCTCGCTGACTTACTTCACTGCAATTGTAGTAATTGGTTTATTGCTGGGACTGTGGCTGCGACGGCGGAAGACTCCGCGTGCCAGTTTGACTTTGAATCGTAGTATTTCTTAGTCAGTGTTAACCAGCTTTATCAAACAGAATTCAGTATGAATTCTGTACGATTGGTGAGGCAGTCCGGTGGACGGGTTAATCTGATTTGATAGTATAGCCGTATTCACACCCTTTAGGACAATTGCAATTGCTCAAAAGCTTACAGTAACTGAGTTTTTACTCAGCACTCAGCTATATATTTGCCCTTAGTTGGTTCGCCCAATAAAAAGATTGCGTGACTATTAATAATTAACAGTCACGCATGATATTTGCACAAACTTACTGAGATTGCTAAATAACAGCATTTTCACATTTGCGAAGTTGGAAAGCAAAATATTCCTAATGGATTCACACAAGAAATGTGCAATATTTAACCAAATCTGCCGCTAACGTAATCTCGTGTGTCTGCCTGTTTGGGATTGTTGAAAATTACTTCTGTCGAGTCGTATTCTACTAAATAACCGCTACGACCACCCTTTTCTGTTGTTTGCACATTGAAAAATGCAGTCATATCAGATACGCGCGCAGCTTGTTGCATGTTATGGGTAACGATCACGATTGTGTATTGTTCTTTCAATTCGTGAATCAGTTCTTCAACTCGCAGGGTAGAGATCGGATCGAGAGCAGAGCAAGGTTCATCCATCAGTATAATTTCCGGTTGCACTGCGATCGCCCGTGCAATACACAATCTTTGTTGCTGTCCCCCAGATAAAGATAAGCCACTTTGCCGCAATTTATCTTTTACTTCATCCCACAAAGCTGCTTGTCGCAAACTCCGTTCTACAAGCTCGTCCATATTACCTTTGTAGCCGTTAATTTTCGCGCCAAAAGTAATATTGTCATAAATTGATTTAGGAAATGGATTAGGTCTTTGAAATACCATACCAATCCGACGACGCACCTCTACAGGATCGATATCCGGTGCGTACAAGTTTTTACCGTAATAATAAACCTTACCTTCCGCCCGAAATGACTCAATTAAGTCGTTGAGACGGTTATAGCATCGCAGTAACGTACTTTTACCACAGCCAGAAGGCCCGATAAAGGCTGTAGCTTTATGTTTTGGGATATCTAACCAAACATCTCGCACGGCCAAGAAGTTACCGTAGTAAATGTTAAGGTTTTCTGTACGTAAAACAGTGTCTGTGCTATTAGCGGTGCTGGTATTGGAAGCCATAAATGGTCTAGTGTAAGTTTGGGGAATTAAGTAGTACGCCCTTTTTATTCTATTTTCACTAAGCTTTTTGGCGAGTTGCCCAGCGAGCTATGATGCTGGTGATAAGAACCATCAACACCAAAATCAAAGACGCAGCCCAAGCTAGTGATTGCCAATTTTTAAAAGGAGAAATGGCAAAGTTGTAAACTAAAACAGCAAGAGAAGCTGTAGGTTTAAATAAACCATCAGGCCAGAACGGCGAGAAAAGAGCCGTAAATAATAAAGGTGCGGTTTCTCCAGCGGCGCGGGCGATCGCTAAAGTCGATCCTGTGACAATCGCTGGCAGAGCGGCTGGTAATACCACTTGTGTTACCGTTTGAAAGTTAGTTGCTCCTAACCCCACAGATGCTTGTCGCAAATCTTGCGATACCAACTGTAAAGCTTCATCAGTGGTTCTGACAATAATTGGTAACATCAAAATTGCTAATGCAAATCCTCCACCTATAGCTGAGTAAGAGCCTAAATTAAGTTTTACTAATGTTAAAACTACAATCCCGTAGGCAAATACTCCTGCAATAATAGAAGGCACTCCACTGAGAACGTTAGTAGCAAAACGTACCCATCTCGCTATCTTAACAGAGCTGAATTCAGTTAAATAAATCGCTGCTATCACACCAAAGGGAATGCTAATTAGGGCTGCAATTCCCACCATTAACAATGTTCCTAGGATAGCGTTACCAAAACCGCCTCCTTGTCTCAGAGGTGCGGGTGGTAGTTCTGTAAATACACTCGGACTTAAACTACTAAAGCCTTGAATCAAGACATAAGAAAGTACTGCCAGCAGAGGTAAAAGCGCCAATAATCCACAAATGAATGCTACCACAGTCATTGCTGTATTAAACAGCGTCCTGGGAGACATCGGAGCGCGAGTCAGACTGCTTTCGGGGAAATGAGAAGTCATAATTCAAACCACAAGTATGCTACAGTCGCTTCACTCTAAGAACAATAAACTCGGCCAAGATATTGACTATCAATGTCAAAACAAACAAAACTAAAGCAGCATACATTAAAGCCGCTACTTGCAGACCACTAGCTTCGGAGAATTGGTTTGCTAGTAGAGAAGAAATCGTATTGGCTGGCGCAAAAAGTGAGATATTAATGTTATTGGAATTGCCAATTAACATTGTCACAGCCATTGTTTCTCCCATTGCCCGACCAAGTGCCAGCATCACCGCACTGACAATGCCAGAAAAAGCAGCTGGAATCAGAACTTGAAAAATTGTTTCCCAACGAGTTGCTCCTAGTCCTACCGATGCTTGGCGTAAACTAGAAGGTACAGAAATCAATGCATCGCGAGATATGGCCGTGATGATTGGCAAAGTCATAATCGCTAAGATGACTCCAGCTGGCAACATTCCCGGCCCTGTGGGAGGCGAACTAAAAATTGGTAACCAGCCAAAATAACTATTGAGCCATTTTCCTAAATTGGTTAATATTGGCACTAAAACAAAAATGCCCCATACACCGTAGACAACGCTAGGAATAGCTGCCAGCAGTTCTACTAAGAACACCAACACTAGTCGCACTTTAGCTGGAAGAAAATTCTCGCTTAATAAAACAGCAGTGCCAACACCAATAGGTACAGCTATTAGTAAACCAATAAAAGAACTGACTAAAGTTCCATAAACTTGAGGCAGCACTCCATAGTCATTGTTGACAGGATTCCAAGTACTTTTTGTTAAAAAGCCCAAACCAAATTCTTGGATAGCAGGCCAGGCATCACGAGCCACCTGAAAAGCAATCCATAATAAAGTAGCAGCAACGGAGAGCGCAAAAATCCGAGTTAGCCAAATAAAGCTTCGATCTAGCGACTTTTCTACTTCGGAGCGATTTTTAATTGCTGCTTGCAGATTTTGAGAATTTGTAGTCATGAATACTGACTTTAACTATTAAACAGAGGAAAATGTGAGAAGGAACCAGATTTAGTAAAATTGTCGCTGTGTCATCTTTGAAAGCATAGACATCAGTACATCAGAATTGATATTTACTAATGCCGAGAGCGATGAGCAATTGCCTGTAGATGCCTCACGTTTTGGCTCAAAGCTATTGAATACTCCTTTAGCCTATTTGCTAGCGCTAGTTCCGTTGCCACTGACAGAAATTTTATAGTCTGGGCTAATTTGATCGGCAGCAGCAGCTACCTGTGAAACAACTTTTTGAGGTAAAGGAACATACCCAAGTTCGGGAGAAGCCTTTTGACCCTCAGTCAAAGCGTACTCAATCAGCGCTTCTATCGCTTTAGCTTTGGCTGCATCTGGATATTTCTTATAAGCCAGAATCCATGAATAGGTGACAATGGGATAAGAATCTGCCCCTTCTGGGTCTGTAATGAAGGCGCGGAGATTACTTGGTAAAGCTACTGATTCTAGTGTTTTAGCAGCCGATTGGTCGCTTGGTGCTACAAACTTGCCACTTTTGTTTTCTAAAGCAGCAACCTTCATATTGGTTTGTTTGGCGTAGCCATACTCGACATAACCAATCGCACCTTGAGTTTGTTGAATGCTAGCAGTCACGCCTTCATTACCTTTACCACCAACTCCCACAGGCCAGTTGACAGTCTTGCCTTCTCCAACTTTACTCTTCCACTCTGGATTAATAGCGCTGAGATGTTTGGTAAATACGCCTGTAGTACCACTACCATCAGAACGATGGACAACTGTAATCGGTACATTGGGTAACTTTGCCCCTGGGTTAGCAGCAGTAATTTTGGGGTCATTCCAGGTTTTGATTTTGCCTAGGAAGATATCGGTGTAAACTGCCCGTGGTAGCTTCAGTTCTGGAACATCTGGCAAGTTGTAAGCCATGACAATGCTACCAGCAGTTACTGGAAGTAAAAGTACGCCCCTATCTTGTGGTACTTTTTGGATTTCATCATCCTTCATTGCAACATCGCTGGCACCAAAGTCTACAGTACCTTTGATAAATTGCTCAACTCCAGCACCGCTACCAACTGACTGATAGTTAACTTGTAGGTTCGGATATTTTTTGTTTAAGTCTGTGAACCAACTTGTATATAGTGGTGCTGGGAATGAAGCACCAGCCCCAGTTAAGGCTACGTTGCCACCTAGGTCTAATTTGGCTGGATTGGATGCTGTAGCATCTTTAGCTGTCCCAGAAGGTGTATCTGTACTAGCATTGTTGTCAGAGGCTTGCTGTCCGCCACAAGCTGCAAGGCTGAGTGTTAGTGCTAATACTGAAATAGAAGCTGTAAATCTGTGTTTTTTGGTTACGTCTATACGTGAGAGCATCGCTGTCAATTTTTATAAATTTCCAGGTGAGCGCTTCTAAGATACCCTTAAACGACAGAGTTCAAGGTAAACGTAAGGTTAACAAATCAAAAAAATGGTATTTATTTAAATAAATTTCACAAAATTAAATTTTCAATGTTAGACAAATTTTATACTTCAACGTCAGAAATTCAAGTTTGAAGAAGAATTCCCAAGTCAGAATTCAGGAGTCAGAACGCTCTTTGTGGGGGATTGGAACTCGCCACTGTCACAGAAAAGTTTAGCCACTGCGCCCTTCGAGTTACCCGATAGCCTTTGCAAGTTGCGTTCCTGCGAAGGGTATTTACATAATTTAATATTTATTAAAGTTTAGTTACTTTAGTTGTAAAATCTATACAAAGTAGTAAAAAGCACGATATGATAATGAGATTGTGCTTTAAGTGCTGACAGAGATTACAAATTCTCTGTTTGGGTTAGAGCGAAGCAGTTATTCAGACATTCTAGTCGCTCAAACTATTGCCACAGAAAGTATAGAAAAAAGAAGGATAAAATTAGAGTGTCTCAAGTTAAGCACAGCGATCGCCTAGACAAAAAGTATATATAAAATGCTGTTTCGCCAACTGCGATCGATACACTGAAAACCTAGCATGACTACAAAATTTGCTGTTAGCTATTTTACTATATAACGAGCGCATTAGTTCAGTCAGGATCGCCAATAGACCATATATTACTCAAGTCATGATGATAGAAACGGAAAAGCCGTTTATCAAACAGACAAAAAATATGGTACTTCTTATTAATCTCTCAGCACTAATTTCAATTAGATAATTTAATGCCTGTATCGGTTGCTGTTGCTTTTCTTTTTTGCTTTTTCGTCTTTGCCTAATAAATGTTTGCTGCTTCCAATCAATTACTATGGTCGATGATTGGCTTACTTCTGACAATGGGTGGCACATTTCTAGAGGCCCATGGCATCACTTTCCCTGGGAGTTGGAGTAAGTACGGAATTCAGACTTTTTCTTTAGGTGTTACCTGTCAAGTTGGTGCAGTGTTATTGGTAGGCTGTTTAGGGGGCAAAAACGCAGGTGCACTCTCGCAAATTGCCTATTTAGTTATGGGGTTAACTTTGTTACCTGTATTTGCTGATGGTGGCGGTATTGGTTATGTTAGGTTATCTCAGTTTGGCTATCTCTTAGGCTTTATTCCTGGGGCCTGGATTTGTGGCTTATTTGCCTTTAAAGCTAGACCTCGACTCGAAACTCTTGCCTTTAGTTGTATTTGTGGCTTGTTAACTATCCACATCTGCGGCATTACTTATCTGATGATTAGTTATTTCTTTCAATGGAAAGGCACAGAAAATTTGCCATTGATAGAAGCAATCCTCAGATACTCTTGGTTTGCAATACCAGGGCAATTAACTGTAGTGTGTGCCGTTACCGTAATAGCATATGTATTACGTCACTTAATGTTTTATTAGTCATTTGTCCCCAGTCAAGAGTCTCTAGTCTAGAAATTGGCTGTTGATTGTTGACTTTTGGCTTGTGGCTGTTGGCTTTTGACTATTGACTAATTCATCATGGTTTTATTTAAAAATCGCCTTTTCTGGGTTGTTGCTTTCTTAGCTGTTATATTAGATCGACTCACAAAAAACTGGGTAGTGGGAGTATATAAATCTTGGCCGTTAGAAACGGTAATAGACTCGAAAACAGGCGAGATCGTATACAGACATTCGCTACCCTTAATACAAACTATATTTCACTTCACTTACGTTACCAACGATGGTGGAGCTTTTAGTATACTTAGCGGACGAGTAGATTTATTACGTTGGCTATCGTTGGCTGTAAGTTTAGCATTGATAGTATTTGCCTTGATTGGCCCAGTATTAAATCTTTGGGAGCAGTTAGGCTATGGCTTAATTTTAGGTGGAGCTATTGGTAATGGTATCGATCGCTTTGTTTTAAGCTATGTGATTGATTTCCTTGATTTTCGCTTGATTAACTTTGCTGTATTTAATATTGCAGACTCGTGTATCAGTATTGGGATTGTTTGTTTGCTGATTGCTTCGTTCAAAAAAACACCGACTTCAAATCATCGGTCACGCTAATCTAGATTATGGCGATCGCTTTTTACAACAAGAACTTCCAGAACTCTAGTTGCAAACATAGATCGTTACACAATCACTTAGATAAATTAATATAGCAAAGTGCTGAGTTCTGTAGACGCTTCTGCAGTGAAGGGGTCGCGGTCTTGGTAAGTCCACTTGCCGTCTTGGCGCTTTGCGTCGTTAGCGCAGCGTTAGCGAGTCTTCTCCCAAAGGGAGACGCTACGCGAACGAGCGTCTGGCAAAGTGGCGTTAGCAAGAGCGTCACCCCTTAACCCGAAGGGCTTCCCGCAGGGTGTAGCCACTGTGTTGGGCGGGTTCCCCGACAGTCACGCAAGTGGGCTTGCTGAGTATAAAGCCAAGTGAAATCAAGGCTTTGAGCAATCAACACTGTCCTAATATTAGTGACTACAGCTATAGTTAGTAAATACTAAAACCCTTTCTCAATCTGATTTTTCAGAAGCATGAGAAAGGGTTTTAACGATTGACATCTAGAATCTATTCAGATGCACCAAATATTATTTTTGGTAACTAAGTATCAGTTGATACCTAAATTAATTACCAGTGCTAGGAGTTGTTGGCGAGCCAGAACCAGGAACTGTACTAGGACTAGCACTTGGTTCGCTAGTGCTACCAGGAGTTCTAGAATCTGGTGATGGGCTTCCTGGCATAGGAGTTAAGTTGTTAGGCTTGACCGACCCAGGTGTTGTTGGGGTTTCCGAACCAGGGGTTGTGCTACCGGGACTGGTGGGTTCTGTTCCTGGTGCTGGGGTTATGTTGCTGGGGGTAGTGGGGGTTGTTTCCGACCCGGGTGTTGTGCTACCAGGACTAGTGGAGTCTGGCGGGGTTGTATTATCTGGTGCAGTTGGGCTGTTAGGGGCAGTGCTATCAGAGGGCGTAGTTCCTGGTGTTGTCGTACTGCCAGGGGTACTGCTATCAGAGGGGGCAGTTCCTGGTGTTGTCGTAGTGTCAGGAGTACTGCCACTAGAAGGCTCGGTCGCTGGTACTGTAGTACTGCCAGGTGTGCTGGGCGTAGCTGATGTATTGCCTTGACAACGGGAATTTAGAGGAGAACGTTCGCACAGAATTTTAAAACCTTCTGGTGAGAGTTTAATTTCCGGTGCTGAACTATTGGATGAGCCACTGGATTGAGCGATTTGGGATTTACTCGATTGACCAACAGCAACGTTAGCTGTGAGTGCCAAAGTTAGGGCTGTACCAATCAAAGACAGAGATTTTCCCTTCATTATTAAATTAACCTCACACGGAAACGGAACTCTCGACTCATTAAACCAGACTCTATCTTACAGAAAATCTTCCTAAATGAAGATGTTTATCTTTGCTTGCAAAAGTGTGAATCTGCTAATACAGCCAACTATAGTTTTGAGAAATACAAAACTAGAAATGCAAGTTGTTGTGATTCCAAAGAAAATAGGAAATCGAATAAGCATTGCAGAATAACGATTAGAATTTCAGGATATACAGGAAAGTCATATATAGAATTAAATAAATCTACGCTTTATGGATAAATTGACTGTTAAAATTAAAACCACAAAAATTCAGTAAATTACTTTCTGGTTTGGCTTATGAGTAAAATGATGAAAGATTCTTGATTGAGATAGCCATTCGCCTGATTCTTTTTTTAATTAATTGTGATGTAGTAAATAGCCGATGAGTTCTCCCCAACCCCCTCACAAGCCACAAACGTTACTTGGTCAACTGACTCAAGCAGTACATACAATTCAAGCAAGAGTTGACTTTTCTAAACTGGCGCTCAAGCCTAATGCCAAAGTACCAGAAATCTGGGTGCAGGATGCGGGGGCGGATAAAGCGGAAGTATATCCGCTGTTGGGCGATCGCTACGTACTCGGTCGCAGTTCTAAATCCTGCGATATAGTCATTCGCAATCCAGTAGTCAGCCAAATTCACCTGTCACTGTCACGAGATTCTACTCAGCGCACCCCTGTTTTCGTCATCAAAGATGAAAACTCAACTAATGGCATTTACCGTGGTAAACGGCGGCTCACTTCCTTAGAACTGCGTCATGGCGACATTCTCACCTTAGGGCCACCAGAACTCGCTGCTTCCGTGCGATTGCAATACGTCGATCCGCCAGCTTGGTATGTCAAAGCTGCAACTTGGACAGCTTATGGTGTTGGCGGTGTCAGCGCCCTTTTAGCATTGGTAGTTGGCGTAGAATGGCTAAAATTTTCGGTCAGACCTTTACCTACAGCTACTCGCGCCCCCGTAATTGTTTACGCCCGTGACGGAGCTACCCCTCTGCGTGAGCCGCGAACTACCGCTCACGTAGATATGAAGCGCTTGCAGGACTTTGGCCCTTATTTACCTGCTGCTGTAGTGGCATCAGAGGATAGTCGTTATTACTGGCATTTTGGGGTCGATCCATTGGGAATTTTGCGTGCTGTCTTGATCAACAGTCGCAGTGGCGACGTACAGCAAGGAGCCAGTACTGTCACCCAGCAAGTAGCTCGCAGTTTATTCCGCGACTATGTTGGCAGCCAAGATTCCCTCGGACGCAAATTGCGGGAGGCAATAGTTTCCTTGAAGCTAGAAACTTTCTACAGCAAAGATGAGATTTTGCTGACTTACTTAAATCGGGTGTTTTTAGGAGCTGATACTTCTGGCTTTGAAGATGCTGCAAAATATTACTTTGGCAAGTCAGCGAAAGAATTAACTCTTTCAGAAGCTGCAACCTTAGTGGGAATTTTACCTGCTCCTAATGCTTTTGATTTTTGTGGAGATGGCCCCAATAAATTAGAAGCTGCTGAATACCGCAATCGCGTCATTAAGCGAATGGTGGAGATGGGCAAAATCAAACCAGAAGAAGCAAATCGAGCTAGACGTTCAACAATCCAAATCAACCCGAAAGTCTGCGAACAGCAATCAAAGACAATTGCTCCTTATTTTTATAGTTACGTCTTTCAAGAATTGGAATCAATTTTAGGAGAAGGAGCTGCCAGAGAAGGTAATTATATAATTGAAACTCAGCTCGATCCGACAATTCAATCGCAAGCAGAATCAACATTGCGGAGTTCCGTCAACAATGCTGGTTCAGCTTACCGTTTTTCCCAGGGAGCGCTTGTTACCCTTGATTCTAAAACTGGCGCTATTCTTTCAATGGTAGGTGGAACTGATTACAAAAAAAGTCAGTTCAATCGCGCCGTCCAAGCTAAAAGGCAACCAGGTTCTACCTTCAAAATCTTTACTTACACTGCTGCCATTGAGCAGGGAATTCCAGCATCTAAAACTTATTCCTGCGCTCCTTTAAATTGGCAAGGCTTTACATACAAACCCTGTCGTGCTGGAGCCGATACTAGTTTCGATATTGCCACAGGGCTGGCCCTTTCAGAAAATCCCATCGCTCTGCGAGTAGCTAGAGAAATAGGACTAAATAAAGTAGTAGCAATGGCACAGCGCTTAGGAGTCAAGTCAGCCCTCGATCCGGTTCCTGGTTTAGTGTTAGGTCAAAGCGTAGTCAATGTTTTAGAAATGACAGGTGCTTTTGGTGCTATTGGCAATCGCGGTGTATGGAACCCTCCCCATGCCATTAGCCGGATTCTAGATAGTAGTGATTGTAGCGATCGCAACGATTTAAAAACCTGCCGAGTTGTGTATTCCTTCGATCAAGATCCCGACGCTAATAGAAGAGTCTTATCCACTGGGGTAGCAGATGAAATGACTAGTTTAATGCGGGGAGTAATCACCAGAGGTACGGGTCGTAGTGCTGCCATTGGACTAGGCGAAGCTGGTAAAACTGGCACAACTGATAAAAATGTTGATTTATGGTTTATTGGCTTTATTCCCAGTCGCGGCCTCGTGACTGGTATCTGGCTGGGAAATGACAATAATTCCCCTACATCCGGCAGCAGCGCCCAAGCCGCTCAATTGTGGGGGAATTATATGGGACGAATCACTCGCTAAATCTGTAATTCGTAATTCATATTTGACAATTACGAATTACTTATATCCCTTCCAAGGAGTCACTTCTAGTTTACCACTGGGCTGAAAGACTACTTGGTAGTGAGCCAGAGGTTCTTTGGTATTAGGAGCTGCGACATTTGAACCGTAAATTGCTTGGAACATTTTGGGTAATGGTGTTTCCCGAAAATAGTCAAAGGCAACTTGGTTTAAGGGTTCGTAGTCGGCAATTGTACCATCTTTATTCACCGCTACTCGATATTGCAAATCTTGCGTGAATGTAGGAGTACCACCCCAGTTTTGCCGAATCGCGTTGTAAAGCTTTTGGTTTAAATCCTTAACCGTCTTGGGTTCAGTGATTTTTGAACCAACTACTTCAGGTGTCTTAGCGTATCCTCGCCAAGGACTAACTTCCAATACACCTTGGTTAGTAAACACGATTTTAAATTGAGCAATTGGTTCGTTGGAAACAGAAGGACGGCTAGCAGGATTGTAAAGTAGGTTGGGTAGAGGAGTTAACTCTATTCCTTGATTGGCATCGTTATTGACTGCTTTATAGCCAACGATCGCCCCATCTGTCGCCACACCTACACGATAGACTAAATCTTGTTTCAATGCCGAACGATTAGTCCAAGCCGGATTGATTTGATTATAAACTTGGCGATTTAATAGACGTAGCTGAGATGGATCGACAATTTCGGGAACTGTATTTAAAAGTGCTTCTAAATCTGTAATTGCGGGTTTTTCAGTTGCTGTAGAAGTAGCAACAGCAATGGGAGTTGCTGTTGGACTAGCAGTAGTTATTGGAGTTGAAGTCGCGGCGGGCGTTGTTGTCGGCGATGCACCAGGATTGCTGCTAGGTATTGCAGAACTAGTCTGTTCGCCTGATTTCGGCTGTGGGGGGCGTACCTCTGGAGGCGGAATTAAACTAAAGGCGATCGCTGCAACTGCTAAACTGGAAACTCCAATAGTTGCAGGTACTGCCTGTTTGAGCAAAACTCGATTCGTACTGCCATAACGTCTGGCAACTGGTTGTAATTCTAGTGATAACTCTGGTAAAGTTTGAGTATCCGCGAAAAACTGATCTACAGCTTCGACTAAATCAAACAGCTGTACTGTATTCAAATCAATTTGAATAGGCGATTTATTATAGTTAGGATTCGACTCAAAACCATCTGGCGTACTCTCGGAATGCACTATTAATCTGTGTCGGTTAGTGCCAATTTTCTGAAACTCCACTAACTCCGAGTCCTGGTTATGTGCTTGCGGGTTCGGCACGTTACTCAAGAATTCTTGAGCATAGCCACTGACTGCCCTCACCAAACTTTCAAAAAATTCTCGTCCTCCGATCAAAGGCTGGTTATGGTTTGATAAATGGCATTCTGCATTTACCAATATTGACAGTTCCGGTCGCAATTCCTGAAAGTGTGCAGCCCTTGAAGCATCGCTTAAACCCTCTAAAAGCAGCGTACAGTTAGGAAGACTGTACTTACGTTGTATATTCATATAACCTCTTCAGAAACACGGGTGTAAGGGTGTAAGGGTGTAGGGTTGTTGGGAAGAAAAAAGTGTTTCTTTGATTCATAGCGGGTGGCGCACCGCCTGTCGGCCGCTTTTAAGAATTTCCCCGACTCATCTGTGAGGAATATCAATCTACTTCACCATCAAAAAGACTAATCCAGAATCGCTGCATTCCAGCAGTGCCAGTACAAAATAATAACTGTCCCAACAAATTTATTGCTAACTCATCTAATTTTTCGTCAGAACTTAATGCCAGCACGCCAGAACGCCGAGCATTCATTCTACTTTTAAAATGCGCTCTAAACCGCTCTAAATAATTAGATAGTCGCAAATTTTGCTCTAGGGGAAGCTGCTTTTCATGCATTTGCTGGTATATCGCAATCAACTGACGGATGACAACTGTTAAACGCCGAGCTATGTAGCAAGCAATTACCACTAAAGCTTTCGCCTCAACTATTGTTAGCGGACGACGGATATGCGCTCTTCGCATGGGATTAGAGCTACGCATTCGCCACAAATTCACCCGATCCTTAATAATATCTTTCAATTCCAACTCTTCAGCAAAAGTCAGGATAGCTTCAGAACCACCAAGCTCTAAAGCTTCAATTGCCAGTAAAATAAGATCGATTTGCAACCTGGTTTTAGGAGGACATCCCTGCCCTGCGATCGCAGGATCTGGTAAATTGTCCAGCATCATGGGCAACGATGGGGGAGTCGGACTATCAAACGGCGATATGCTCGCGGAGACATTCATTCGATAAAATACCTTGTGCGCTTCTAACAGACTCGGTAAAACTAGTGCAACTAATTTAAGATTAAGTAGCCAAACAAGAACATTAGAATTGTGGCAGTAGCAAAGCTATCTGATATATATACATTACCCACTTGTTCTACTGAAAGTTCCGTATACATAAAATCTAGTTTTTAACTCATCAGTTAACCCTCTGTATTGTAATCCTCAGTCCTTCTTTAGCTTGGTGTAGATTCTCAGTATCGTCAATGGATTGCGAAACAGCAGCTTTGAACCCAAGCAGATGACCTCATGCGTATGACATTATAGTGTACGATTTTTCAGGTATCTGGAATTGAGGATTGCTGACAAGCTTCGTCTTAGTAAGGGGAAAAGGAATTAAACAAAGTTTTTTCCCTTTCTTTTTAACCTTTTCCCCTTTCATGCCTAACTTCTAACACCCTACTCCTTACTATTAATCACTATTTTATGGATTTGAAATCTCTAATTCGTGATATTCCAGATTTTCCTAAACCCGGAATTTTATTTCGTGATATCACTACTTTACTGCGCGATCCTGAAGGACTGCACTATACTATTGACTTTTTTACAAAAGAATGCATTGATGCTGGTTTGCAAGCGGATTACGTTATTGGCATGGAATCGCGGGGATTTATTTTTGGCTCGCTTCTAGCTTACAAATTAGGTTCTGGTTTTATTCCCGTCCGCAAAAGAGGTAAATTACCAGCAGCTGTTCACTCAATTGAATATGAATTAGAGTATGGTACTGACTGTTTGGAAGTTCATCAAGATGCATTGCAGCTAGGAAGCCGAGTTTTGATTGTAGACGATTTAATTGCCACAGGTGGGACGGCAAGTGCAACGGCAAAGTTGGTGCAACAAATTGGCTGCGAATTAGTGGGTTTTGGGTTTATTATCGAGCTACGGGATTTACAAGGGCGTAAACATCTGCCGGATGTGCCGATTATCTCCCTGATTGAATATTAGTTTGGTCAATAGTCAGCGGTTTTGAGCAACTGACTACTGACCCTTCGGGTTCATCAGTTGTTCATGGGGGAAACCCCCAAGACCACACTGACTCACAACTGACTACTGACAACTAACAAATTGCTATGACATCTACAAGAATTTCTATGGAGACAAGTCGGGATTGGCTAATTAAGCTAGTCACGAGTGAGACTTTTGTTTATGTGGTAAAGCGGATATTACAAGCGCTGCTAACCTTGTTTTTAGCATCGGCATTATCGTTTTTCATCATGAAATTGTCTCCAGGAGATTATATAGATACCCTGCGGCAAAATCCGAAAATTTCTCCAGAGCGAATTGAGGAATTGAGGCGGCAGTTTGGTCTGGATAAGTCATGGGTAGAGCAGTTTTGGCTGTGGTTGTGGCGAATCTTTACAAAAGGAGATTTTGGTACAAGTTTTGTTTATCAGCGCTCTGTGGGTTCTCTTTTGTGGGAGCGAGTTCCTGCTACTTTAATGTTAGCGATCGCTTCTTTAATTTTCACTTGGGCAGTGGCTATCCCCTTGGGGATTATTGCTGCTGTTAAGCAAAATCGAGCCACAGACAGGATTTTACAAGTAATTAGCTACACTGGGCAAGGATTTCCTAGTTTTATCACTGCCCTATTTCTACTAATAGTTGCTCAAGTCACCTCACCTATTTTCCCCATAGGCGGTATGACTAGCATCGACCATGCTGATTTATCGTGGTTCGGTAAAATCGTAGATATTAGCTGGCACATGATTTTACCTACCATCGCTTTGAGTATCACTAGCTTTGCTGGTTTACAGCGAATTACTCGCGGTGAATTATTAGACGTTTTGCGTCAAGATTACATCCAAACGGCTCGTGCCAAAGGATTGCCAGAAAATCGAGTTATTTACGTCCATGCTCTGCGCAATGCTATTAACCCCCTAATTACTTTGTTAGGTTTCGAGTTAGCAAGTTTATTAAGCGGTGCATTTATAGCCGAACAGTTCTTTAACTGGCCTGGTTTAGGAAGGTTAACTTTGCAAGCAGTTATAGCTAAAGACCAGTATTTAGTGATGGCAAGTCTGGTCATGAGTGCAGTGCTGCTAAATGTAGGTAATTTGCTAGCTGACTTGTTGCTAAAGGTAGCTGACCCTCGAATTCGTTTGGAATCTTAATTGTCAGTGGTCAGTTGTCAGTGGTCATTAGTCAGAAGGCAGAAGGCAGGAGGCAGAAGTGAAGAATTGTCTCCCTCATCTCCCTCATCTCCCTCATCTCCCTCATCTCCCTCATCTCCCTCATCTCCCCCTCTCCATGCTGTCCGAAGTTTATTATCTGTTGCGTTCTAAATCAGACGGTCGTTATCTCACAGCTCGTCCCACTGCTGAGACAGCAGGTTATTTGTTACTGTTTCGGGAAAACTTTGATGCTTTAAGCTATCTCAACGCTCATGCCGCAGAAGTGGCAAACCGCTTTGCTGTGGAATCTATTCCTGGCACGCAGTTGGGAAGCTTGCTTAAACGCTGGGGTTTCACTGGTGTGGGAATTGTGAGCGACCCTTTATTACCAAAAGTTGAGTTTTTACAGCACAACTGAACTAAAAGTTAATTGGTGTTGAATTTGCGTTAAATTTTTAATCAACCGTTGATTTCTAAAGCTTTCATTCAAGAACAGGGTAATGGGTTACTTTGGCATGAAGAGCAACTTGTCACTGAAGAACTCACAACAAGAGCTATTTCAGCAGACAGAAGGTAATTCCTAATATGCCCGTTCAAAATATCTGTATTTGCTGAATTCTTGAAAGTAAAAAGTGATTTTCGCCTGATTTTGTCTCGTCTAGCTGTCGCTATTAATTAAATCGAATTGTTCTAACAATGTCTCTATACTGGCATTGCGATCTAAAAAAGAAAATAAATGCCAATAGCGAAGTTTTCCTTCTTTATCTAATACAAATTGTGCTGGTAAAGGCGCACCTAATGCTTGCCCTACTTGGTAAGTACGAAATATACGGCAACTAGGATCGCTCAATAATGGCATTTGCAAACCTAAATCTTTCACAACTATTTGGCTTTGCTTTTCGTCAGTACTAGTAATCAGCAAAACTTCTACGCCGCGATTTTTAAATTGCTCGTAGTTCTTTTTCAAAGCTTTAATGTGAGGAAAACAAAGAGGACAATATTGCTTTTCAGTAAAAATGCGCGTAAAATCAAGCAATACTGGTTGTTTGCCTCTATAATTAGATAATTTTACAAACATTCCGTTGGTGATATCTGGTAGTTGAAAATCTGGCGTTCCTATTCCTAGTCTGAGATGATTTGTAGCTGGAACTGGTAAGAAATTACGGAAGAACCGCTCGTTAAATAAACCACTAAAATCAGTTGAAATTGCCATATTTTTACCCCTGATTATTGTTAATCCTATACTAATGAAAAAACACAGATAGACACGGAGATAGATACTGTTTGTTATGTATCTGTGTTTATCTGTGGTTATGATTATTGTACCCTCGACTCCAATAGGCTGGGTTAGAGTTTTCTAGCTAATGGAATCTAGACAGCAGAGAAGTAAACTTTGGACTTCACTGGGTCAGGAACCATTGTTTGATCGCCTGGTTGCCAACCTGCTGGGCATACTTCGTCGGGGTGAGACTGAACGTACTGAATTGCTTGTAATGTCCGCAGGGTTTCATCAACGCTGCGACCAAAAGCTAAGTTGTTAATAGTGGCGTGCTGTATGATACCATCTTTGTCGATGATGAACAGACCACGCAAGGCAATGCCCGCTGCTGGGTCTAGAACGTTGTAAGCGGCGCTAATCTCTTTTTTGATGTCGGAGACTAGAGGATAATTCAGGTCGCCGACCCCACCAGACTTGCGATCGGTTTGAATCCAAGCGAGGTGAGAGAATTCGCTGTCAACGGAAGCCCCAAGGACTTCCGTATTGATTTTTTTGAATTCATCGTAGCGATCGCTAAACGCTGTGATTTCAGTGGGGCAAACAAAAGTAAAGTCTAAAGGATAGAAAAACAGGACGACATACTTACCGCGATAGTCGGAAAGTTTAACTGTCTTAAATTCCTGATCCACCACAGCTGTTGCTGTAAAATCGGGAGCCTGTTGACCAACGCGGAGGCTTCCTTCTGTTCCGTAAGTGAGGGACATTAACCTAATTCTCCTTCAACTTATATCCTTACTACTAGCGTTAGAATTCGGGTCAGGTAAAACTCACCCATCCACGCTGTTACCTTTTCGGTTACTCTTCCCTAGCCTGTGGCAACTTGCTACGCGTCTACGGGAATGCCTAACGGCAAGCGAGAACCCTTCAAGGCAATGCAGTCCCCTCAGTCGGGCTAACCCGCCTTTCAGGGCTGTCTCACAGTTAGATTACGATCTGTTACGACTATATCATAGTCATAACGATTTTGAGTAGCAAATGGCTGATTTAGATACAAGAGAATGGTTGCTCACCAATGGCTTAGGAAGTTTTGCCAGCGGTACTGTTTCTGATATTCGCACCCGCACTTATCACGGTTGGCTATTTGCCGCTATAAATCCGCCTTCTGGGCGTACCCTGCTGGTTTCGCACTTAGAAGCAAGCTTGGAAGTATCAGGAAAGGTTGTGGCGTTAGGGACAAATTTTTGGGGTAGCGGTAACATTGAGCCGACAGGCTACAAACTGTTGCGCTCTTTCGATATTAATCCCGTTCCCAAATGGATATGGGGTGAGGATAACTGGCAATTAAGCAGGCAATTAGTCATGCCCTATGGGTGGGAGGCTGGGGAGCTGGGGAGCAAGAAAGAATTCAAATCTATACTCTCCTCAGGTCAATTTTGCCATCGGATTTTAATTCAGTATCGCTATGACGGCATAGATATTGGGATTTTAAAGTTGCGGCTGTTGATCTGCGATCGCGATTTTCATCATCAGCAAGCTGCTAGCGCAGGTTTACAGTTCTCGCAAATGCTTGGCGAACAGCAAGTCTGCCTACAAGCAATTATTCATGGACGTTTTGGCACACCTTGGCATTTGCGTTGGACGCAAGGAGAATATCAGCCAGACGCAGTTTGGTACTGGAATTATGAGTTTCTAGAAGAGACGCAGCGAGGATTAGGCGACAAGGAAGACCTCTATAGCCCTGGTTATTTAACAGTCGCTCTCCGCCCAGGAGATACAGTGACTTTAGAAGCACGGGTAGGTTTTCCCGACCCACAGCAAAGTATCCTTACCAGTGAGACATTTGCAGAAGCTGTGGAAGCAGAGCAAGAAAGGCTGTGTCAGATTTTTGGATCTCAAGCAGATAGCCAAAACTGGAAAGATAAGGAAAATAAGCAATACCTACTCCCCATAGTCCCTAGTCTCCCAAAAAAACCCCAACTTCCTCACTCCTTAATTTGGCAGCAACTATTAAAAGCAAGCGATCGCTTTATCGTCTATCGAGCTTCAATTAACGGGCCCACAGTTATTGCTGGTTATCACTGGTTCAATGATTGGGGACGAGATACTTTGATTGCTTTACCTGGTTTGACATTAGTACCGCAGCGTTTTGAATTGGCAAAAGGATTGTTACAAACTTTTGGACGTTACTGCCACCAAGGTCTAATTCCTAATGCCTTTCCTGATGCTGATGCCGAACCGTTTTATAACAGTATTGATGCAGCTTTGTGGTGGATTGAAACTTTAGGACTTTATTTGGAAACCACTCAGGACTGGCAATTTTTAGCAGAGCAATTCCCGGTTGTGCAGCAAATTTACAAAGCCTTTGTTGGTGGTACGCGTTTCAATATCCAAGTTGATGCTACCGATGGGCTAGTTGGTTGGGATGCTCGCGGTGTTGCCCTTACTTGGATGGATGCAGTGGTTGGAGGACACCCTGTCACAGCTCGTCGTGGCAAGCCAGTGGAAATCAACGCACTTTGGTACTCTACTTTATGTTGGATGAGCCAGTGGGCAGAACAATTGAGCAAACTAAAGTTGGGCGACTCAGTACGTCTGACAAAGCAGTCGCAGCGCTACGCTCAACAAGCACAGCAGGTAACTGTCTCCCTACAAAAGTTTTGGAATCCCCAGTTAAACTATTTTTACGACACTATTGAGCCAGACGATCGCCGCAATTCTCAAATTCGTCCTAATGCTGTTTTGGCGTTGTCCTTGCACCATTGTGGATTTGGGAAACAGCAGGGGCGTGCGATACTCGATTTAGCCACTAAACGTTTACTTACCCCCTACGGTCTTCGCAGCCTCGATCCCGCAGACCCAGAATATCAGGGCAAATACATCGGTAATCTTGAGGAGCGCGATCGCGCTTATCACCAAGGTACTGTTTGGTGTTGGCTGATAGGCCCTTTTATCCGTGCTTGGCAGCGTTTTTACCCCAAACAGCCACTACCTTTTGAGTGGCAACCTCTATTGGAACATTTTTTATCTGATGCTTGTCTTGGCTCTATTTCCGAAATTTTTGACGGTGATGCACCTCATACACCCAAAGGTGCAGTTGCTCAAGCTTGGTCTGTTGCTGAAGTCATTCGCCACATCCAATAGTATTCAGTTAATGAGGATACAAGCTTGTGTCACCGTACAATAGTTATGAGATGATGAACTTTCAACTAGAAACCATCTCTGACATAAAAATCGGGTTCTCAACTTGGATTTATGAACCGCTACCTAGAACTTAAAATGGCTCAGGTCTGATTTGAACAGACGACCCCAGGCTTATGAGTCCCGTGCTCTAACCAACTGAGCTACTGAGCCTAATTTTTTAATCGTTCATTACTATAGCATACAAATCTTGGTTATGGCTAGTCTCTGGGAAAATTAACTTTTAATAAATGAACGCTAAAGCTGAAATATCTCTTTGAAGAATAAAAAATAGATTTAAAAAATTTCCATAAGCAATACCTTAACCAATTTACGAGGCTTCAACGCCTGTGGAAAGGGGATGAATACGTCCCAAAGAAGTGAGCTTGGCAAAAATTTGGGCTAATAAAATAGGCTCAGGCTTTTGAGGAAGTATTTTTAACATTTCACGGACATATCGAAAACCACGGTAGTAAGCTTTCAGGTCAATAATGCCAGAATCAGGATTATGTTTACGGAAATCAGCCAAAAGATGATGGGATAAATTAACCATGAAGAAGGCAAGATTAGCCGCATTAGTCACAGCAGTCTGGCTCAAATTCATAAAATCCTCTAAACCCCAAAATTGCTTGGCATCACGGAAGTTAAATTCGATTTGAAAACGGAGTTTGTAGTAATCTATTATTTTGTCAAATGATAAATCTAAGTCACTAGAAAAAAGAGTGACATGGCTGCAAGCATTGTTTTTGAGATTGGTTTTAACCAGAATCACTACATTGAGAGCCTGGGCAAATTCTTTGTGAAGGAGAGTGGCTTGATAAATATCGGTTTGAATTTCATCCTCAATCTCACTCTTACAGAAATATTTGTTAGGTATGTTACGATAGTCCAGCTTCTGCGCGTATTTACGTCGGGAG